>CAYRFU010000440.1:0-5032 GCA_964423525.1 uncultured Burkholderiales bacterium | reverse complement strand
AAGACTCATTAATTCTCGGGGCAAGATCTGTCTCATCCCATCTTGACACAGAGGGAGAAGCTACCCAGTCCAACCCTTCCCGAGCACCCAGGCGGGAGATCGAGGTGGAGAGCGTCGGCCGTCCCACCGGACCCCAGATCGAACGCCGCCAAATTCCCGCCGAACCTGTAGCCGAGACTGACCCTGGCAACCCTTTGGAACGGTTTGAACCCAGCGCCCAGGCTTCCCCGACTGACCGGCAGAAGGAGCAACTTCAAGAAGAGGGCTTTGCGCTCAACCCCACTAGCCACCGGCCCCTCGTCCTCGATGGCGACCAGCAGCGGCTCGACGTTCAAGATCCCCACCGCTCCCGTTCTTCTGGTGACGGCCGGCGCTCCCTCGCTTCCTAGCTGGCCAAGGAAGTGCCCTCAGTCCTACTCCTACAACCTATATTTGACCTGTCGGTCAAAATATGGTAATATTGACACATAAATGCAATAACGCTCAGTAAACACATCGCCAACGACCCAACCTGTACGTTGGCGATTTCTGTTTTGAAAGGATGGTGAAGCTTGGAAGTCCGATTAGAAGAAGGAGAATCGTTAGATTACGCTCTCAAAAGACTACGCAGGAAGTGTCAGCGCGCTGGCCTCTTTGCCGAAGTCAAGAGGAGGGCCTACTACGAGAAGCCCAGCGAAAGAAGGAAAAGAGCCTTCGAGAAGGCTCGGCGCCGTGAAGCGCGCCGTCGATGATAAAGGAGGAAAGACTTATTCATTTTAACAGCGGAGACACGATTTATCACCCCATTCACGGGATCGGGACCGTCGAGGCCTTCGAGACCAAGAATTTTGCCGGCACGAAAGCGACCTTTGCCACCCTCTATTTCCCTCGCGAGGACATGAGAATGATGGTCCCCAAGAAGTCGCTCGACGACAACGTCCAGCCCCCCCTAAAGAAGGACGAGGCTCTCGAGGTCCTCAGTTTCCTGGAAGAATGGGATGGCTCGCTGAGCAAGCAATGGAAGGTTCGCCAGCGGAAAAACCAAGAGAGGCTTGCCAGCGGAGACGCCATGGAGCTTTCGACAGTTTACAAAGGCCTTCGTAAGATTCAAGACAAAAAGGGCCGCCTCAACACCACCGACCGCCGCCAACTCGCCATGGCCGAAAAGCTGCTGATCGAGGTTTTGGCAACCGCCCTCAACAAACCGGAAGATTTCGTCGAGCAACGAATCGACGCCGCTTTCGAAACTGCAGCCTAGGCTCGTGACAAGCGATAAATCTTGGCCGTCCTTCACGGGCGGCTTTTTTGATGTTGGTGCGCCGGCCTAGTTCCTAGGGTTGGTTGGCTAGTCTCGCCTGACCCACGATGGCGCATAAGAAATCGATCTCTTCCGGCTCTCCCACGCAGGCTTCCACCGCCTGGAAAAGCTTGTTGACGGCCGGGATGGGTGTCGGCCCCTGGTGAGCCTCGGGAGAAGGTTCGGCTAACCAACCCGTCAGGCCGGACGCGAGCTCAACCACCTCAGACTCGATAGGCGGAAGCTCCTCCCCGTTTTCGAGCAAGCCCTCGATCGCCTCCAGGAGTTGCTCGAGATGAAAGACGGCCCGGGTTTGCTTGGGCGGAACCAGACGATCGGCGAGCTCCAAGCGGAGCCATCGCAAAAAGTTGGGGGCTTCTTCCAGGATCTGGGCCAACCTTCGGGGGTGGGCACCTTCGCGAACAGTCTGATAGTGAAGCAACAAACGATTTACGAAGGGGAAGAGTGTCGGTTCGGTTGCTAACCGTTGCTGTTGAGTCGTTTGAGCCGCTCGAACTTGGAGGATTTTGGCTTCCACCACCTCCAGGGCCCCAGCGGGGTCGTCGCTTCGAGCCACTCCTCTCAGGCTTTCGAGATACTCTTCCATGGCTGCCACGATAGCAGTCCTGTGGGCCGGATCGACCTCCGGGTTGCCCTCGCTCTCCAGGAGAAAATGATGAAGTCGCTCCCGGGCGCTGGTTTCAGCTTGCTCGACGAGGCTCGAAAGAGGTCTCTGGGGCTCCTTCTAGGACAGCCCTGGCTCGAGTGAGAAATTCCTCCGTTCGCACCCTTGGCGCTTCGGGCTAGCTGCGAGCCTTCCCTCGCGCTCTGGGTCTAGCGAGCGACCTCTTGCCAAACGGTCTGATGACGAACCGTGTTGACGGGAAACCCGAGCGTAAGAGCCAGGATGTCTTTCAGGTTGCCGCGCCCGAGTCGATCGCCAAGGCCAGCTTTCTCCAGTAGTCGCCGACTGGCCTGAAGAGGGTCTGAGAGCCCGTACACATCGGGAAAAGTCACCAACAAGAGCTGCCCATTGGTGTCTCGCCCCAATTTGGCCGTCTCGTATTCGATCCGCACAGGCCAGCCGACCGCAACCTCGTCGTAGAGCTTTCGTACCATCTCAGGATAGGCCCGAATACAGCCGTGGGTAACACTGTTGCCTACATTGAGAGGCTGATTGGTTCCGTGGATACCAGTTCGGGTCAAGGACAGTCCGATCCAACGATCGCCAAGAGGGTTCTTGGGACCGGGAGGAACAGGCTTTTTCTCTTCAGCCCAGGCGGGAGGATACCAGGTAGGATTTTTGATCTTCTCGATGATGGAGTAGCTGCCGGGCGGCGTGGAGAACCCTTCTTCGTCCCCGATGGAGACCGGAATAAATCGCTGAAATTGTCCTTTTTTAAAGAAGTAGAGACCCCGTTCAGGGAGATTCAGAACCAGGCCGTTGCGGGGTGGATTGGCCGGCAGCACTCGTCGGTTGGGAATCAAGAGGGTGGTGCCAGGTTCGACCACGATCGAAGTCACGGGATAGCCGTTGGCAAAGGCGACGTGGTCGACCGCTAAACCGTAGTCTCGAGCAACCGTGAAGACCGACTCGCCTTCTTTGACGACGTGCTGTTTCACCTCACCGACTACCGGGCGCGCCGTCTGAGGCCAAGCGGGGAGCACGAGAAGCAAAACAAAAAGCCACAGGTTCTTCATAGGGAGCCGTTCTGGAACTCTGCCAGGAAGTCCCGTCGAAGCGAACAAAGTTGGCTCGATGCGAATCGGGCTTTTTCTCCTGTTGCTCACGGTTGTGACCTGGGCCGAGCGTTTCGTCGATGAAGAGCTCAAAGTGGCCATTATCGTGCCGCCTGGCTGGGCCTCGCTGGAGCCCCAACGGGAGAACGAGGTGCTCACCCTTCAGACCGAGACTGAGCCAGGAGCCTTCTTTGTTGTTCAGCGTTTCCAGCGGCACAAGCGAAGCCTGGAGGCTTACCAACAGCGCCAGCGATACGATATTGTCACTCGCCTTGGTAGCCCTCTCCTGGTCGACCAGCGGGTCAAAGTCAACGGACGCGAAGGGTGGAAATTTATCTACAACCAGGATGAGCAGAGGGTCTATCGGCTTTACCTCTTAACGGAGGAATCGGTCTACGTGCTCGACGGCCTGGCCGACCGAGAGCGTTTCTCCACCTACCTCCCGGCCTTTAAAGCTCTATCGAACTCTTTTCGCCCCGACATTTGACGAGGTCTCAACGGTAGCCAACTAGAGTAGGGCCCTGATCAAGAGTCGAACTCTCGCCGTTGTCGCTACCACCGCTGCCCTTACGGCTGGCTACCTGGCTTTGCCTGACGGTCCGAAGGAGCAGGTTCCAGCCGGTCCCTTTGACACCGCCACCAGCTATAGCGAGGCTTACTTCGAGTCCATGCCTCTGGCTAGTGATAACCTGAGGTTAGGCCGGGGGGTGGCGGGAATGGCTGAGCAGGTCTTGCCCCAGAACAGCGGCGAGCCGGTTACCATCAGCCACCAGGAACCCGACCGCACGATAGAGCTTCAGGGCTATCGCGGTCACAGAAGCTCCCAGGATGGCCCGGTTGCCTGGAACTGTATCCAACTCAACCCTCGTGATGACGAGCCAAAAGTTGGCTGTGACGTCTTCACCTCTTGGACCAGTGAAGAAGGTCACCAACACCATCGGCTGAGTGGGACCAACGGGGGAATGGTTGAGGTTGTCTACGACCCTGTTCAATCGACCTACACGGTGATGACCCGAGAAGGGTTTGGTAGCCTTTCGGAAAAACGAGAGGAAGGTGCCTCGGCCCTCAGATTGGCCGCCCTCAGTGGCGATGCCGAGCCGGCCATGGAGGCTTATGGCGAGCGACTCGCCCAAGGCCTACCGGACGACGTGGCTTTCGCTACAGCTATCCGAGCAGAAATGTGTCCACCACAGCAACAGGGTCAATACTACTGTATCGGAGCTCAGGGGTTGTTGGATGCTGATCGCGCCCTCGAGGGTCGCCAAGCAGTCACATCTGAAGTTCGCTAGTGCCCTGCAAAAGAGAACCGCCCGCCTCCGATACGGAAACGGGCGGTGGTTCAGGTTTTTCGACTCAGGGTTAGAGTTCGAAGTCCTCAGGGTGAACGTGGGCGACGATGTACTCGATTTCGTTCTGAAGCTGACGGTTCCAGCGGTTGTCATAATCAGTCCGCAGGGCGAAGGCGTAAGTTTGTCCGTAACGCTCGAGAGCCCACACTTCATACCAGTAGTTGCCGAATTCGTCGGTGCCGCTGGCGTGGTAGGTCGGAACTCCGGCCACGTGCCTCTTCTCGACGTTGCTCCAGGTGCCGCAAGTTAGATTCTGCATCCGCTTGACCATCGAAGCGACCAGGGAACGGGGCTGCTGACCCTCCAGACGGCCGTTGGCCCAGGCCCCCAGCCGGGCTCTCAGACCCAGTCGCATATATTCTTTGTCGGCACCCATCGCGCCCAGTCGGTTGGGGCGGTAGGTGTCGGTGGTGAGCCACATCTCAACGTTGTTGTTGTCGAGGTGATACATGTCGTAACCGCGACCGATGGGCGACATACGGCCGTTGATGCTGTTGACCGGGCGGTCCCAGGTGCTGTAGCCGGTCCAGTTGATGTCAAAAGGGGTGTTGGTCAGAGTCTTGCACTCTTTTTTCTCATATTTGAGGCTCTGAACAGCTGGGGCCGGGGGAGCCGGGGGAGGGGTGGTGCGTTGAACGCGCCGGGGAGGTCGAGCTGGGGGCGCTGG
>CAYRFU010000439.1:0-5040 GCA_964423525.1 uncultured Burkholderiales bacterium | reverse complement strand
GAAGACACCTCTGGCTCGGTGGCCGACACGCTGGTCAGCTCTCAACCCGACGTCACGGCCCGCTTTGTCGACACGGTGAAGCCCGACCGGGTGTCTGTCAGATTTGAGGACGGCTTTCCAACCATTACAGACCACTGCTCCTCAGCCCTGACTCGGCCAGGCGTTGAATGGCTTTTGACCGAAGGAGCCTTCAAATCCAATTCCTGATAAACAGTCGACGGAAGTAACTTTCCTCAACAGGATAGGCGACCGCGAACGGCATGTAGAGGGCTGCCGAGACGAGTAGAGCCACGAGAAAGACAGCCACTTCAGGGCGACGGAGCCCTTCCCGACATCCCAGCGCTGTAACGCACGCCATCAAGGGCACTTCCGGCAACATGTAGTAGAAGAACCCGCCGGTGGTGGAGACGATCCACAAAAGCCAGTTGCCGAGATAGTTAGTCAGCAGGAAGAGTCGTTCTTTATCCTTCCAGATCGATTCGATCAGGAAAAAGCCGCTGACCAGCCAGAAAACGGGGCAACCGAAAGCGACGATCCCTTCCACGATCCCATCGGTCTCCTGGTAGTAATACCAAACCGGTTTGTAGAGGGCCGGCCAACTATAGAAGTAGGAGCGGTAGCGGTGCTGGAACTGATTCTCGTCATAGCGAAACGAGACCATTCGGTCGGCTTCGTCCCCGATCGTCACCACCGAGGACAGGGAAAACCCCTGGCGTTGAAAGTGATGAAAGTAGGAACCAAGAAAGACCAGCGGAATCAAAAGAGCGCAACAAAGAGTGAGGCGAACGACCTGGGCAGGCTTTCGCTCTCGCCAGTCCCAGAGAGCCACGGCCGCGACCGCTCCGGCCGCGGCGAAAAGCCCGCTCCATTTGCAGGCCGTGGCCAGTCCAAAGGAGAGCCCCGCTCCCAGGGCTGGAGCTAAAGGTTGGCCCTGCTCGGCATAGCGCAGACTAAAGCAGACTCCCAGGAGACAGAAGAAAGCCATCGGCATGTCGAGCATGGCGATTCGGCTCTGGACCACATGAAGGTGGTCGACGGCAACGAAACCAGCTGCTAGGGCAGCCACGAATCTCTGACCGGCCGAGAGTCGATGAGCCAGCCAGTAGGTAAGGGGAATGCAGGCGCCGCCCATGACAAGACAGGTCAGCCGCCAACCGACCGACTCGGCCAGGCCGCAAAAGCCGGCGAGCTTCATTCCTAAGCCGATCAGAAGCTTGCCCAGGGGAGGATGGACAGAATTGGGGTCGGGCTCGAGGTTCCAGAGGGCCTCGGCCGCTTCGACGTAGTAGACTTCGTCGAAGAAGTATTCAGCCGGAAAATCGAGAGTGGAGGCCCTTAGGAATAGGCCCGTCCCCGTCAAGACCAGCACCAGGAGCCAGTCGTAGCCGGTGAGACTTTTTGGGGGTGCGTTCTCCTCCACGAGGCCAATCTGTTCCCGACACGGTCAGAGGGTCCTCTACCACGTAGAAATGGTGCGCGGGTTGCTGGGGTCGTCGCCTCAATCAGGCCATTCTAGACCAATGTCTAGGGCTGTCACCAGAAATGGCCGGGATGGGCCGATAACCCGGCTTCAGAAGCCAGCCTTTTGGAGGAAGGTCCTTGAGCGTTTGTAGGAAGCCTCCGGCCAGCCTGGCGACGCTCTTGACCAGGTTTCGGCGGGGGCTGCCGCCCTCGAAGAAGCCGTAGCGATTGACGTAGAATCGGTCCGGCAGCACTGACCAGTCGGGGTAATGAACTCTCTTCGAGCTTTTTCCGTGACCCGATGATAAAGGTGCCAGGTCTTTCCGGTGCTGTCGGTCAGTTGGCCTCGATCAAGCTGATGTTTGTTCCGTCGGCTAGCCCTTCATTGGCAACGGTCTCGGCCCAGACGTCAAGCCTCCCGGCTCGGGATTCCCTCAACACGACGGTGGTGAAGCACTCCAAGGGGTCGAGCTCGATCCGGCTGTCGGGGTCGAGCTCAAGAAAGCTTCCTGGAGTATCGGTGTAGCAATTCGGGGCTCCCAACCGATGACAGATTTCGGCATACTTTCGGCCGCACTCGTCAAAGCACAGATGTTCTCCGGTCAGGGTCACCCAAGACCAATGGCGACTCCTTTCAAACAGTCGATTCACCGACGGGTGGTTGCGGGCGAAAAGGCTCGGTCCGTGGGTAAATTTCTTGTGAAGGTTGATGATGTCCGGTTTGGCCTGCCGCGCTCTTTCGAGAACTCCGCTCAGGCTCGTAGCGAAAATTTGATCGAGGTCGACAAAACCCCAATACTGGTGGTCTTCTAGGATTTCTTCAAAGAGAACTCCGAACATCGGCCTCAGGTCACACATCTTCAGCGGATGGACCAGACAAGGTTCCAGGCCCAGCTTCTGGCGGGCTAATCCTCTGAGGTCAAGGTCCACCAACCTGACGTTGTCGGGAAGCCCCCCTCGGCGTTCTTGACAGACGACGTAGAAATCTACGTTGGGAACATTACGACAGCTTTCACAGAAGAGCGGGAAGTAGTCCGGTAAAGGGCCAATCCAGGGAGAAAGAGCAGCCAGAGGACGTTTCATCGTGCTACTGCCAGGCGAAGAGCACCACGGGAGGGAGTAATAAGGCGATGGCCAGGCCTGATAGCAAGAGAACTAGGGGCAAAGCGAAGCGGAACCAGCGGTCGTATTCGACCTCACCTAACTGAAGGACGCCCATCGTGATGCCGCTCGTGGGGATGATCAGATTAGAGATTCCGTCGCCAAATTGATAGCATAAGACGGCCACCTGACGAGAGATACCCAGAAGATCACTCAGAGGAGCCATGATCGGCATGGTCAGGGCCGCTTGGCCAGAACCGGAGGGAACGAAGAAGTTGAGAAAGCTCTGGAAAAAGAACATGACGACCACGGAGACGGCAGCCGGGAACCCTTCGGCCAAGCTGACGATCAGATTCAAGAGCGTGTCGATAATCTTGCCCTGCTCTGCCAACACCAACAGGCCGCGAGAGAAGCCGATGATCAAAGCCGCCACCACAACTTCCTGAGTCCCCTCCACGAAGGCTTCCACCGCTTCATTGGCGGCCAAACCATAGGCCGCCGCCGAAAGAAGGCCCAAACCGAAAAAAAGAGCGGCGATCTCCTCGATATACCAGCCCCAGGTGTTGACGCCGTAAACCAGCAGTCCAATGCTCGAAGCCAAAAGACTGAGCACGACCAGGTGGCGGGAGTTGAAGTCACCAGTTCCGGACTGGCTAGCAACCTCGGAAGAACTCTGGTCGAGGCGACTGGCATAGTAAGCCACAAAAGCGACACCAGCCAAAGTCATCACAAACCAGCAGAACAGTCGATAACGAAATCCGCTTCCCGGTGGAAGCTCTGCGATGCCCTGAGCAATGCCCAGGGTAAACGGATTCACGAAGGCTCCGGCGAATCCGACGCCAGCCCCCACGAACGGGATAGCCACGCCCACCACTTCGTCATAGCCCAGAGAGCGAGCCAGTGGGACTGTGATCAAAATGAACACCAGCACCTCCTCGGCCATACCGAAGGTCGACCCACCCAGGCTGAACAGGACCATCAAAATGGGAATCACTGCCAGCTTGAGGGTCGGCTTGGCGGCGCACCAACGAATCACGGCTTTTAGAGCGGCTTCGATCGCCCCCGTGCGGTTGACCACGGCGAAGGCGCCGCCCACCAGAAAAACAAAACCGATGATGTCGGCGGCGGCTCGGAACCCCTTAATGGGGGCTCGCAGGAAATCGAGGAACTTTTGACCCTGCTGGTCGACCCTTTGGTAAGTGCCGGGCTTGACCACCTCTCTGCCCCCAACCTCCTGGCGCTCGAACTCTCCTGCTGGCAGCAACCAGGTGAGGGCGGTGAAGAGCACCATCATTCCCAACAGCAGGGTCAGGACATGAGGGAACTCGCGGGTAGGTGGGTTTTGGGCTGACATCTCAGCAGCTTAGCAAGAGCCTCCAAAAAAAGGCTTAACCGAAAGCGCCCTTGATGAGCGCGTCAAGTTCCGCGGCTGAGTCGCGGGGAGAGGAAGGGACCACTGGCGGCGCTTCCGAAAACGTCCTTGTCGAGGGTCGCTAGTATGGCTTCCTGGCGGTAGCTGTCCCACTGGCCTTCAAAGTTCTTCACTCGCGCCTGAACAGCCTCCTGGGCCTCTTCGCCGCTGACGGGCTGAGGGTCCCCTTTGTCGTCGAAGGTGGCGGCCACCCAAATCGCCTCGGAGGAGCCCGGTCCCACCAGAAAAGCTGCGAAAGTCGGTTTGCCGAGTAAGTCCCGTTCTCTGAGAGAGCGCGGTGCTCCAGAACCGTCAACACGCAGTTGCGAGTAGCCCGAACCTATCCGGATGGTCCGTTCCATCGGTCTTTCGCGACAGTCGTTGATGGTGACCAGGTCGAGTCCTGGAGCGACGGTCTGGACGTCAACATTGGATCGGCTCGGATACGTGAGTTGAGCGGGCGGAGTAAGAAGTCGGCGCCAGTTAGTCCTTTCGACGTCCAGGCCGCCCAGTTTTAACGGTGTCGGTTTCATGCTTTGCCGTCACAGGAGCGTTAAAGAATTTTTCAGCGGTGGGGTCTAAACTAGAATGGTCCGGCCAAACTCGTCGCGATTGGAGGTGTGCTTTGAAACCGATCTCGCGGGCTAGCCTGGCCATCCCTTACAAAGTGGTGCGTTCCCGGCCAGAAGGGGCCTCTACCCAAACGGAACAGGAGACGTTCGTTTCTGAGTCCTCTTGGGAGGCCTCTGCGGTTATGGCCCCCACCTGGACCCCTAAACGATCCGCTCCAACCCGCCAGACGTTCTCTCTCCCCAATTTTGGACAAGCAACGGCGTCCGCTTTCGAAGGAAGCGGGTTTGAACAGTATTATCGAGCGACCGCCGAGGCGCCGCCGGCAGAGCGGCCGGCTCGGGTGGCTGACTGGGCTATCCACCACGACCCTGGCTCGGGAGAAGTCTACAGTCACGCCCTGAGCCAGCTGAAAAATGCAACCGCCTGGAGTTGGCGCCAGCCCGGAAGTTACGCTTGGCTTCAAAAGGTTCGAAACCTCGCCACCAAAGATGAAG
>CAYRFU010000438.1:0-5048 GCA_964423525.1 uncultured Burkholderiales bacterium | reverse complement strand
ATGAAATGAGTGGCTCCTTTGAGGCCGTGAATTCCAGCCGCAACGAGACTGGCCGGTGCCAGCGCTCCCCCTCCGAGGCCACTGGCTGAGGCCCAGGCCAGGTAACCGTCGGCAGCTCCCTGAAGCACCTCATTGCGGGCGTGAGCCGAGTCGTACTCCTCCAAAGGGGTATCTTCCGCTTGCTTACTGTTCAAGCCTTAGAACGCTCGGCGCTGAGGCGGGCTTGGCGGCGAGCCTGACGGCGGGGGATAGGGCGGTTGACAGTCTCAAAACCCACATACTGGGCCACCCCTTCGTTGAAAAAGTAGGTCGTTCGCTGGTTATTATAAAGCCGTCTGGAAGCCAGTCGAGCCGCCATCACGTGGGTGGTCTCGTGAGCCAAAGTATGGAGATGAAAGTCGAGTTGCTCGGACGCGGTCAGGTCGATTTTGATTTTTTCAGCCTGGGTCACCCCGTAATGACTACGGCTAACGTCGGTGAGATCGACCACCACCGGCGAACCCGGTTCCACTTCGAACCGTTCGGAGACCTCTAGAAATAGAGGGTCGGCCTCTTCCACCAGAGCCACCGCCTGGTGGCGAAGGTTGACCGGATAGGTAAAAATGTAATGCTTGGACCGGAGTCGGGCAGTCTGGTAACTGACCTCCTTGGAGGACTCTCCCGAAGTCTCCTCGGGACCGTCGCTTTGGGCGATGATGATCAACAGGAGAATCAAGGCCACCGTCGTGGCACAGCCGAGCGAAAGACGCCCCGCCCAACTCGAGGTGGCCTTCAAGTGAAGATAGGTCAGTTCTTCGCCCCGCTGGCTCCAAAGAAAATGGGCTAAACCCAGGCAGAAGGTCGCTACCACCAGGTGAAACCCGAGTTGGAACCAGGGGATCAAAAGCTGCTGGCCAGCGTATTCGAAGTCGGCCAGCCGGCTGGGGTCAAGCCGGACCAACCAGGGAAAATGCTCCTCGTAGACAGCCAGGCAGTAGCCCGCGACCATCAGGACTACAACTCCGTAGTGCCTCCCAAAGGATAGGAGCAGGCCGTGGGCCAATCCGGTGACGCCGACGACCAGATTGATGGCCCCCGCACTCAAAGCGATGCTCAGACGGAACTGATCGCCCGAGATGGAGGAGTTCTCGAACAGCTGTAAGAGAAAATAGATCCCTTGTTGATGAACCGACGTGATGGCTAAAACGGTCACGCCGGCTAGAAATGTGGCCCCGAAGATTCCGCGTCTTGAGACGGGCAGCGTGTGGAGATAATGGATCGTCGCTTCTTCGTACTCTCGCGGAAAGAGACTGTAGGCCACCACCAGGCCGAAGAGATACCACAGGATGCCAGAGCTTTGCCCGGGCAAGAGTTCGTTCTGAACCCGAACCCACTGGATTTCATCGATGCGGTCCACCAGGGGAAGAAAAATCAGATCCGCTCCTGTGAAAAAAAGGAAGAAGGCCAGGGTTGGCATCAGGTAGAGGACTTCTTTGCGCCAGAGTGACTTCACCGCGGAATCTCCAGGCGGGCTGCCCAGACCCGGAGGGGGCAATCGAGGGTTTCGCTCTCTACCTCCAAGCCTGCGAACAGCCTCTCTCCCGGAGCATAGCGGCCCTCCAGGCGGAAGGTTTTAGAGGCAACCTCCTGGCCCCACAGGTGCTCTTCTCGCTCCAGTTCTCGAGCCGCAAAAGGGAGGTCGAACGGCTTGAGCTTCATATGGACCAAACCGACCAGTAGCTCTGGAGGGGGTGGGTGTTGGGCATTCCGGGGGCAGGTCTCGGACCATTCGGACCTGACTTGACAGCTCATTGAGGGGACCTTCAAAGACCATCCTGCCTGACTCGATGATGCCCACCTGGCCGGCCACCCGCTCCACTTCGTCGACGAGATGAGACGAGAAGAGTGTGGTATGACCTTGTTGTTCGGCTTGCTCTCGCACCAAGCCCGGGAATTCTCGACGGGCTACCGGATCAAGACCGGCGGTAGGTTCATCTAAGATCAAAAGGGGAGGGCGGTGGGCCAGGGCCACCGACAGAGCCAGACGAGCTTTCATGCCTCCCGAGAAGGTCCGGATTTTTCGCTCCTGGGGAAGGTCGGCCAGGGTGAGTAACTGCTGGTATCGAGGCTCGTCCCAAGTGGGATAGAAGCCGCCCACAAATCGGCCCAGGGAGTGAGGCGTCATCCAACCGTAGAAGTTCTGCTCCTGAGCGACGTAGCCCACCTTTTGGCGAAGCTCAATGTGATGGCCCTCGATCGAGCGACCGAAGAGACGCACGGTGCCCGAATCGGGTCGGGTGATACCCACCAGGATCCGTAGCGTGGTGGTCTTACCGGCTCCGTTGCGGCCGAGATAAGCATAGACTTGTCCCTTGGACACCAAGAGATCTAAGCCCCTCAACACCTCGACCTTGCCGTATTTTTTGGCCAGCGAGGCGACTTCGACGATGACGGCCATGCCCTGGTGGTTTCGCACTTGGGTATCTTTACCCTAGTGGAGGTCCCCAACTCCAACCCGAGAAGCTAAGGAAATGCCGAATCGATCGATCTCCCCAGCCACCAAAGCCGTTTGGAGTGGCGAGGAACAACCACTCTGGGAGAGGGCAACCCAGGTTCCGGTGGTCCTGAGTGTGGGCTACGGTTACGGCGACCTCGACCAATGGTATGAGGTGGCCCAAGAAAAACGCGAAGGACATATCTACAGTCGCAACACTAATCCTACTGTGGCCGCCTTCGAGGCTAAAATGGCTGCTCTCGAAGAGGCTGAGCGGGCCACCGCTTTCGCTACCGGAATGGCAGCCATTAGCGGAATCTTGCACACCTTCCTCCGACCGGGTAACCGAGTGGTTTCGGTCAAGGACACCTACGGGGGAACCAACCGGATTTTCCTCGACTTTTTGCCTCAGCTTCAAGTGGAGGTGGACCTGTGCGACACCACCGACCACGAGGCCCTGGAAAAGAGCATAGGGCGCGGCTGCCAGATGGTTTACCTCGAGACTCCCACCAATCCCACTATGAAGGTGGTCGACATCGAGCGCCTGGCCCGGGCTGCCCATCAGGTCGGAGCTCTGGTGGTGGTTGACAATACTTTCGCTACACCGCTCAACCAGTCACCCCTAGCACTGGGCGCCGACCTAGTCGTTCACAGTGCCACCAAGTTCCTAGGAGGTCATGCTGATGCCCTGGGCGGAGTGGTGTGCGGTTCAGACGAGTTGGTCGGACAAGTCTACGGCTACCGAGAGATTCACGGAGCCACCCTGGCCCCGATGTCGGGCTATCTCCTCTTGCGCGGCTTGAAGACTCTGGCTTTGAGAATCGAGCGCCAGAACGCCAACGCCCTGGCGGTGGCTCGCTTTCTTTCGGGGCACCAAGACATCGAAGCAGTCTATTACCCCGGATTGGAAAGCCACCCTGGTCACGCTATCGCCCAACAGCAGATGAGAGGTTATACGGGGATGCTGTCTTTCTCGCATAAAGGCGGTTTTGAAGCCCTCAAGACACTGCTGCCAAAGCTGCGCTATGCTCACCGAGCGGCCAATCTGGGCGCCGTCGAAACCACGGTCGGCGTCCCTCGCACCACCAGTCACGTCGAGAGCACTCCCGAGCAACGGCAGGCCATGGGGATTCCCGAGGGCCTGGTCCGTTACTCGGCCGGAATCGAGCAGGTCGAGGACCTGATCGCCGATCTGGAGCAAGCCCTCGAAGGAGTGCAGATGGCGGCCCTGCGGGGGTGACCACCGATTTTGCGGACAAGGCCCGACAGATGAGCGGCGAGCTGATTCGCCAGCGACGCGAGTTTCATCCATCATCCCTGACACGGTTCATCTGACCGGAACCGCTCGAAGTTTTTCGGATAGGGCTCGCAAGACGATGCTCAACGAACTGGAACGGGCTTTTGAGCTGACTCGGGGGCTAGGTGGCGACTACCAACTCAAACTTACCCCGGGTGAGGTGGTAACGGTCAACCATCCCGGAGTCACCAGCCATATCCACCAGGCCTACCGCCGCCTCTTTCCTGACTTCGAGATTCTTGACCGACCCTTCGGACTGGAGGGTGAAGACTTTGGTCACGTCACCCAGAAGGTCCCGGGGGCCATTTTTTTGTGGGCGCGGGGCTTGAGCAGCCGGGCCGACCGATTCGCGATCTGCACACTCCCCATTTTGCCATCGACGAGGATTGTCTGGCGGTGGGGTCCGCCGTGCTGGCAGAGGTAGCGGACTCGCTCTTGAGAGACAGACGAATTGCTTTTTTTGGGATCACCAGTGGGTAAAATTTGCTTTTGGGTAAGATTTATGGTAATATTGATGTAGTGCAATAACATCCACCCGAAAACCGGCCACCACAACACCCCCTCGGCGGCCGGGTTTGTTATGCACCCCACACTACTCTAGGAGGAATCACCATATATAGAAAAGGACAGTCTGTATTTCACCCCAACCACGGTATCGGCCGGATCGAGTGTTTTGATAAGATCACCGGCTCCCGATCCACGTTCGCCGTTCTCTACTTTCCCCGCGAAGGACTCAGAATGATGGTCCCCAAAAGCGACTTAGAAGAGACCGTTCGCCCCCCCCATCGATGAAGAGAAAGCCCTTGAAGTTCTCGATTTCGTAGAAGATTGGGACGGTAAGCTCAGCAAGCAGTGGAAGGTTCGTCAGCGAAACAACCAGGAGCGACTCTCGAGCGGCGACCCTTTCGCCATCTCTCAGGTCTACAAAGGCCTTCGAAAACTTCGCCGCCACAAAGGTAGCCTGAATCATTCGGACCGGCGTCACTTGAAAGAGGCTCGACGAAGCCTGGTCACTGAGATCGCTCACGCCCTTGGCGACTCAACCCGAGAAGCCGTCTCTGAAAGACTCAAAGCCTGCTTTGGAAAGGGTTTGTTCAGCTGATGGGAGCCCCGATTAGAGAAGACTGTACCTGCCCTCTTTGCACCCGCCAGGAAGACCACCGCCTACGCGAGTTCTTGGCGGAGATCGCCTACCGCTTGAAAGACCCTGACGACTAGAATTCCGGCCGGAAGCGAGTCTTGCGCGGCCACGAAGTAATTCTGGTCGTGAATCGTAGA
>CAYRFU010000437.1:0-5062 GCA_964423525.1 uncultured Burkholderiales bacterium | reverse complement strand
GGGGAAATGCCCGTGTCATACTAGGAGTCTCCCGCTCCCCTCAGAACGGGTCGCCATGCCTACATCGATCGCCCAACTCAGCAGTGACGCCTATCCGGCGGACCTTCAGCCGGGGGAGACCGACCGCTTCACCCACTCCAGAAGCGGCTTCAACCCTATCCTCTACCCTGTCCACGAAGCTTCTCGCCAGGTTCAGAAAGCCTGGTTTCAAGCCTGCTCCCACAGCCTCACCTGGGTACAAGCCGGAACCAGCCTGACCCGCCTCCTCGGTAACCCCGAGCCGATGGTCCAATATGGCCGCGACTTGGCCGGGGCTACTCAGGAGTTCTGCCAGTTGATGGCCAAAGACTATGGCCAGCCTTCCTTCAACATTAAGTCGACCACCATCAACGGTCAACGGGTCCGCGTGCGCGAGCGGGTGGTAGCCCAGAGCCCCTTCTGCGACCTGATCCACTTCCGTCGCCGAGTGCGCCGAAACGATCCCAAGGTGCTGGTGGTGGCGCCTCTCTCAGGTCACTACGCCACCCTGCTTCGCTCCACCGTCAAAAGGCTTCTGCCCGAACACGACGTCTACATCACCAACTGGAAGAACGCTCGTGAGGTCCCGATCGAGGCCGGCGATTTTGGCATCGACCACTACGTCACCCACGTCAAATTCTTCCTCGAACAGGTCGGTCCGAAAGCCAACATCGTGGCCGTCTGCCAACCGACTGTGCCCGTTTTGGCTGCGGTTGCTTTGATGGCCGAGGACCGCTCGCTGGTGGAGCCCTCTTCCATGGTTTTAATGGGCGGACCTATCGACACCGAGGCGGCCACCAGTCAGGTCACCGACCTGGCTGAGGACAACGCTATCCAACTTTTCGAGCAGGGCCTGATCGGGGTGGTCCCGGCCCACTATCCCGGGGCCGGACGAAAGGTCTTTCCGGGCTTTGTTGCCCTCGGGAGCTTCCTTTCGATGAACCCGTTCCGCCACGCCCAGAGTTATCTCGACATCTGGACCAACCGCTTCCTGGGCGACCACGCCAAAGCCGATAAAGGCGTCCGCTTTTACGACGAGTACAACGCCGTTCTCGACAACTACGGACGGTTCTACCTCGAAACGGTCCAAGAGGTCTTCAAAGATGAAGACCTGGCTAAGGGTCAGATGCGCCACTTCGGTCGCCCTGTCGAGCCGGCTTATATCACTCGCACCGGTCTTTTGACCGTCGAAGGGGGGCGCGACGATATCAGTCCGCCCGGTCAAACGACCGCCGCTCACAAGTTGTGTAGCGGTCTTGAGCCTAGCTGGAAGTTTCACCATCTCGAAGCTGACGCGGGTCACTACGGCATTTTTAGCGGCAGTAAGTGGCGCCAACGGATCGCTCCTCAAGTGACCACCTTCATTCGGGCCATGGGTCTTCGCAACGGTTTGAACTACGACCCTCCCGAGGTGATGCTCGAACCGAATCCTTATCGGTCGGAGTAAGGGCCAAGTGGGCGACTTGCCGGGCCAGGTCCCCAGGTCCGGCAAGTCGCTAGCCGAGTCGAGCCCTTGGCGGGCTTCAAGCCTCAGGTTCCTGGTGAGGTTTTGACGAGGACCCTGGCTGTCAGGGGCTCGAGAGAAACCGAGATTCGTCCGTCCCGCACCTGGAAACGGTCCTCACTGAGGAGGTCGACCAAGTGATCGCCCTCCTGCAGCGGCGACCCCTCCCTCAACGGGATCGAGCGGTCAGCCGTCACCGTTCCGTTATGAACCAGGGTGAGGAGTTCGTTCTGGTCGTCGTGACGAGCAAAGGCGTAGACGTTGTCATCTCGCCAGATTTCAGTCTGGTCACCGTGCCGCACTACTGAATGCTCATGCCGAATCGAGGTCAACCGCTGCAGCCACTGTTCCAACTCAGGCTCCCGTCCAAATTCCATCATGGGTCGATTGTGAGGATCGTCGCCTCCTTCGAGGGCCGCTTCGGTTCCGTAATAGATCGAGGGGATTCCGCGCATGGTCATCTGAAGGGCCAGCGCGGTCTTCAGCCGCTCTTTCGAGTTGTCGATACAGCTTGAGGCGAAGCGCGGAAGATCATGGTTATCGAGCACCGTGACCAGGTGATGAGGGTCGGGATAGGCGGCATCCGCCGCTAGCCGATCGCCCAGCCTACCCATGGGTTGCCCCTCAGCCAGACATTCTCGCATGGTGTAGTAGAAGGGAAGGTCAAAGAGATAGTCTATCCCTCGTCTTTGGTAATCGGCCACACAACCGGGGTCTCCATTGAAAGCTTCTCCCATGACAAAGAGACCGTCCCAGGTTCGCTCCCGTAGGTCCGGCACAAAGCGCTCCCAGAACGATTTTGAGATATGCTTAACGGCGTCCAGTCGAACACCATCGACATTGAGGCGCTCAACCCATCCGGCCGTGTTAGCCAGGAGATAGGAGTAGACTTCTGGGTTGTCCTGGTTCAGGTCGGGCATCCCGGCCAGGTCGCAGTTTTCTAGTTGCCACTGGTCGTTCCAGTCGGTGATCCCTCCCTGGTGATGAAACCAGTCCTTCTTCTCGGGGTCGCTGACCCAGGGGTGGTCGGGTCCCACCTGATTGAGAACGACGTCCAGGACCACCTTCATTTCCCGCTGGTGGGCCTCATCGATCAGGGCCATCGCCTCCTGCTCGAACATTCGGAGTGACAGGCTCCCAGGCTTGGCACCCGCAAACGACTAAGCCTAGAACTAGAAAGAACACCACCCAGCGCGCTACAACCACTCGACAGGTTTCGATGCCATACAGATCACCCCCTCGGCTGAGGGCTAGCCGACCCGGAACTTTCCCAGAAGGAGGTGGAATCGACTGGCTGTGTCCAGACCGGGGCCTTGGGGGGGTCTTGCTACGGCCGGCTTGGCGGCCGCCCATTTGCTCACCGTCGGGGGGTATTTGCCTGCAAGCATTGTGGTGGCGCGCTCATAGGAGGACTAGGAGGGATCGCTCTTACACTGGCAAGCCAGGCTATTCGGGGAGCTGCCACCTCGCCAAAGGGGGTCCGGTTAAGCTGTCCCAACAGACCTGCAGCACGGTCGCCGATACGGCCTCCTGGCTCTTAGGCCCGGGAGTTAAGGGAGCGCGCGACATTGCAGCCGGAGTTCAAACCGGCTTAAGTCTTCCAACTGTCTGGGCTCCAGATCTTGCGGATTCTCAATACCCAGGCCTTCCGCGGTCTCAAAAAAGGCGGTGGGGAACTTTCTCATTCGCGCCGCAGTCCGCTCAATGGCATTTGAGCCGACAAATAGTCGCTTTGGAGTAGCTTTCTGATTTCCCCCATCCAAGAGGTAGGCATCCGTCTTGGCCACGCTTAGCTCGGGATGAAGTGCAGCCAATACTTCAGGCACATCGTGGTGCATTTCATTGGGTTTTACTGGATGAGTAATTCGGTTGCCGGAAACCGGCCGATCCCAAGCCTTCCTTAGAATTCCTCGAGTTAGCCCGAGTGGGTGACCTCTCGGAGAGGTCTGAGCAGACCGGAGAGTTATCGCTTCCTAAGCAGGAATAACGAGCCGAGTCAGTCGTTCTCTAGCGGGATGGAGTGACCACCGACACTTAGAAAATTGGGGTCAAGTTTGAGTTCCAGGGGAACAGCGGCAGCCCCCAGGATATCGGAAGTCGGCAAGAAATCTCGGGCTAGCTGGTTGATGGTCGCCTTCTGGGTCTCGGGAGCTGCGCGCCAGGCGGCCATTCTGGCGTCGGAATAGGAGCCGGTTTGGTCAAACTCGGCCAAAGCCGCTTTGGCTGTCTCTCCGCCCTGGTCGAGTCTGGAGAGCCCGTGCAGAAAGCCCTTCCAGGGAGAGTCGGTGGACAGCGCTTGGGAAGCTGTCTCGAGGATAGCCGAATGGTTATGCGAACGCAGAGCTTCGAGAGCGGCCTGAGTTATGACCAGTTGACAGGGCAGAAGATGAGACCGGCTTAACTTCAGCAGCGCGGGTCCGAGAGCACCTGAGCCGATCTGTCCCAACAGCGCCCATTCTGGCTCGTCTACAGTCTGGTTTCGTAGCAACCGAGTCGCAGGGTGGTCGGGAAACTCCATCTCTTCGAGCACTCGACTAAGAGCGGGGAGGGCGCCCCGTTGAGCGGCTGTGACGGCCAAAAGGAGGGGCGGCACCCGTGGGCCACCCTGGGATACCGCGTCGAGCGCACGCACCAGGGCCTCTTTGGCGCCTCTCACACAGGCTGGGTCACCTTGGCTTAGAGCTTTGACGAGGTGGGTCACAGGATGAGTCGAGTCAAGAAGGGGTAGAGCGGCTTGGAGGAGAGCCTGGTTCTCCCGATCGTCCCACGGTTTGCCGGCGTATTTTCCGGGAAGTGCCCCGATGGTCCAGGTGATCGGGTCGTGCCAACCCTGTTGCTCGGCGAATTCCCAACTCTGAAAGACTAGGAGTCCTGGCTTGTGGTCGGGCTTCAAGCGGGAGTAGAACTTCTTCAAAGGATTGTCTTCCCAGAGTCCAAAGAACGCCGCCTGCTCACTGGGGCGGGCCCGGGTTAAAGCCAACAGACCCAACTGAAGCGCGTTATGACCTCTACTGGTGGAGGGGCGGGGATAAGGCGTATCAGCGCTCTCTTCGGTCTCGTCTCTCGAGAGAATCACCCGGTCCGCGCTCTTTTCTCCCTCCTCTTGAAGACAATGCTCCTGGTGGGAGGGTCCTTTGGGGGACCGATAGGGCAGAGTGGAGTCGCCGATTCGCACGGAATGTAGGGTAGGGCCAGGCCCTCAAAAGAGGCTTAAGGCGACTTGCTCTGGGCGGCCGCACGCCGTCGATTTCCTGGCGAGCGAGAAACTGATCTTGGACCAGGCTGAGAATCAGGATTCCCAGAGCCAGCAGAACGAACCCCCTCGTCTTCATCCGGGCAGATTCTCGCCTCAAGCAGCAACGACCTACGAGAGCGCAACTCCACTGGCCCCGATGGAGTTTCGCAATTCTCTGGTCGACTTAAGCTACCCGTAACTTTTGCGAGAGGGTGAAATCCTCATCACAGGTTGAAAGCGGGACCGCAGACTATGAAGACCTGGGTCATCAACTCCCTGCGTAATGCCTTCCGGACCGAAGTTGG
>CAYRFU010000436.1:0-5108 GCA_964423525.1 uncultured Burkholderiales bacterium | reverse complement strand
CTCGACATCTCCGGCTTGGCCGTTGCCTCGGTCGTTCACGGGAGGTCGCCAACCAGAATTGGGTTGCTGGCTGGTCAGAATCTTCGGTCTTCTCTTGGGTTGAGGCTTGGTGGAAGTGCGGGGCGATGCCTTCGGATAGTGACGCGGTTTCGCTTTAGGGTAGGTCTTGCGCTTGGCTTTGGGGTAACGGGTGGCCACCCTCTTGGAACTCGGCTTGGGCTGAGCCTTAGGTTTCGGCTTAGGCCGGGTGGTGGGCTCGGGCTTGCTGACACCCTTGGGTTTTTTGGCGATTCTCTTCTTGGGAGCTTTGGGAACGGGTTTGAGTTTGGGCTTCTTTTTGCGTTCAACCAGACGAACCTGAACTTTGGCAGGGCCTTCTGCCCTGGCCGTCTGGTGACTACCGGTCAGCATCCAGTTCAAGAACCCCGGAAACAGCGTCAGATGAAGAATTCCGGAGAGCAAGAGGCAAGCCAGAACCGTCTTCACTCGGTGGTCACCTCAGTGGCGATAGCAAAGTTTTGAATCCCGACGCTGCGGAGCTGATCCATGGCCTGAACCACCTGACGGTGCTTCACGCTCATATCGGCGTTGATGACGATATTGCCTTTGCGAAGATGCTCCATACCGCCCGGCTGGGTGATAGCCAGCTCTTGCAAAGCTGCCCCCAGTCGGTCCGGTTCGACCTTCTCTTTGTTGAGGTAGAACTCACCCTCTTGGTCGATCGTCACCACGATTTCCTCCACCGGATTTCTCTCGGTGCTGGCGGCGGTTGGGAGTTGGACGGGGATCCCCTCTTGAGTAGTGAGAGCGATGGTGGACAAGATGTAGAATACCAGGAGTAGAAACATCACATCCACCATCGGGATGATCTCGATTTTTGGGGCGCGCCGTCGTCTTCGCTCTCCGAAAAGACTCATGGGGCACTCTTGGTCCGATGAGCCAAGCGAAGCTCTTCCGCCACCCTCTCGGCCTCATCGAGCTGGGCGTCGGTCCAGCTTTGAAAGGCGTTGTGGATGAATAGCGCGAGAACGGCCACCAAGATTCCCGTGGCCGTCGCGATAAGAGCTTCTCCAATACCGGCCGTGATGCCGGTGGTGTTAGCGTGTGGATCGTTGGCCAGCTTCTGGGCCACCACCCGGAAGACTCCCATCATACCGGTAATCGTCCCCAGCAAACCGATCAGAGGCGAAGCCGTTACGGTCGTCTCAAAAACAGCCATGAATTTGGAATAAGGCTTGGCTCCGAAACGGGCGGCCCGACCCACGGCCGCGTCGAAGGCCTCGGGTGGCATCTCCCAGTTCTTCACTGCTGCTCTGGCAACTTCAGCGATCACCCCTTTGCGCTCTTGCAGGAGGGCCAGGGCGTCGGAGCCCTTGTTGCCTTTGACTAACTGGAGTAACTCCTGGCGGAACTGGTCTCCTCCAGCCTCTAAACTCAAGAAGTAGAGAAGGCGCTCTATTCCCAGTCCGATGGCTATCATCGAACCGAGGAGCAGCGGCGCCATGAAGATTCCGCCCTCTCGGATCAGGTCAAAAAACTCGCCCATGGGTTCCCTTTCGGAAAATTTAGACCCGACCAGAAAAAAAAGGGTCAAGTCATGGCCTTAGCCTAGCCGATCGGGAGAAACTCGTCAACCTGATTTTTGCCAAGTCTAAAAATCAGGGTTCAAGACTGGCTTTTACCGAAAGAGGTCATACCGTCGAGCATAACCTTCTTGAGGCCGATCATGGCCATTTTCACTGTGACGGTCTTGTCGGTGCTCGATAACTTGAAGTCCGCGATGCTCTCTTTGTCGAGACTCTTCTGGCCCTCTTCGAAGGCGGCTACCGCCTCGGCCACGTCCTTGGGGTCAAGCTCAAGCAAGGCTTCGAACTCGGCCCGTTCACTGCTGACGATGTCGACCTTCCAGGTGGCCTTGGTTACGCTGTCGACCACACGGTCAAGACGCTCAGAACCGACGGCGTCACGCACTTTGTTGATGTGCTCGTTGTCGAAATCTTTGAGCAGAGTCGAAAAGGCTTGGGCGCGATTCACCAACACCCCATAGGCGTCGGTCGACTTGGCCAGCTGTTGATAGGCTTTTTGAAGCTCTCCCTCCTCGGCCGTGCCCCCCTGGGTCATTCGATCGATCAAAGTCTTGGCCCGAGCGCCACTAGGAGCGAACAAGAACGTTCCGTCGACGTTAGCAAAGTTATCGGCCCAGGTTGGGTCGGCGTGGTGGCTTCGCTTGAGAAGTTCGGTCTCAGCATAGGTCTCGGAGGGGAAAGCGTCGCCTTCGGAATTGGCCGCCAGGCTGTTATAGACCACCCGCTGTAGACCTCGCCAACCGGCCAGAGTGAAGGCGTAGGTTGGGGAGGTATGACCCGAATCGAGGAGGCGGTCGACCCGAACCCCCTGGAAGGGCAGTCCTTCGGCCAACATCTTGGCCCGGTCACCCCGACTGAGATAGTCCTGCACCTCGGCCATGTCCTTGGGCAGCTTGGTTTCTCCCGAGCGGATGCTTTCCAATGCCGCTTTTAAAAGCTCTTGAATGGCGGCGTCGTCCTGACGCAACTTGACCACAGCGATCGAATAACTGTCGTTGGTGGGCAAGAGCTCGGGTTCCGGAATCGAGTTCCGGGAAGGTCCGGCCGCTTGGGCTAGCGGTGAGAGAAGAATCAAGAGAAGAAGAAATCTGGCTAACATCGACTATTACTGGTCCTTTCCTGGTAAGGATTTCACACTTTCGAGAGTCGCCCGGACGCGGACCTCGGAAGGTTGCGAGGCGGCTTGAATCTCGGCTAATTTTATCACGGCTCGGGCTCCCCTCACCTCTACCGAGAAGGGCCCCGGCGCGTCTTCTTTCAAAGTCCGCTCCTCCATGGTCTTGATTAACTTGTCGCGGTTGGCCCGGCGCTCCTCGTCTGGCATATCAAGAATTCTTTGAGAGAGAAACTCCAGGTCGTCGACCTCGAGATCGGCAGTCAGCATCATCGGGTCTCCTGAGCCGCCCACTTTGGCTCTACCGGAGAAACGGATTCCGGGTTCTACCCCAGCGAAAAGGGCGTAGCGCCAGTGGACGTCAACGCGACAATCACGAATATCGACCCATCCGTTGCGGAACGACATATCGAGTTCTTTAACTTCCAGCTTGGTCAACTTGACCCCCTGTTGCTCCTGGAGATCTTCTGGAATGGGTCGGATGAGGGGGAGCATCTCTGGCAGTTTCTCCTCGAGGGCTCGGTTAATGGCCTTCTCGGAGACGACGACAGCTAGCTCATCGGGCGACTTCAAACGAGACTCAAAGGCGTTGGTAGTGGGGCCTGCTGACTCTGGAGCCACCACGGTTAGCAGGCTGTGACGTCGATCGGGGGCAGGATAGGTGTAGAGCTTGAGCTGGTCGAGTTGCTCAGAATCCAAAATGCGGTTGGCCGTCACTCGCTTTTTCATCTCTTCCGGGATGTCAAAAGTGAGCCCTTGGAGATACTCCTCGCCCATGATCTTCTCAAGACGTTGCCGCCAGCTCAGGGGGAGGTCGGCTGCCAGGGGAAAGGTCACCCGTAGCTCCAAGCTGCCAGGGACAGGCTTCAGGGTCACCTTTCCCGCTTGAGCCTGGGCCTCGAGCAGAACCTGCACCTCACCCTCCAAAGTGGTTAACCCGCTATGCCCGACAGCCCCGCGAACGTAGGCTCGTAGCTGGTTTTCAGAACAGTCGTTCAGGGTGACACCCGCATCAGCCAGCTCGAAAAAAAACTGACCTTCCCGGCCTCCTTGAAGCTCGTTCTGGAAAGCCTCGATCAACTGCTTAGAAGTGGAACGCAGAAATTGATCGCAAGTCTGAATCATCACACCCGATTTGACCATTTGTTGAGGCTGCTGATAGGCCTCGAAGGCCACATCGTACAGGACCGTCTTGCCTTCATCGGTGACTCCCGTAGCGTGGACCAAGACCGGGCTCAAATGTTGAGCCGCTTGCTCAAAGTCCCGCCGCTGCTCGGAGGTCGTGAGTTCCACTTCGGCTGTGACAGTCTCTCCAAACCCAAGATCCACCTCCAGGGTGGGAGGCGAAGACGAACTGACTTTGGCCGGTAGGACCCCCCGCCAGAGAGTCTTGCCGCCAGTTACGGCCAGCACGGCCGGCGGGCCGAGGAGCTTGGTGGTCGCCACCTGAAAAATGTCCCCCTCAACGTGACCCAGGATGCGAACCGGTAAACCGTAGGAGGTGGAGACGTTGGCCAGGATGTTCGGGTCGCCCCCCCGGATCCGGTAGCGACTCTCGAGATGGTGGGAGAAGTCGACCCCGGGACTCCGGAGAGCGTAGATTTCGCCCACCGAAGTTCGCTGAAGCAACATCAGCTGTCGTGAAGGGGGCTGGCTTTCATAGGCCACGGGAGTATACTCGCCCTGCGGAGGTCGCGGTTTGGCATCGTTCTCGAATAGCTCTAACAGCGGGCTCATCCATTCCCGTTGAGCGGGAGTGAGGCGCTGGCTCAGGGCTTTAGCCGCCTGGCGGGTCAGTTGACCCTGGTCGCTCAGACCAGCGTGGTTAAGAATCCCGTAAAACTTCGAGCGTTGTTGGGGTGAAGGAAGCAGCTCAAGGAGCAGGTCAAACTGCTCCGAGCCCAGGATATCCTCGAAATCGGGGGTGATCTGGCGCCGGAATTCTTTGAACCCATCCTCGTCCATCTTGCCCTCAGGCAGGTTCTCCTGAACCACCTTCATCAGCTTCCGAGCCTGACTGGGACTGATGCGGAGGTTGTCAAGAGCGTAGAGCTGGTCTTCGGTTGCTATCTCTCGGATGCGAGCAAAGAGGTGCTCTTGTTGATTGAGGTCCATCACAGTGGAACCGTAGCGCAGCAGCAGACCTCGCTGCTCTTCAAGCTGACTTCGACTGGGCTGGGAATCCTGACCCAAGCCAGGCGACGACAGCCCTATCATCAAGATTAAAGCGAACAGGTGGCGAAACATTGGAGCGCCTTCGCGCGACCTTCCAGGAGACCTCTTGGTAGAGGGCTAGGCCTGTTGACATTCGACTGGCCGAGGAAGAAGGGTTGTAACACGGAGGCCACTGAGCGCACGGAGTTCTTTAGGGTGGACAGTGCTTGGCGAGCAACTTCCTATCTAAGGCC
>CAYRFU010000435.1:4829-5140 GCA_964423525.1 uncultured Burkholderiales bacterium | reverse complement strand
GGATGGTCCAGCCTGGTTCGTTCAGAGTGCACCACCGCTCGACCCGGTCAGCCAGGCGCAAGAAGCAAAGCTCGGCAAACTCCAAGAAGGCATCGACGCAACGAGGATTCTCCCATCCACCCTGGTCAGCCAGGACCTGAGGCAGGTCCCAATGATAGAGGGTGGCCAGGGGTGAGATGCCGCCTCTCAGCAGTTCGTCGACGAGACGGTCGTAAAAGTCGAGGCCGGGGCGGTTGGAATTCCCCCTTCCATCAGGCAAGACTCGAGGCCAGGAGAGAGAGAATCGATAGGCGTTGTGACCCAGTTTCTTC
>CAYRFU010000435.1:0-4819 GCA_964423525.1 uncultured Burkholderiales bacterium | reverse complement strand
CAAGCGACGTCTTCGCGGAAGCGATGGTAGTGGTCGCACGCTTGGCTGGGGTTGGCCTGCCCGAAGATTCGCTCGGGGTGATCGCGGCAAAAGACATCCCAGACCGAAAGACCTTTGCCGTCCTGGCTGGCTGCCCCCTCGATCTGAATGGCCGCCGTGGCCGAGCCCCATAGAAAGCCTCTGGGAAAGAGCATACATCAGGATACGTCAGACGCCTGTTAGAACCTGGTGGAGGATGGAGGAGGCGGCCTGCGAAACAATCTCTATGTCTTTCGAGAGTCTACGAACCCTGGTGGTGGACTCCGAAGAGAGGGCAGCCGGAGTAACGGCAGCTTTCGCGTGTATGGGGGGGCGACACCAAGCTGTCGCGGGGGTTGACCAGGCCAGGGAATGTCTTGGCGAGGTGGACCTCCTGCTTAGTCCCTCGTTTCGGTGTGAGCTTCATGATTTAGCCGAGCAGGCAGGTCTGATCGTGCCCGTTATCTTTTCTTTTCAAGAGCTGGTCTACTACGGGCGGGTCCGCTTTGGAATTCATAAGTGGGCCTATCGGCTGTTGGCCAAAACCGGACAGATGTGGGAACTGCGTCCTGGCGGCGACGAGGCTCCCGATCGGTATCGGAAGCTTCTCAACCGGGTGGCCGACGGGATCGTCGAGGTGGACGCTCAAGATACCATTTGCTGGGCCAACGCCACTCTCCGTCAGGCTCTCGGGGAGCAGATCGTGGGAGCCAAGTTAGAGAAAGCCGTCGACTCAGGCGATCGGGTTCGGCTTCGAACCCTTCGTCATCAGCATCTAGCGGGAGTCGTGGTTCCCTTCCCCATCCGCCTGCGAACAGGCCAGTTAGTCGAGGTCGACCCAAGTCCTCGCTTCGGCTCGGATGGAACTCAGCTAGGCGCTTCCATTGTGTTTCGGGGTCTGGGCAAAGAGGAGGGCCAGACCGACCGGGCTAAAGAGCTGTTTGCGCTCTACTCCATCGCCACGGCCATCAGCGAGTGCACGGGGCTCGAACAAACTCTGAAGAAAGTGGTCCGCTTGACCATGGAGCTGTTAGAGCTGTCAGCCGCCGGAGTCTTTCTAGGAGAGAAACTAGAGGTCTGTCGGGGGCACCAGGTCGACAGTGAGCTGGAGGAGCACCTTCGAGTCGCCTGCGCTGCCATGGGGCCCGAGAAGAAGGCCAGCGTCTTCCGTCAGCTGCCTGACAATCATCCTCTTAGTGAGTCCGGGTGGTGTGGCTTTGCGGCTGTGCCGATGCGAAACCAGGAAGAGACAATTGGGTATCTTTGGTTCGCCTCGGGAGAGGGCGGCGGTTTCTCTCGTGAGACCGTGTCGCTGTTGATTTCGATCGCCAGTCAGGTGACCACGGTGGTCGAGAATTTAGGCTATATGGAGCAACAACTCCAGGCCGAGAGCGAAAGAAGGCGGTTCTACCGTGATGCTCTCTGCGCCGTGACTCAGGGCAAACTAGCTCTCTGCGAACGAAGCGAGCTCGACGAGGTTTGGGCCGATTCAGGACGCCTGCTCGGTCATCACGATGTTCGAGAAACGGCTGACGTTCCCAAGGTGAGGCGCCTGGTGGAATCTTCTCTTTCCGAGGAGGGGTTGCCCGAGGAGAAGGTGGCAGACCTGGCTCTCTGTGTCACGGAAGCTGTCGGGAATGTGGTCAAACACGCCGACCGGGGCCGAGTTGAAATCTGTGGTAATGAAGACCTGATACGGGTGAGAGTCGACGACAACGGGCCCGGCATCGATTTCGCTCAGCTTCCCAGCGCGGTGCTGACGGCCGGCTATTCCACCGCTCCCTCTTTGGGAATGGGTTACTCGATCTTGCTTGAGATGCTCGACAGGCTACATCTGACCACCGGCGAGGGTGGCACCAGTTTGATTTTAGAGATGCAGAAAAAGGTTGCCGATCCTTTAGACGCCTTCATCGGGTTCCTTTCGGAGGATTAGCACGGGTCGAAGCGAAGTCGGACTCCTGCGGAAAGGCGGAAGTTTCCATGGCTGATTTTCTTGATAATATCGTCTCCGCCTGGGGCGACGACGAGGTTCGAGAAGAAGACGCTTACCCTGATGAAACACCTGCCCCGAATGTGAACATCTTGATTCGCACGGCCCGCAAGTTTCTGGATAAAAAAGTCGATCAAGACGAATTTCTCGATGAGGTCTACCAAACCTTAGACCGCCTAGAGCAAGCGCTAGCCGAACATCGGGCCCACTACCAATCGGCTGAACTCAGTCAGGAATTGCGAGAGCTAGCCGACCAGGCTGATGACGCCTACGAGGATTTTCGGCGAGGTCTCGTCGAGATGGAGGGGATCGACCGAGAGGCCGTCTTGGCCGGGATCGAGATTTCCAAGGAAGCTGCCTTCGCTCTTATCGAAGCCAATCGAGCCTTTCTCGAGATTCAGCAACGAGAGCGGATGATGGAGTGCTTGATGTGCGGTCATCTTAACGAGCCCCGCCTAACCGCTTGCTCGAAGTGTGGCGCCACCCTACCCAAGACTATGGAGACGGCCGCTGCGGGCTCCGATGCCGGCGCCTCTGATCTAGTCATGGTGCCTAAAGAGTATGTCGATCTCTATGAGGCCTGCGACAAAGTCGCCGCCGACGAAATCCCGTTAAGCCAGTGGCAACGCCATATCGATTTCTTTATCGACCGCTTCAATCAGGCCAGCCAGCAGATTCACGATCACGTCCGGCGTAACCAGGAGTTGTTGGAGGGCGTTCCTAATTTAGTTGATGAGGCGGATGACGTCGTCGAGAGTCTTGATGATGCTCTCGAGGCCCTGGCCGAGATGCAATTGTTTGCTCACGACGGCGATCCCGAACATCTCAATCAAGGTTGGATGGCATTGATGGTAGCCACCCAGAAAATTCAGCGGAACACAACGGCCTTCTACCAGACTCTGGAAGACGCCCAAGAAGACGAGTAGCCTTTGCCGGTTGTGCCGCCGCTCGATACCGACCGCTACCTCACCTATCAGGGGTTGGCGGAATACATGCGGGCCGTGGAGCAAGCGGTGCCGCATCTTGTTCGCCTTTTCACCATAGGGTCTTCCTACGAGAACCGCCCCCTGCTGCTTGCCGAAGTCACGAACCGCGGCACCCGAGAAGGGCTTGAGAAGCCGGCTATCTGGGTCGACGGCAATCTGCATGCCCCCGAGGTTGCAAGCTCTATGGCCTGCCTCGAAGTCTTGCGAACACTGGCGGCTGGTCACGGTCGCGACGAGTTGATCACAGATCTCCTCGATCATTGCACCTTTTATCTTTGTCCTCGCCTGTCTCCAGACGGGGCCGAAAGATGTTTGACTCGAGGCGAACTGATCCGTTCTGGGACTCGGCCTTACCCCTATGAAGAGAGCGTGGCCGGATTTGTATCGGCCGACGTTGACGGAGACGGCTGGCTGAGGCAGATGCGAGTGGTCGATCCTCTGGGAGAATGGAAGGTCTCCCGGCGCGATCCCCGTCTTCTAGTCAGACGTCGCCTCGATGATCGCGAGGGTCCGTTCTATCGGCTTTTCCGCGAGGGTTACATCGAAGGCGAGCTCGAGGGGCCGGTACGCCTCGGCAGAGACCGCTTCCAACTTGACTTTGCCCGCAATTTTCCTTACAACTGGCACCGCAGCGCTAGCGATTCTAACACCGGTCCGTTTCCTCTCTCAGAGGTTGAGACCCGGGCTGTGGCTGACTTTTTTCGAACTCATCCTAATCTGGTCTGCGCCGTCAGCTGCCAGACCTTTGGCAGCAGTCTTACGCGCCCAGTAATCGAGGAGATGCCCGGCGAAGATCGCCAGATCTACGACCTGCTGGGAAGCAGGCTGGGGGAGTTAACCGGTTTGGCTTACGAGCCGATCAGCAACCAGTCGGGGAGTTTCCACGATTGGGCTTATGATCAGCTGGGCCTTCTCGCTTTCACAGCTCGACTGTGGTCTCTACCTCGAACGGTTGGGTTAGATGGAGGCCCGGACCAGGGTCCAGGCTATCGCAACGAGATCGACAACGTCACCGTCCTTCGTTGGCTAGACCGGGAATGTGATGGTCGAGGGTTCACCCCTTGGAAGCCGTTTGAGCACCCTCAGCTGGGAACCGTCGAGTTGGGTGGTTGGGATCTGATGAACACTTGGCTCAACCCTCCTCCTGGAGCCCTTCTGAAGAAAGAAGTTGAAAAGGCGACCAGGTTGGTGTTAGCCCTGGCGGCCGCCTGTCCGAGACTGGCTCTGAAGAAAGTGGCCGATGAGATTTTGGGCTACCACGAGGGGTCCAGCGAACGGGCCCCCCTGCGTCGTATTCGGGCCGAGGTAGAGAATCGTGGCTATATCTCGTCCTGGGTCACCCGGCGGGCCATCGAGAACGACAAAGTCGCTCCCCTACAAGTCCGCTTGAAGGTGCCGGAAGGAAGCTACCTCAGAATGGGGCAAACTGTTTCTGACCACGGCCAGTTGGCTGGGGTGGGGACCGTTCATCTTCAACAAGGCCAGGATTCTGTTTGGTTTCTGGGGGCAGACGAAAAACAGAGAAAAACTCTGGAGTGGTTGGTCGAAGGTGATGGTGAGGTCGAACTTGAGCTTCGTCATGATCGAGCCGGTTATGTTACTCAGGCGACCAGAAGCCAGCCCGAAAGCGGCCTCCCAGTGGCCCCACCGGCACCGCCTGTGCGGGCTCCGGCTGCGCCGATTTCCTCGGTTGCGCCTGCCCCTGGTGTCTTTCCCGCCATTCGGCCCGATGCTGCCCCCGAGGCTTTTCCGAGACATACTCCGGCCGCCTCTTCGCAGCCTCAAACCCGGCCTGCCGCGGCTCCGTCTCCACCCCTTTCCGATC
>CAYRFU010000434.1:0-5170 GCA_964423525.1 uncultured Burkholderiales bacterium | reverse complement strand
CTCCGTGTTATAACCCTTCTTCCTCGGCCAGTCGAATGTCAACAGGCCCTCTAGGAGCGCGGCCGGAAACCCCATTGACAATGGGGTCCGGCCAGAGCGACGACCCACAGGTTGTGCTAGAACGTCCGGCCATCCACCGTAGGTTGGGTGGCGGAACTTGCTTCCGCCGCTCAAAGTGACTTTCCGGCCGGACTTCTAGTCTGAATAGCGACGCAAGAAATACTCGTAATTGTCGAGCTGCTCCTGAGCCAGCTCGACGACCTCGGCCGGAGCCTGCTCCTTCTCGAGCTCTTTGAGCCTTACCTTAGCTTGCTTAGCCAGGTCTTTGAGAGCGTCTTTGACGTCGAGAACCCGAATCTCAGCCTGGCGATGAAAGAAAGGCAGGTCCCCTTCGGGCTTGACGTCTTTTTTGACGAAGTAAATCTTCTTGCCATCAGGCGACCAGCAAGGCGATTGGGCCGGGCGGCCATAGAAGGTTAGCTGAGCGCTCCGCTCACCATCGGGAGTTGATAGCACCAGATTCTTATCCCCGTCTTCTTTGCGGTGATAGACTAGCAGCCCGACCTCATCGTTCACGAAAGCGTGTTTCTCGTCAGCCAGAGGCGTACGAGTAATCCAAGTATGGTCGCCGCTCTCGGGGTCGAGGAGCACCAGGTCGGAAATCCCGTCCTTGGCTTTGTCCTCGACGTGAGCCACGATAGCGCCATCCACCTCGGCCGGGTGCTTGTAGGCGACCTCTCCCTTCGAATCGGTGACGGCCGTAGTGGAACCGGTGGTCGGATCGGCGAGAAAGATGTTGGAATAACGGTCGGTAGTCGGAAACTCTTCACCGGGAGGTCCACCGTAGCAGACTAGCCGCCCATCCTTCATTTCAAAAGGATGCTTCATATTGAGTTCCGGGTTGGTCACCACCAGTCGAGATTCACCGGTGGCCAAATCGCGGCGACCGATGTCGAAGGTACGATTCTGGTTATCGCGGTAGTAGAGGGCCCTGCCGTCTCGGCTAAAAGTCGCCTGCTCTTGAATGGCTCCTTCCTGAGTGTCCAGATACTCACCAACGGAATCGGCGTCAACCTTCTCACCAGTCGCGAGGGCTCGAACCTTCCCTCCTTTGGTATCGGTGACCATCAACTGAGAGGTGGTGTAGTTATGAACCACGTTGAAAACCAGAGTCTCCCCATCGGGAGAGACCTGGGGGAACTCCACATAACCAAACCCTTCCACCAGGGTGTCGATGGCCTTCTTGGGCGTCTCGAGCGGGGCCAGTCGCTGGAGCTGGGCTCGATCGCTGATCGGGTCATCGGCTGATTCTTGGACCTTCGGACTCGGTGCAGTGGAACAAGCCTTTGGAGGCAAGTTGGCGTGGTGGGTCAGGATTTTCATACTCACGATTACATCACAGCTCTTGGAAAAATCTATGAATTGTGGTACGCTATGGTAGTGAGAAGTGTACAACGTCGAGGTGTCCTGTTTATCTTATCGCTGATTGTGGTCGCCCTCGTTTTCTTGCTGGCGACCACGTTCGTTTCCGTCAATCGGACCCAGATGGCTATGAGTCGCGACGCTTCAGCTCGCCAAATAGCCCGACTCGCGGCTGTCTCGGGGCAGGACTACGCGCGGATGCGGCTAGAGGCCGATCCGAGCTGGGGTCTGCCCAGCGGCAGCAACTCTGCCTTCACACGGGTGACCGATGTCAACGGCCTGACGGTATGGGAAGGAGAAACCGACTCCACCATCTCGGTCGTGGGGATCGTGGGGGACAACGATGCCGCCTTCGCCCTCTACCTTCAGGCTCCGGGCCAAGACCTGAGAGCTTATCAAGCCGTCGACCTCAACTCGGTCCTCGAGTCCCATTCCGACCCCCAGAGTTGGCGCCCTATGGCAGGCGAGACAACACGCCTCTCAATCAACAACTTGAGCGCTGTCGGAGGCGTTCTCAGTCCGCCTCAGGTCGGCTTCCGGAGCTTGCCTGCCCGAGCTTGCAACCTTCAGGTTCGAGGCGCCGGCCGAGGCACCGGTGCTTGGGTTGATGCTACCCATCGGCGCACTGGCGCCCTGGACATCGGGGCCGCCTCGGGTCAGGACTTGGCGGTGAGTGTCAATCCCGGTGGTCAGTGGGTCATCGATTCTACCGACCCCTACGGTAATCAGGTCTCGGCCAACCGAAGCCTGGTGACCCCCCCAGCCAACCAGCTTCAATTCGGAGATGGCACCAATCCAAGTGAAGGCTCGGCCTTCTCGCATCAGAACATCAATCTCGGAGGCAGCTTTAGCACCGCCGTTGACCCTCTCACCGGAGAAGTCACGCTCAACGGAGTGACCGGGGGCACCGTCATTGGGGACGGGGTCAACGACCAGCAAGAAAGAGATCAGGCATCGGCCACGACCGGAGGACTCTTCTCTCCCAACCAGCCTCAGAAGGAGGCTCCCGAAATCACGGTCAACGACCTGAAGCTCCCGACCGGTTCGACCTTCTCGCTAGCGGGAGGGCATTATCATTTTGTGGGCCCCGATGAGGTTCACTTCTGGTTCAACCCTCTCACCGATCCGGTCACCGCTGGCGCACCCGATCAGGTCTTCACAGGTAGTATACCCGACGCCTCAGGCAACCCGGCCGTCTTTCTCCAGGACCGCAAGTTCATCGTTTCAGACAATACCCGGGTCGACATCAATGGAGACGCCCGGCTTTCGAGCAACCAGGACGGTCTACCCTATCTCAGTATCGGCTTCGGAGCGGATGGCTCGCCCGCAGATCAGAACTCCCTGGGGGCCCTGACGGTGGCCGGCGACTTCAACCTTGAAGGAGCAGTGGTCGGCTCAGGCTCGCTGGTCACCACCGCAGCGAACGGCTCATCGGGTCGATTAACGCTCCAAGGCAAGAGCGCTCTCTCGGCTCCGGCCGACGCGGGGGTGGCCGTCTACGCTGAGGGACCCGTCAGAATGAGGCCGGTCGACCCTAGAGCCGACGTCACCAATCAGGTCGACCTTTCGGCTCTAAACTGGTCGGCCTATCAGTGGGGCCTGGCCAACACTCCCAACATAAACTACGACGACTGGCTATCCCTATCCCCGGGCCAAAGAGAGACTCGAGTCGACGTGGCCGGAGACGGACTCGAGGAGAAGGATGTGCCGCAGCAGTTTTACGACGATCTCCTAGCCTCGTTTCCCAATATCGACCCTTCAGCCGCTCAAATCGCCAATGATTGGTGGAGCCAGCGCCCTCCGCAATTCGAGAACTGGGTCGGAATCCGAGAGTATTTGAAAGCTGTGACCAATGGGGAGTCGCCCCAGGCAGCGGCTGACTACTGGCTCCAAGACCCCAACGGCGCCAACAACGACACGGTGACCATCCCGGTGGTCGCCAGTGAACTCACCGCTTTTGCTCAAGCAGGCGCCCCCGATGACCTGAGAACCTATCTTAGCCAGCCCTACGCTGGCACCCAAGCTCAAAACCAGGCCAACAACCAGCCTGGGGTGAATGCTCGCGATGCCGATTTCCGGGGGGTCATCTACACCGCCTCCGATTTTTTTGGAGAAATGGACGGATTTGAGTTCAGCGTCGACGGCTCAATCGTAGCCCGAGGAGACCTCATTCTGAGCGACGCTGGACAGGTCACCACCCGATTCAACCCGCAGTTCGTCGACCAGCTTCTAGAGCAGCCTGTAGCTCTGGGCGGCGGTCAGTTGGAGGTCGTGGTCTGGATAGAAAACTAGGCCTCAGTCTGGCCGAAGTCATTCTCACAGTCGGCTTCCTTTCTCTGGCTTTGCTGTCAGTGGTGGCCTTGTTCACAACTCTTCTCAAATCTACGGCCAAGAGTTCTAACCTGACCGCCGGGCGAAGCTTCGCCCAGCAAAAACTCGAGGAGGCTATCGAAGCCAACTCCTACTGGCCACCTCCGAGTGACGGTTTGGAGGGAATCTACAGCGCCAACGACGCTGGCACGACCTATTTTTTTCACCGTCTCAATACCACACCCGTTTCTAGTTCAACGGCTCCGAATTACACCGGGGGGTATCTACTCGAAGTCGAAGTCTGGTGGTGGTCGGCTGACCCCGATACCGCGCGGGCCGGCTCGGGGACGCAAGCGACCCGGGTCAGCCGCTTCCTCTATCCGAACGGAGCGGTGGTGCCGTGAAAGCCTTCACACTCTTAGAGGCCGTCGTCTCTATGGCTCTGGCCTCGCTCTTACTGGTGGTCATCTTCACCATTTTCGCCTGGGGTTCTACCAGCTTTCAGTTGGGAATGAAGCGTCAAGACATCCAGTCGGCGGCCGAACGGATCTTGGTTCTCATACGAAAAGACTTCGCCCAGGCTGCCGAAGGTTCGGTATCGGTGGTGAAGCGAATTTCGACGCTCGGTGGCGCCACCGTTCAGCGCGACGGGGCCTGTCTAAACGGCCTCTCGAACTGGAGAGACCCGGTTCTGTTCGACGCCGTCAGCGGCTTGCCACTCTACGACCGATATATCGCCTATTATGCCACCGACCAAACGATGGGCCAGCTGATCCGGCTGGAGATTGATCCCGGGGGGGGAGCCGCCGGACCGTGGACGGGATTCGACCAAAGTCTGATGAGCGCCCCTCCCCCGACCGGGCCTCCTGTGGTCCGAGCGGCGGTCCTAACCACACAGCTCTGGGAGCTTGACTTCCAGCCAGGCCCACCTCCCACCGCCAATCTCAAGCTCCGTGGTCGAGCCGAAGGCGTGGGTCAGTCCGACCGCAACGAGCTCCTCGAGCTCCGCCTTGTTCTCGCTCCCCGTAACAGCCAACCTTGAACCCGGCTATACAGGCTGGACCTAAGGGGATGGAGAACAGACCGGATGAGCTTCTCGGAAGAGCAGCAAGAAGTGATGGACCGCCTCGGCAAGGCCACCCGAGAGGTGGTTCCGCGCTTTTTTAAGACTATGCCAAAAGCCTATTTTCAATCCCACGACAGGGAGGCTCGGATCGCTCATTTGAAGGCCATCGTGGCCGCCCAGGCAGCTGGCATCGACCAGGAGTTAACCATTCGAAGTCAAGATGGACAGCGTTTTACTGTCATCAGCCATCCCCCCAATTGAACAAGGTGACTGTAGGCCAGGTTGCGACCCTGGCTGCTCACGGTGTGAAGCGGTAGGCCTAGAAGTCCGGCCGGAAAGTCACTTTGAGCGGCGGAAGCAAGTTCCGCCACC
>CAYRFU010000433.1:0-5182 GCA_964423525.1 uncultured Burkholderiales bacterium | reverse complement strand
CGTCGAGACGGCTATCGCGGCGTCGGAAGCGCGGCAGCCACTCGGGCTCATCGATCCCCCCCCGTTCGCCCACCTGAATAAACCACAGTAAGGCCTCCATATCGAGGCCCCGCAGGCCTTCAAGATACTTCTTAGCGGCGCCCTTCTTGCCCTGACGAAGATAGGCGACGGGCAGCAAAAAGCTGGCAAACCCGCTCAAGCTCACTTTGCCGGTGGCCTCTCGACCGGCTAGTTCAAGGGCTTTTTCTAGCTCGACCAGGGCCTTCTTGTGATGGCCTTTGTCGAATTCGATCCATCCCTTTAAGGAAGGCAGGGGTTGGTCGTTCAAAGCTCTTTCGACTTTGCGGGTCTCGTCAGCCAGCAGGAGGTTTTGGAGATGGATCTGGCGGTAGAAGGGGTTGGCTTGGTCGCCTTCTTTCTTGCAGTGCTGGGCGAGCCAGTCGGCCACCGTGCCTCCCGGCAATAACAACTGACTGCCCTTGAGCATCACACCCTGGATAATCAACGCTCGAATTCCTTCCTCGAGCGCGTCCAGCCACTTGGTGTTGGGCTGTAGGCAGGCCAGCTGACTGAGGGGGGGCTTTAAGTTGTAATCGTTGGGGTGACGCTTGACAAGACTGGCCAGGCGGGTGCAAAAGGTGGCCTTGTCACCACCGTAAAGAGCCAGTCGTAAATCTCTCACTCCTTCGGGGAAACCCTCCAGGGCCGACGCGATGGAGCTTCGCGGGGGGAGAGCCTTCATCAGCTTCTCATACCGATTGGAGTCGACCGCGCTCTGGCTTGCCATTTCGACTAACTCGGGGACGCACCGGTAGCTGCGGCCGTTCTTGGTGATAAGCTCGGATTCAGCCAGCTTTGATAGGATATCGGGCGCCTTCTTGGCCAAGCTTGGCTTGCCATAACGCCGTAACGTCTCGACTAGCGAACTCTCTCCGGCCGGCAAATAGTAGAGGGACAAAAGCTCAAGAACGGTCTTCTCTTCCGCGTTGAGACCTTTGAGGGACTTGTCTTTTACGGTTTCTGTTTTCATAGTCGCGGTATCTGCCTGGTCCCCCCTACGGCGCCAGCCGAAACCTAGCGCTTTTGAAGAGTCTCCTGGGGCGGAAGCGGTGAATTTCGACGGATGTCTTCAGGCTCCCGCTTGATAGCGTGGCTGGTCACGAAGGTTCCCAACAAAAGGTCGCCGAGCGGAATCACGACGTTGTAGTTGATGTCGGACTTATTGTGATGGAGGCGATGATGTTCGGACATAAACTGAAACCATCGATGGTCTCGGAAGATGAAGTCGTCGGGGCAATGCATATACCAGTGGAGTGTCTCGTAGCCGAAGACGTAGAAGGCTGTGCCAGCGGCCACCCCCATACTGGCGGCCGCCCCAAACATCCAGTAAACGAAGAGAAACAGCGGCAAATGGAGAATCCAGAGCAACGGCATGAAGGACGTCTCGAAGAGATGATACTCCTTGAGTTCGTCGGACTTGGCGTAGTATTTGCCGGGTGCCCTTCTTTCAGCGTGATGCTCGACGGCGTGACGCTGATGGGGAGTTTTCATAAACTTGATGCTGTGCATCAGCTCTTTGTGAACGATCCACTCGATGACGCTGCCCAAGCAGACAGCGAACAGGAAGGCCGCTAAAAAATAGAGCAAATGGGTCATTGTGGTGCCTCCAAAAGCGCCGATGTCTTTCGCGAGGCCGTGACGATGCCCTTCTTGATGAAGATGAATAAGTTACTAGGTTGGAGCGGACGATTTGCCTGTGACGCTCATTGGGACCTGGCCACGCCGGCCGGAGAAATTCGGTGTGCTGTCTACGGCGCTCGAGAACGCTCCACCTGGATCGTTTTTTCGACGGGCTTTGGAGGCAGTCGTTTCGACTATGCTAGACTGGCTCTGGGCTGGAAAGAAGCAGGTTGGGGTGTGTTGATGGTGGAGCATCCAGGAACGGCTCGCCGGGCCGCGCTGCGCCTTCTTGGGCCTCGTCGAGGCGATTAAGCAAGCTGTTTACTCTTCCCATAACCTCCAGATTCGCCCCCCTCAGTTGGGCTACGTCTTGGCTGCCGTGAGACGTATCTGTCAGCCCTCGCGTTTGGTGGTGGCGGGCCATTCGCTGGGGGCCTACACCGCTCTGGCCACGGGCTTGACAGAGCCCGTCGACGCTCTCATCGCCTACTCTCTCCATCCCCCCGTGCCCCAGAGCCTGAAAAGCTGGACCCGGCCGGCCCTCTTGGTGACGGGTACAAAAGACCACACTCCTGATGGGGTGTCGGCTGCTGTCCGAATAGAGACGGCTCGGGCTGTGCCGGGCGCCCATCTCGAGGTGCTCGAGGGGGCTCGTCACCTCGATTTCGCCGATTTGCTAGAAGACGACTATGTGCCCGCTTTGCTAGAAAGCTCGTTGAATTTTTTGGCCAACCACTCGAGCGCCTGATAGTTTTGCTCGATGGCGGCGATCTCGGCCCACTCACCGGCCTGGTGGGCCTGAGCTGGCTCTCCAGGACCGAAGTTGACAGCCGGGATGCCCGCTTCGGTCAGCTGAGCTACATCGGTCCAGGCCTGCTTGGGAGTGACCTTGAGTCCTAACTGGTCGATCCAGGTCGCCAGTTGAGGCTGGTCCAGGTTCACGCCTCCGGCCGGGCAAACGTCCAAAATCTCGCAAGGATGAGGTGTGTTTAGCATTTCTAGGACACGACGCCGGGCCTCGTCGCAGCTGCACCCGGGAGCGAATCGATAATTGATGTTCAAAGTCCAACAACCCGGGATAGCGTTGCGGGGGTTGTCGGTGTTGGCCTGGGTGACATTGAGGACCTCATAAAAGGTTTGCCCCCCCACCACCACTGGCTGGGGCTCGAGTCGAGCCAGGCGATTGACCAGTTCGAGACCTTCATAGAGAGCGTTCTTTCCCTGCCAGGGACGAGCGCTATGAGCTCTCTGACCCGATACCGTCACCCGGGCGTGAAGACTCCCCACGCAACCCACCTGCACTTCGTTGTTGGTCGGTTCCAACACGATGGCCAGAGCGGGTTTCTCGACCTTCTCTAGCAGAGGTAGAAGACCGTTCTCGTCAGTGGGGCCTTCCTCTCGGTCGTAGAACAGCCCCATCACGTTATAGCTCTCGAGTAGGGCCATCATCACGGCCACTCCCGCCTTCATATCGCTGGCCCCGCAACCAAACACCTTGCCGTTGGAAATCTCACAGGGTTGACCCGGGGAGGGTGAGACGGTATCGAGATGACCGACCAGGGCCAGATGAGGTCCGGGTCCGGTGGGGGAGACGGCTACCCCGTGGCGCCAGCGCTTCACTCTGTCACCGAAAAGGTCGCGGGCCCATTGTTCAACCCGGTCGGCCAGCTCTTTCTCTTGTCGGGTGACGCTGGCCACCTGGACCAGACTCAGGGTGCGCTCGGCCAGGCTAAACGGCAACGTTGAACTCGCGCAGGGCTTCGTTGAGACTGGTTTTCTTATCGGTCGACTCTTTTCGTTGGCCGATCAACAGAGCACAAGGCACCCCGAAGGTTCCGGCCGGGAACTCTTTGGGAAGCGTGCCCGGAATGAGCACCGATCGAGCCGGGACCCGCCCTTTGAGAAGGCGAGGTTCGGGCCCGGTCACATCCACAATCGAGGTCGAAGCGGTCAGCACCACATTGGCTCCCAAGACCGCCTCCTTTTCGACCACTACACCTTCCACCACGATGGAACGGCTCCCGACAAAGACACCGTCTTCGATGATGACTGGGCTGGCGGAAGGGGGCTCCAGTACGCCTCCGATGCCAACTCCACCGGAAAGGTGGACCCCGCTGCCGATCTGAGCGCAGCTGCCGACCGTGGCCCAGGTGTCGACCATGGAACCGGCTCCTACTCGGGCTCCGATGTTGACATAACCCGGCATCAGGATGGCCCCTTTCTCGAGGAAGGAGCCCCGCCGGGCTGTCCCCGGAGGAACCACTCGAACTCCCGCCTTTTGAAGGTCTCTCTTGAGCGGAATTTTATCGTAAAACTCAAAGGGTCCGAGTTCCATCACCTTCATCTCGGCTATCCCGAAATAAAGAAGGATCGCTTGCTTGACCCAGGCGTTGACAACCCATCCTTCGGCGCCCGGTTCGGCCACTCTGAGGCGACCGGAGTCGAGGCTCTCGATCGTCTCTTCGATCGCCTGACGATAGTCGTTTTGCTGGAGAAGCTCTCGCCGGGAGAAGGCTTCTCCGATCTTCTTTTCCAAAGTTGTCTGCATAGAGGCGGGGCTTCGCAAGTTGAGAGGCCGAACCTGCCAGGGAGCTTGGCCCGGGGCGTCAAAGCGGATTCTCGTGAACGAGGCGATCTGGATCTGTTTTCTCCTTCTGGGCAGCCTGGCCTGGGCTCAACCTGACTTGAAACCGACGGCCGTGATCCGACACGCGCCCATCTCGGAGCAGAGCGGGATTGCGGCCAGCCAACGTTATCCGGGTCTGTTCTGGATTCATAACGACAGCGGAGACCAGCCCCGTCTGTTCGCTATCGATCGGGCCGGCAACGTCATCCTTCCTGGTTGGATGGAGCAGCGTGGTTTCTACGCTGGCCAGCCGGTGGAAGGCAAACGCCCCTTTGAAGGACTGCTCATCGAGCAGGCTTCTAATATCGATTGGGAAGATATCGCTGTTCACGACGGCCTTATCTACATCTGCGACCTTGGAAACAACGGAAACGCTCGGCGGGACCTGGGAATTTATGTCGTTCGTGAGCCCAACCCCCGGGCCATTCACCGGGCTCGGGTGTTGGAATGGATCCCGGTCGAGTTTGAGGACCAGGAGCAGTTTCCGCCCGACTCGGCCTGGGAGTTTGACGCCGAGGGTATGTTTGTCTTTCAAGATAGGCTTTATTTCGTGACTAAGCACCGCCCCGCCCACCGTATTTCCGTGCCTGGCTTGGGCACCAAACTTTACCGGCTAGATTCTCTTGACCCGCGTCGAGTTAACCGGTTGGTGCAGGTCGACCGTCATCCCGATCTGGGCGGCTGGGCCACCGCCGCCGACCTCTCTCCTGATGGTAAGACCCTGGCCATCTTGTGTGAGGCCCCTCAGCGCGCTGTCTGGCTCTTTTCGACCCCTCCCAGCGGGGATCGATTTTTTCAACAACCCGCACGTCGATTGTTGGTGGACGGGGTCCAGCAAGCTGAGGGGATCTGCTTCATTGACGCCGACACCCTTCT
>CAYRFU010000432.1:0-5182 GCA_964423525.1 uncultured Burkholderiales bacterium | reverse complement strand
CGAGGTGGTCGTGGTGGAACATGTCGGAAGCAACCTCGAGGTGCTCAAGGAGCTGAATCGGCAGGGGCGAGACCAGCGTGAAAAGCTCCTTTGGCAAAAGGTCACCGACCCCCACGAAGTCGGGCATAGACCTCGTGACCTCACCTTTGTAGCCGATCAACTCGGGTGGCAGCATTTTGTTGCCGGGGGACACTCCTTCGGAGCCTACACAGCCTTGGCTGTAGCCGGGCTCTACCTGAAGGATGGCACCTGCTTCGCTGACCCCCGCGTTGGAGGCCTGGTGGTTCTCTCGCCTCAGCCCCCCGGAACCCACTTTCCGGCCCAAAGCTACGCATCTCTCAAGTTGCCCGCACTGTTTTTGACAGGCGACCGCGACGAGGTGAGATCAGGGCTCGGCTATCAAGCTCGCTTGGAGGCTTTCGAGGTGACCGCTGGGTCAGACCAGCATCTCGTCGTGCTCGAAGGCGTCGAGCACTTGGCTTTCGCCGCCACCGGACTTCATCTCGGCTCGGCTTTGGAGAGGATTCGACGAGTGACAGGGGATTTTTTGACCAGTCTGGCCGAGGGCACACACTATCGGCCGTCCAACCAGGAAGGGATTCATCTATGGAAACATCGTTGACCGTCAGCGAGGAGATTCAGAAGAGCGGATTCGCTCCTCTAAAGGCCGCCAGGCTGCCCGGCCGAGAGCGGTGGAGGGCCGAGTTAGGGGAACTCCAGGCCAGCTTTTCTCGGCTGGCTCTCGATACTCAGATGGGGGACGGCGGCCGCTATCGGTATCGTCGCTACAGTCGTTTTCTTTATGAGCCGAAGCCTGGCCGCCTGAAACTGGCGGAAGGCAATTCCATCTATCAGTCTTTGCAGGATAATCCTCTCAACGGAGGCCTGGAGCGGACCTTCGAACCGCTGGAGGAGGGCACGGTCGCGAACCCGCTCCTTCGCCACCTGATCGAGTTCGATTTCACCAATCTTCCCATCGAGAAAGACGGTGCGTGGGTGGTGGGGGTTCATCAGGTCCGGATTCGGGCCCTGCCGGGTGTGCCTGGTCAACCTACGCCGGAGGGCATTCATATCGACGCCGAACAGTTCACGGTGCAACACCTGTTGAATCGCCAAAACGTTCGAGGAGGAGTGTTCTTGGCCTACGACCAGCAGCACCAACCGTGCTTTGAATGGCTTCAAGAAGAGCCTTTGGACTCAGTCTTTTTTACCGGGAAGACGCTCCACTCAGCTTCTCCGGTGGTTTCTCTGGACGGGAAGAAAGAGGGCTTTCGGGATATCCTCCTGATCGACTTCGACCCGGCCGCTACTTGAACGGCACGCGGAGCCGATTGGGGACCCAAACTCCCCAGGGTTCTTTATCGTCCCAGTGAACAGCGATCCAGCGGTCCATCTGGTTGATGAGCCACCCCGTCTTGCCGTCTAGGTCGGCGTTGTCGGGGGCCACAATCTGTACAAAAAAGGCGCCAATATTGTAAATGTTGCTGTCGTATTTCTTTTTGTCGTTGGGGACCCGCCCGCGCCAAGCCGTCTTGCTGTAAAGATAGTTGTCGGTTTTCGCGACCACCATTTGGGTTCCCGCCGGCAGCAGAATCGACTCATCCTCACCCTCGGGATAAACTTCCATCTCCCAGAGGCGACGACGATCGTCTCGGGTCAGATTCTGATTTTCCCCGGTATAGAGTCGCGTCTCTTCGACCAGATCGTAGGCGGCCCCCCGCTCGACCTCCCAACGGGTGTTCTCTCCCAACGCCTCAGCTTCGACCTCGCTCTTGCCGCTGAGCGGGAGGGCGTGGGCGGAGGCTATATAAGAGCGAGCTTTGTCGGCTTCTTTTGATTTGGGAGCCATCTCGATGACTTTAGCGGCCATTTTGAAGGCCTCCGACTCGACCGAGGGCTCGAATTCTTCATTGCCGTAGGTGAGCATCAAGAGGAAATAGATGTTCACGTCGTCAGGGTTTTTCTCTTGCATCTCGGCTAGCACAGGCTTGGCCTCGTCATAAGCCCGAGCGAAAACCAGGTCTTCGGCTTTTTTGGTCAAGCGGTAATACTCGATCTCTTCCGGCGAGGGACCTTTTGGGGTCTTGGGTCCCTTGGGAGTTTTTTTGGCCGTGACCGTTGGAGTCGGAGTGGGGGTTGCGTCACCTCCCCCTCCGCCACATCCCGCCAAAGGCAGGGCGAGGGCTAGTGCTAAAGTGAAGCCAAGTAGCGTCTTCCTCAAAATACGACCTCTCCCGTTGAACTATTTTACGGCCTTCGCGTTTGACCACTTGATCCCTACAGTCAAAGGATGTTAACCTGGCTCAAACTTTTTGGGGGAGTGCGTGCAAGAAAATCGTCTGGGCAACCGTTTCGAGTGCCGCTATCCGGTTTACTACCATAGCTCTGTGGGAGCTGGCCTCGGCACCGTGACGGAGGTTAGCTTTTCGGGGCTGCGTCTGGAGTTGGCCAAACCGCTAGAGCCAGGTCAGTCGGTGGCCTTGCTCGCGGTTGGAGATGTGGGCAAGGGTCAGAAGGGTCTGACCGGGACGGTGTGCTGGTGTCGCCCCGTTGAGGTTGGCATTCGGTTATTAGACCCGCCGGCCAAGCTCAGCTGCAGCTTCCTGGGTGACGCTTTAAGCCGCCTCGAGGGCCGACCCTCTCGCCTTTTTCAGCAGCGAGCCACCGTCCGAACCCGCCTCGACCTTTCGGTCGAAGCGGGCCCTGGCTTCGAACAGAGGGCGGTAGCTACTCTCGAGGACCTCAGCCTGGGTGGGGCCCGTTTGGCCTGCCCCATGCCTTTGCAGAAGGGAGGCCGTTTGATGGTTTGGACCACTCATCAGGAACGGACTGTGGTCCTCAGCGCCCGGGTCGTCAATCAAGGCGACGATGGTCGAACAGGCATCTGCTTCGAGCATCTCAGTGACGAGCACCGGGCAGTCATCTCCGCCCTTACGACTCGGCCAACCTGATGGCGATGTCGCTTTTTAAAGCCTTCATCAGGAGCTTCCAACTATCGGGAACTTCCGACTGCATCGAACTCTGAAAGTCTCCCGTCGATTCTGAGTCCGACCGGGCCATCGCCTCGAAAAGGGCATTCTCACCGGGTTCAAACGACAGTCCGGAAACTCCCTGGTAGTCGTCGGAGGTCGCTCGCTCCATCACCACGTCGCCGAGAGCCTCGCGCAGCCCGCGGGCGGCTTCTTTGGTCGAATCTGAGAATGAGCCTTCTTGGAGACGGTCGCTCAACTCTCCCAGGTCGGCGAATTTCATCAGGACTTTCTCGAGGGGCGAGGCACCCACTCGGGGGAAGGTTTCCAGACCGGCGAAGGTCTCGACGACTTGCTCTTTCTTGCCCGCCGCGCATTCGGCCAAAAGGCTTTTGCCCAAGACGTCCATAGACGAATGGAGGAGTTCATAACGGTCGAGGTCGACGGCGGCCATGGTGAAGAATTTCTCGTTCTTCCCGGCCGCTTGAACCATGGCTTTGGCCATGGCTTTCGCGTCTCCACCGTTTTCGACCGCCTGACTCATCATCTCGGCAATGGGGAGGGCGTTCACCAGTAAGACCTCTTCGGAGACCACGGCGGCTTTAGCGGCGCCGGAGAAATCCCCGAGAGCCTCGGCGCTGCCCATCAAACACGATTCGGCCACCACCACATCGAAAGTCACGCCCGTTCGCTGAGAGGCTGTTTTCATCGCCTCGGCCACGTCTTCTGGCTCTAAGCCGGCCGGCTGACGCTGGCCCAGGCCGTGCCCACCGATCAGGAAAACATTGCTGTGACCTTTCTTCAGATGGGTGGTCAGGTAGTCGGCCAAGCCCTCCGCGCTAAGACGCTTGGAGTCGTCCACTTTGGTCAGCAGAGTCGAGTCGTAGCCCTCTCCCTGGTCTGCCTGAACCTCATAGGTGCGGATCCCTTTCCAGTCCGGTTACTGAAGGGTTTTACGATGGCTTAAGGCCGCCTGGCCCAGCAGCCGTCCCGCTCCTTTCACCACCTTCTTCCAGGGCGCGACTCCCGCCCTGGCTACACCGAAGTGGGCTTGGAAGTCGTCGCCGTGGCGACCTTCCGCTTGTTCGAGGCTTTCCAGGCGGTCGGCCATGTAGGGCTCGATCACCTTTTCGGATGCGTCGTAGTAAGCAATCACGTTGACGGGACGACGAGCAGGTTGGTTCATGCCAGTAATCACAGACATAGGGGTCTCCCTCCCTTCAGCTTGGTGCAGAAGATCGTGAGAAAGACGAGCTTCGGGGCCGATCCTCTGGTTCACCATGAGGCCCAAAGAGCTGAGTTAACTCGCCTGATTCTTGAGCTGACGCCAGAGCTGCGAGTGTTGTTGGAGCAGGTGTCTCGGGACTTCTCGGAAGAGGAGGGTCGGCCGCTGAGCCCGATCGAGGTGCTCGAGCGACTGTTGGCCGAAAACCGAGCGGCCGCCAAGCCGACTCAGGATCCGATCGAGGAGGCTCGGAAGGATTTGGCCGCTGAAGAAGAGGTTCTCGAGAGGGCCGTTGAACCCACGTGGGTCGACGGCTGGATCGGGGTTGCGGCCGAGCAGGAGCCCTATTCGGAAGACCTATCGATCCTGGTCAGGGAGCACTGGAGTAACTCCCGGCTTCGGTTCAACAAAGACAGTCGACATCTGACCCCAGGTCAGCGCCAGGAGATTCAACGCAGAGATTGCTATACGTGCAGCACACCGGGGTGCGGTCGCCATCTCTGGCTACAGGTTCACCATATTGTATTTTACTGCAACGGCGGGGACACCCTACCTCACAACTGCCTGTGCCTCTGCTCCCGATGTCACAAACACCTCCACGATGGCCACCTCAAGATTGAAGGGAAAGCGCCTGAACGACTGGTTTGGATCGATGGCCGAGGAGAGCGACTCGACCGTTTTGGAGGCTATGCTTACCCAGCCACCGCAGACGGGTTCGGTCTGCTCGTGGACGGGAGCGGGGTAGAATGGGGGCGCGAAGAATCTCTCAAACTGCCACAAAATGAAACGTATCGTTGATTTTCTAGGCGATGGAGGCCAGGTTGAAGATGGAGCCAAGTCCCGGTGCGCCCCCCCTCAAAAAAAAATCCTGTTCCAGGATTCCTGCCAGCACCCCAGCGACGGTGCCTAAGCCGACGAGCTATGCCGTTCCAAGTTTACATGAGGTTCACGAAACGGTAAGAAGAGCCCATTCGAATAGGGGCTACTT
>CAYRFU010000431.1:0-5246 GCA_964423525.1 uncultured Burkholderiales bacterium | reverse complement strand
CGATGGTCCCCTTCATCACCGGGCCGATGGTTTCGGCTTTGTAGAGGGCTTTGTAGCCTTCTACCACAGCTTGAGGAGTGCGCACCAGGGACGAGGCGGTGTTGCCCACGGTCTCGATGGCACCCGAGGCCACAGCGCCGGCCAATCCGGTCAGTGCTTCACCCCAGCTAACTCCGTCGTCGCTGCGGTTTTGAGGAGCCTGCTCGGCGCTAGCCGGGCGAGGCGTGGGTGTGTTGTAAACCGGTCTCGCGACCGGGGAAATGGTATTCATCAAAAGGTAACCCCCAAAATTGGATTTTCTCCCCCCAATCATTCCCGTCTTGAATCATCCTAATGAGAACAAAGGGTAAACATCCGGACAGACGGAATCGGGCCCCGTGAACCGCCGCCAATTTCTTTCCACGGGACTGATGGTGGGCAGCCTGTTGCTGGCTTGTCGGGCTGAAGGCCCTACTCTAGAGTCCCCACTCGCCGACCAGGTCCGTTTCGACCCGAGCGCTTTGGCAACGCTTTACCGCCAAAAGGTGGAAGAACTGGAGTCTCGCCTGCAGGCGGTCATCGAGTGGAAAGTGGGGGCGGTCCAACGGTCGGGAGGTCCTCTCTCCGGGCTTCCTATTCTCCTCAAAGACAATATCGATACCGGCGATGGTTTGGTCAATAGCGCCGGTTCTCTGGCTTTGGCCCAGCACCGTCCTGAGGTCGACGCACCGGTGGCCGCCCGCTTGCGTGCTGCGGGGGCCGTGTTGGTCGGTAAAGCGAATATGAGTGAGTGGGCCAACTTCCGCTCTAGTCGCTCTTCCAGCGGGTGGAGCGCTCGGGGCGGACAGTGTCGCAATCCCCACGTGCTCGACCGAACCCCTTGTGGCTCTAGCTCTGGCAGTGCGGCCGCCGTGGCAGCGGGGCTTTGCGCTGCCGCCATCGGAACAGAGACCGTCGGTTCCATCGTCTGTCCCAGCGCCACCTGCGGAGTGGTGGGAGTCAAGCCAACCCACGGATTGGTGCCCGCAGAGGGGATCATTCCTCTGGCCCCGACTCAGGATACAGCCGGACCGATCACCCGCACCGTGGCCGACGCGGCTCTCGTGCTCGGCATTATGGCTGGGCGGACTTACCAGCTCGATGAGACCGCTCTGGAAGGGGCTCGGTTGGGAGTGGCTCGCTCCTTTTTCGGGTTTGACTCGCGAGTGGATGAGGTGATGGAGCGGCAACTGGCTGAGCTAACATCCCTCGGAGCTGTTCTGGTCGACCCCTTACCGGAGCCCGATTGGGGACAAGCGCGGGAAGCCGTCAAAACGGTTCTTCTGTATGAGTTCAAGGCCAGTCTGAATGCCTATCTGGAGGCCTCCGGCCTGGAGCTGACGTTGACCGATCTGATCCGCTTTAACCGCCAGGAGCGGGCCGAGAAGAACGACCTTTACGGCCAAGACCTGTTCTTACAGGCCGAGGCCAAAGGGCCCCTCGAAGAGCCAGCCTACCGAAAGGCTCGAGAACTGGCCTGGCAGCTCACTCGAGAAGAGGGTCTCGCCCGACTGCTCCAACAGCACCAGCTGGACGCTATCGTTTCTCCGACCAACGGACCTGGCTGGGTGATCGACCCTGTCTGCGGCGATCATTTTAGTGGTGGCAGCGCCTTCCCGGCGGCGGTGGCAGGTTTTCCCCACGTGACCGTGCCGGCCGGTTTCGTTCATCAAATGCCGGTCGGGCTCTCTTTTTACTCAGGACCTCATACAGAAGAACGGCTGCTGAGTTTAGCCCATCACTACGAGCGAACCACCAACCATCGTCGTCCTCCCAAGTTTCTCCCGACTCTACCCCTCGAATGAGTATCGGACGCTGGCCCTTCTTCTACGGCTGGGTGATTCTCGCGGTTGGCAGCCTGGGGATAATCATGACAAGCCCAGGACAGACCTACGCCGTTTCGATGTTCATCGACTACTTCATCGAGGATTTAGGAACCAGTCGGACGGTCGTGAGCACCCTCTACTCGGGGGCCACCCTCCTGGGAAGCTTCGGCTTGCCGGCGGTCGGTCGCCTCATCGACCGACACGGTTGCCGTCGCACGGTGACGGTCATCTCACTCCTTTTTGGTCTGGCCTGCTGTTGGATGGGGGCCGTCACCAATCTTTTCATGTTGGCTTTGGGCTTTCTCTCCATCCGTTTGTTGGGCCAGGGTAGTCTCTCTCTGGTGAGCGGCAATGTCATCAATCAATGGTGGGTTCGCCGGCGAGGCACGGTGATGGGTCTGGCCGGGATGATTTCTGCTCTTTTGGGGGCCGGGATGTTTCCCCCGGTCATCAATCGGCTGATTCCTATCCTCGGTTGGCGGGCGACCTTCCTGGCCCTCGGTTTGGTATTGGTCACGGTGATGCTACCTTTAGGTGCCGTGTTTTTTCGCGACCGACCCGAAGACCACGGTCTCCTACCCGATGGTGAGCTGCTCCCCGAGAAAGCTACGACGCAGGAGCCGGGAGGGGCGGATTGGAGTCGAGACGAGGCACTCACGACCGGGACTTTCTGGATTGCCGCGGCTGGTCTTTCGGCCATCGCGATGGTGCTCACGGGACTTCACTTTCACAGTGTCAGCCTGTTCACTTCCCAGGGACTGGAACGCTCCACGGCAGCCGATCTGTTCTTTCCGATCGCGCTGACGGCCAGCTTAACCACCCTGATCAGTGGGATTGTTAAAGACCGGATTCCGGTCCGGTTTTTGCTAGCTTTGGCCCTTTTCTTTCAGGGTAGTGCCCTTCTTTTGGGCCGCTCGCTCGAGGGCTCTGTGCTCCTTTATGGATTGATCCTGGGGGCGACAGGGGGCTTGTTTCGAACGGTCTCGGGAGTGATTTGGGCCGACCTTTTCGGACGAACTCATCTGGGCAGTATTTCAGGCGTGGCGACCACCCTCATCATCGCCGGTTCAAGCTTCGGACCTCTTCCCTTCGGAGCCGCTTTCGAGTATTTCGGCAGTTATAGCCAGGTGCTCCTGGTCTCAGCCGTGCTCCCCTTTGGGCTGGCTCTGGCCAGTCTTTTCATGCCCAATCCTCGTCGCTCAGGTTAGGACTATTTGAGCCGACTTTCTCGCGGGGACGTCGCGGGTTGCAACTGGGGACTCGGGTCGCCTAAGCTGGTCCCGGTTGGGGAAAACCGGAGGACAATTCCAAGGCGGCGCGACACAACGTCGGCATTCATCAAGCGCTCTGCGACGCTGAGACCTGCGCACCCATCCTCATTTGAGGCCTAAAGACGAAAGACCCGGTCTAGCAGCTCCCCGTTGGGATTGGCGGCGAAGTAGTCGCCGAGAACAGTCGGCTTTTCGAGTCGAGATAGAGTTCGCAAACTCGTTAGCATGTCGTCCCGCTCCAGGCCTAACTCGTTGCATTGGAGGTAGTTTCTGGGAATCCCGAGGCGGGAGAACGCCTGTCGCAATTGGTCGTAGACCTCGCCCTGGCCACTCATCTCAGCTTGGGCGGCGGCGGCGATTAGGGTGCCCACCCCTACGATGGTTCCGTGGGGGGCACCCGTGCGCAGGTCCGGGCGATGGTCTAGTAGAGCTTTGTAAAATTTATGCTCTCCACCGACCGAGTTGTCGTTACTTCGGGCTCCGGTCACTCTGACCCCAGCGTCGTGGACGCACTCGGCCAGTTTGATGGCGGAGTCTCGGTTGTAGCCGCGGAAATCCCTGATGACCCAGTCAAGACTGTCGGCCACGCCGGCGTCGTGGGTTCGAATGACCTCGCGGGTCGCTACGCCACCCTCTCTGTGTTCCTGGTCTATCAGGGCACCGACTTTAGCAAAATAGTCTCCCCAGCCAGCCTGTGACCAGCGGGCTTTGACCCACGGCTTGTGGCCTTCGAGCTCGGTCAGGCTTACAGTCACCTGACTTGGGGTCTGAGTTCGATACGAGAAGGACCCCAGGCCAACCCCTAAGACGCTGCGATTTTTGGCCACACAGTTGGTCGAGAGAATGGTAGGAACGACCTCTACGCTGCGATCGGCCCCGATCGCTTTAGCCATATCGAGGGCGTTGCATCCTCCCACCCCGATCACAGTGTGGGTCGAAGGGAACCCTCGCAAGTCTCTTACCAGGGCAACTTCCCTAGGGTCGGAGTGCGTAGTGCACAGGTAGGTCGGACCGTGGGTTTTGGCACGCTCGAAGTTGTAATCGTCCGTAACGAAAAGGGTCCCTGGCTGGCCTTTCTCGGCCAGGATCTGGTCGATGCTGTCATCGGTTATCTGAAGCGTAGGGAGAAAGTCTGGCTCCTCAGCGATCGGAAGGCCAAAGTCTTCTGGACCAGGCGCTCCTCGCTCTCGAAGCACAGCGCCCCCGGCACCAGGGATCTTGGGACGAGAGATCTGCACAACGCTACTACAGGGTCGCAGTGTTAAAGAAGCGTAAAAGGGGTCAAGCCGTTCAGGCCTGAAAAGCCAGCCGATCGAGAAGGAATCGCTCCTCAGCTTGAGGACGGACCGAACCGGGAGCTCACCGCCCTCCCGACAAAGAACAGGCCGCTCCTCGCCAGGGCGAGAATCTGAGCTTATGTTGAAGGGACGCTTCGAAGTCGACCACGGAGATCGGACCTGGTGGCAACGCTTGCTGATGGCCTCCTGTTCGGCAGTGCTCTTAAAAGAAGGAAACAAAGAGGTGCTGGCTACAATGAAACAAGCGCTGTTTCGGCGGACCAACGAAGCGAGTTTCCTCTTCGCTATCGGACAGAGGCAGTTAGAACTCCATCTTCGCTCCCACTACCCTCGCGATGGGGAGTGGCGTTACGTCCTCATTGAGGACGATAAAGAAGTCGCCACCGTTCGCAATATAGGCACGGACTGGAAGTCGGGCATTGAATTCGAAGAGGTTACCTATGAGGACGATATCATTCGGGAAGGTCCTTTAGGCAACCAGGCTGTTAACCATGAGCTAAGAAGGGACGGCCAGGTGGTTGCCCGAGCCTTGGTGTCAAGCTACTTTGGGCCTTGGCCTCGCATCGAGGTGCTAGAAGAGCTCAAGACTGAAGTGGTGCTGCTGCTACTCACCCTCTACCGAGGAGCCACTCAGGATCGCCGTAGAGACCCCTTTAGCTAAGGACCCGTCAAGCGATTCCAAGAAGAACGACGGCGACAGTCAAGATCGGCCCAATTCAGACCCCCACATTGCCTGCGGCCGCCGGTAGCCGGCCCGGAGATCGGCCGCCGCCAAGCCCGCCTGGCAGGAACTGACGCCCCGCCCCGCAGAAGCCCTTCTGGTGGATTGGGCG
>CAYRFU010000430.1:1615-5248 GCA_964423525.1 uncultured Burkholderiales bacterium | reverse complement strand
TCCGTGCAGCCACCGACGCCGGCGCCTCGGCGGCCCGCAAAGTGGGCGAGCTGATCGCGGTTCACGTCATTCCCAGACCCCACAAAGATTTGGACGACGTTCTGCCTATCGCACCCCCTCGCGAGAAGGCCGGCAAGTAGTCCTTAAATGGACCCTGCTCTGGTCGATACGATCACCGAGCTGGTCCTGCAAGAGCTGAGTCGGCAGCAGCCGGCTCAACCCCCCTCCCAGGGCAAGCAAGTGGTTCTTTGTCCCGGTCCTGGACCGGGCACGGAGGCCGTTTGGAAGGCTCTAAAGTCGGTTGAAGGGGTGGCCTGGCAGGGCATCGCCTGGACCGGCTTTTCGGTCGGGCGATTGCAGCAGGCGATGGGGGGGGTCGCGGTGAGTGAGCCACCCTCCTGTTGGGAGACTCTGGTGAACCGGTGTGAGGCTGTGGTTCTCCCCAGTCTTGACCTGGGAGGGCTAGCGGCCCTGGCTCTTTTGCTGACCGACCGACCTCCGGCGGGAGCGGCCGTGGCCGCTCTGATCCAGGACCGGCCAGTGATGGTTGTGACAGAAGGCCTGGAACGTTTTCGTCGTCACGCCAATCGCCTGCCCGGGGGGTTGCTGGAAGTCTTTGAGTCTCACTATCAGCAGGCTGAGAAGATGGGTGTTCAGTTCGTTGCTGCCCAGGAGGTGGGTTCTGCCTTGACCGGCGGCCCAGTTCAAGCGGCTCAACGGGTAGCCTCCGGGAGAGATGTCGTGACCCTCGAAGACCTCGAGCAAGCTCAGCGCCGTCAGGAAAAGGTCCTGAGCGTTCAAAGCGGAGCCATCGTCACTCCCCTGGCTCGCCAGGCAGCTCGCGAAATGGGAATCGAGGTGCGTTTCCAATGATGTTGGCCAAGGTCGTGGGCACGGTTGTGTGCACTCATAAAGAGCCTCGAATGGAGGGCTTGAAGCTTCAGCTGGTGCAGCCTCTTGGCCTGGCCGATCTGAAGCTCGAAGGGAAGCCGCTGGTGGCGGTGGACGCCGTGGGAGCGGGCCCGGGCGAGGTCGTGCTGGTGGCTTCTGGGAGTTCGGCGCGCCAGACAGAGTCGACTCTCAATAAGCCGGTTGACGCCGTCATTATGGGCATCGTTGACCTGGTCGAAATGGAGGGGGCCACCGTCTTCCGCAAAGACGGTCAGAAAGGTTAAAGCATGGAAGTCGACCGAGAGCTGATTCGAAAAATTGTGGAAGAAGTGGTGCGCCAACAGGTGGGGAAATCCACTCCCGGCGGGATCGAGGTGCCCGTCTCTAGCGGACGCTTCGGGATCTTTGCCAGCGCCGACGATGCCGTTGCCGCCGCCGAGGCCAGTTATCAAGCCTGGTTCTCGATGTCGCTCGAGAAAAAGAAAGCCTGTGTCGAGGCCATGCGAGAAGTCTCTCTCGAGCAGTGTCGACCCATGGCCGAGCTGGCCCAGGCCGAAACCGGACTGGGGAGAGTCCAAGACAAGTATCAAAAGAATCTTCTCCAGGTTCAAAAAACCCCGGGCCTGGAAGATGTCCAGCCTCAGGTTTTTACAGGGGACCGAGGCCTCACTCTGATAGAAAAAGCGCCCTTTGGAGTGCTGTGCTCGGTCACGCCTACCACCAATCCGGTGGCCACCATTATCAACAATTCGATCTCGATGGTCAGCGCCGGCAACGCCGTGGTCTTCAATCCCCACCCCCGAGCCAAAGTCTGCTGCACTCAGATGATTCAGCTTCTTAACCAGGCCATCCATCAGGCTGGTGGCCCGGAGACACTCTTGACCTCGGTGGCTGAACCCACCATCGAGACCAGCCAGGCTCTCATGCAGCATAAAGGAGTGCGGTGTCTGGTGGTCACCGGCGGCCCGGGAGTGGTGGCCCAGGCTATGACCAGCGGCAAAAAGACCATCGCGGCAGGTCCTGGCAACCCTCCGGTGGTGGTGGACGAAACGGCCGACCTCCGCCAGGCCGCCAGGGATACTGTCGCTGGTGCGTCTTTTGACAACAACATCATGTGCACGTGCGAGAAAGAGGTGTTGGTCGTCGACGCCGTCTATCGGGAGTTTCTCCAGCACCTCCTGGCTAACTCCTGTCATCACCTGACTCTGCGCCAGTTGGACGAGTTGACCAAAGTGATTTTTCAGGCTCCTCCGGTCGGCAAGACGAGCCTGGTCCTCAACCGTGATCTGATCGGTCAGAACGCGGCCGATATCGCCAAGACGATCGGGCTCGATCTGCCCTCGGAAACTCGGCTGTTGGTGGCCGAGACGCCTTTTGACCATCCTCTGGTTCAAAAAGAACAGATGATGCCGGTGTTGCCGGTCGTTCGTTGCCGCGACGTCTCAGAGGCTATCGAGCGAGCCGTGGAGGCCGAGGGGGGGCGTTATCACACAGCCGTGATGCACTCTCGAAACATCGAGAATTTATCGCGTATGGCCCGAGTGGTCAACGCCAACATTTTCATCAAGAACGGTCCCAATTACGCTGGGCTGGGTTTCGGGGGAGAAGGCTTTACCACCATGACCATCGCCGGCACCACGGGGGAAGGGGTGACTTCGGCTCGCACCTTCACGCGGGAGCGTCGCTGCGCGTTGATCGATTATTTTAGGATATTGGGGTGACCATGCGAGTTGTGCTAGCCGCTGACCACGGCGGATACGAGATGAAAAATGAGCTGGCCGGCCTCATTCGAGAGCTAGGGCACTCGGTGGTCGACTACGGAACTCATAGTCCCGACCCCGTCGACTATCCTGACTTCGCTCTCTTGGTCGGACGAGCAGTCGCCCTGGAACCCGAGCAAACGCTGGGCATCGTGGTCGATGGAGCGGGTTGCGGCAGTGCCATCACCGCCAACAAGATTCCCGGAGTGCGAGCAGTCGCCTGCTACTGTACAGCCACAGCCAAGAACTCTCGGGAACACAACGACGCCAACGTTTTGACTCTTGGGAGTAAGATTACCGGCATCGAACTGGCTAAAGAGATCGTGACAGCCTGGCTAGAGACTCCCTTTGGGGGCGGCCGACACGCCCGGCGGGTGGAGAAGGTGAAGTTGATCGAGAGGCGCTTCGCCCGGGAGTCGCCCTGATGTTCTTAGGCAGAGTCCTGGGCAAAGTGGTAGCCACCCACAAGGTGGAAGAGCTCACCGGGGCCATCTTTCGGGTCGTTCAGCCAGTCAATGAAGACGGAAGTTTAGCCGGCAATCTGCTGGTGGCTGTCGACAACGTCTCGGCGCGCCAGGGCGACCTGGTTTACCTGGTCAAGGGTAAAGAGGCCATCATTCCCTGGCAGCGCTCGGAATTAGCTCCCATCGATGCCGCCATCGTTGGGCTTGTGGACGGGATGTCGTGATTTACGGAGAGGTGTTAGGAAGCCTTTGGGCCACCGTCCAGTCCAGCGGTTTTGAGGGCAAGACTCTTAAAGTGGTAGGTCCCATTGACGCTCGCACTGGAGAAAGAGCGGGGCAGACAGTAGTGGCTGTGGATCTGGTCGGAGCCAGGCGTGGAGACCACGTGCTTGTGATTTATGAGGGAAGCTCCTCCCGCCTGGCTTTGGAGGACCCAACCACGCCTTGTGAAGCGATTGTGGTGGGAATTGTCGACCAGGTCGATTGGGAAAGTGAGGAATAAGGTGGATATCGAATCG
>CAYRFU010000430.1:0-1605 GCA_964423525.1 uncultured Burkholderiales bacterium | reverse complement strand
AATCGATTGTGGCCCGAATCACCAACGAGGTGGTGGGTGAGTTAGAAGGACAACGGCCCTCCCGGGCCCCGGCAACCCCAGAGTTCGACCGCTCTGCTCCTCCAGGACGGGGAATGGCACCTTCCCTGCGAGTTCAGCAATCTACCAAGGTCTGCCTCGAAAAACTGACCGGGGAGTGCGGTGGGATCGGTTGCTGCGGTGAGCTGTTACCCAATCGAGTTGAGGCTATCATCGAAGCCGGAGCTGCTCGCGTGGGCAACGCCCTTGGGGGCCAGATCGCGGCCGCTGAGGTGGCCGCTCGCATCGACCACACTCTGCTGAAAGCCGATGCCACCCGTGAGCAGGTTCTTGAGCTTTGCGACGAAGCTCGCCGCTTTCGCTTTGCTTCAGTGTGCGTGAATCCGGGTTTTGTGGCTCTTGCTGCCGAGGCTCTGCGGGCTACCACCGTCAAAGTTTGCACGGTCGTCGGGTTTCCGCTGGGGGCCACCACAACCGTCACTAAAGTGGCCGAGACCCGCGATGCCCTGGCCAACGGGGCCGACGAGATCGACATGGTGATCAACATCGGTGCTCTCAAAAACCGCCAGGACGACCTGGTCGAAAGAGACATTCGAGAGGTCGTGGCAGCGGCCGGCGGTCGGGTGGTCAAGACCATTTTTGAAACCGCCCTCCTCTCTGGCGACGAGGTCGCCCGAGCCTGTCTGGCAGCCAAGAGGGCAGGAGCCGACTTCGTCAAGACTTCCACCGGATTTGGTCCCGGGGGTGCCACCGTTCATCACGTCGCTTTGATGCGCCAGACCGTGGGCCTCTCGATGGGCGTGAAAGCCTCGGGAGGGGTCCGCGATCTCGACACGGCCCGCCAGATGATAGCCGCTGGGGCCACCCGAATTGGGGCCAGTGCGTCGGTCAAGATTGTGCGGGGCGAGCAAGGGACCGGCAACTACTGAGCAAGTATTATAAGACCGAGGCCCTGGTGCTGCAGCGCCGTCCTTTGGGGGAGGCTGATGAAATCATCGCTTTACTCAGCCCAGGCCGAGGGAGGATCGACGCCGTCTCAAGAGGGTCCAGAAAGTCGAGCAGTAAAATGGTCGGAAAACTGGAGCCCCTGACCGTTCTCACTCTTCAGATGGTCAAAGGACGAAAAGAGCTGGACTACTTCCAGCAGGCTCGCCTAGCGGGAGGGTTTCCCAGCTTACGAGAAGACCTGGTTTGCTTAGTTCACGCCACCTATCTGCTCCATCTCGTTCGTGACGGAGTGGAGAAAGACCAACCGGTGAAGGAACTGTATCAGACTCTTCTCCACCTTCTGCACTGCTTGAAGGAGGGTCGCCCGGGTCCGTTGGTTCGCTGGTTTGAGCTTTACCTGGCCGGCCAGTTGGGAGTCGAACCAGAACTGGAGCGGTGCCTGGGGTGTGGCTCAGAAAAGGTCGGTCACCTGTCCCCAGAAAGCGGCGGAGTGGTCTGTTTGAACTGTCGCTCTAAAGATGCCATCAGCCTCGGGCCAGCCGCCCTGGCTGCTCTGCGCTACCTTCAGCGGTGCGCTCCTCAGGCGGCCGGTCGAATCAGCTTGGAGGGTTCGGCGGCTCGCCAAGCTGATTCGACCGG
>CAYRFU010000429.1:0-5279 GCA_964423525.1 uncultured Burkholderiales bacterium | reverse complement strand
CCTCCGTGGACCGGCTGAGGTAATACTTGATGGTTTTTGGGATCTCATTTGGATCGAAGGGATACCCGAGGTGCTCGAACAGCAGTTGAAGCTGGTCGGCCGAAAAAAGGTAGAACAGCATCAGTACATCCGGCTGCTTGGAGGCTTTATAACGGTTGGGGGTGTCTCCCTCTGCTTCCAGGATGCGGTCCAGCCGCTGAATATCACCGTATTTTTTACGGTATGCCTCCCAGTCGAGTTCTTCCAGTTCCCCATATCCTTCGAACTGGCTGATGATGCCGTCATCGTGAAAAGCCACCCTCAGTTTCCGGCTGATCTCGTACCAGAGATCGATCTCCTCGTCTCCCAGGGTCAGGAGTTCACATAACTGTTTTTTGCGCTGTTCCGACAGGCGGTAGAGCACGTCTCCGGCGCACTGCAGCACCCAACCAGACTCACACCGGTCACCCCACCATCGTCCCCTTCGATGCTGGTCACTTCGGTGTTCCAAAGAACGTCGACTTTGCCTTGCTCGACCAGGGAGTCGATTCGCCTTTCCCAGGCCCCTTCGGCTCGGAACTCGTCGCGGCGGTGGACCAGGGTGACTTTGGTGGCAAACTTGCTCAAGAAGGCGGCTTCCTCAAGAGCGGCGTCACCGCCACCAACCACCCCCACTTCGCGTTCGCGCTAGAAGGGTCCGTCGCAGGTGGCGCAAGTGCTGACTCCTCGCCCGAAAAATTCTTCCTCACCGGGCACGCCCAGGGTGCGAGATTTGGTTCCCGTGGCGAGAATCACGGCGCCCGCTTCGAGCTTCCTTCCGTCGTCAAGAGACACAAGAAAAGGAGACTGGGTTCGGTCAATCCCCGTCACCTTTGCTCCCGTCTCATCCAAGCGAGCACCTGCCTCTTGGGCTTGGGCAACTTGAGCTTCGACGATGTCGAGGCCTGCCTGGGTGGGCTGGGCAGGGAAGTTAGCCACTTCGCTGCTCTTGGCCAGTTGGGCTTCAAAGGGGCTACCCAACACCAGAGTATCGTAACCTGCGCGGGCGGCGTAAACCGCTGCCGTCAATCCCGCGTTTCCTGCTCCCGCGACCAGGATGGAGACTTTCTCGGCCTGGTTGGCCAGCTGGCTGGCCTTGGGCCCTGCGGTGACTTCGGAAAGCTCTGCGCTATCGGTAGATGTGGGAGTTGCCGAGCCGGCTACGGCCTTTCTGGTTGGGGCTAAGTAGTGGGGGTTCGGGCGAACAGTTGTGGCAGTAATCATGGATTTTCTCCTGTTTTTTGCCCAGCCAATGCATTGGCCCTGAAAACACCCTTACAAGGCGGCGCGATTTCGCAGTAGCAAGTAGACGGCGTTGGTCCAACCGAATCCGATCTCGTTGCTGGAGTAGCCGTAGTGAATCCCCTTCGAGACTCGGGAGCTGCGTTCAACCACGTCATACTTCTCCACCAGGAAGCCACTCTTGGAATATTCTTGCTCCACCAGGGACAGGAACTTGTCCGCGATTCTGTCGGCCAGTTGGTGATAACCGTAACGCTCAAGGCCCGCCACAGCCGCCAACTGGAGCGGAGCCCATCCGAAGGGACTATCCCACTGGTTACCGGTTCTGCGGGTGCTGGTGACGATGCCACCGTCACGCTCGAAAAGGGTCAGGTTGTCGGTTATCCGCTCGGCCTGGGCCGGAGTTGCTACCCCCGTCCAAAGGGGGAAAAAGGTGGTGGCAAAGGGATAGTCTCGGCGGCTGTTCGTGCGGAGGTTGTAGTCGAGAAAGAGGCCCCGGTCCTGGTCCCAGAGATAACGATGAATGAGGCGCTTTCGATGGAGGGCACGGCTGGTCCACAGACGCTCTTGTTCAAGACCCAAACCCAGCTCAGAGGCCAAGGTGGCCATGGTTTGCTCGCTTTCGAACAGCAGGCAGTTCAATTCCACGGGATTGAAAAAGGTGACGTCCAGGTTAAAGGAGCCAAAACGGTCGCTAGGGTCAAATCCTGACTCTCGCATACTCCGGTCACCTTTGTAGAAGAGAGCGGTCATTTTGCCTCGGTTGAGATAAAGCTCAAGAGGAAATCCGTCGCTGCCCTGGTCGAGGAGGGCGGCGGCGATGCGATCGTAATGGGTCTGGCCCGATTCGTCCCGCTCACCGGCCAAGACCTCGGGAGCCGGGCCCTGGCCCTGGTCGAAGTAGCGAGATAAGCCGGTCTCCGGGGTTAAGTGAGGCTCGGTGGTCCAAAAAGTGTAATGCTTGATGAGAGTTGGCCAGGCCTTCTTGAGCCATCCCAGTTCCTGAGTGTGTTGATAGACCGCCGCCACGCTCTGACAAAGAAAAGGGGGCTGCGAGCGGGTCAGGTAGTAGGTGCGGTTGGCGTTGAGGACGGCGCCGTAGTGCTCCACCTGGTAAAGGTGATTGTCGACCATCTGGCGGGCCAGGTCGACTCGACCAGCTTTCAGGAGCCCCAGCACGATGAAGTGACTGTCCCACCCATACATCTCATTAAATCGCCCCCCTGGCACGACGTAGGGGTGAGGAAGATAAAGGAGTCCATGCTCGGTGATCGGTCCCTCGGGTAGGGGTCGGAGCTCGATTTTTCTCCACTCGTCCGGGTCCATAGCTTGCTGAACCTGGCTCCTTACCTGTTCGAGGTCTTCGCTACGGGGGACGTAGACCAGGTAGACCGAGCGCTCCCCCAATTTCGGGTCCTCGGCCGCTTGGGCCAGATCGGCGTGGGTGCGGGTCAGGGTGTCCCAGGCCGACTCGATGTATCTTTCGATGGGCTCACAGAGAGCCGTCTGCATGGTAACCAACATCAGACCGAATAAGAGCTTTCTCATCATCGTTTTCCGTTCTTGTTGCGGTTGATCACTCCTTTTGCCGGGTTCTCGCCGGCTGGCATCGAAGAACTCTAAGTGCGCTGCCCGAACTGCCACCGAGAATTCTCCGGGGTGACCTGCCCTGACTGCTCCTCCGACCAGTGGGGCCCATCGAAGGAAGGGGCTGGTGGCTGGGGCGTTCCCAAAGTTGTGACCCCTACCAGCGGCGGCTGGTTAGGCGAAGAAGATGATACTCTCTCCCGTCAGGTCGAGCAGGTGGAATGGGTCGACGACGAAGACTGGGGAGACGAGGAGCAGACGGTCTACACCGATCCCGGGGGGTTCTGCATCCCCAAGTCGATACCCGGCTGGCTGGTGGTCGTTCTTGTCTGGTTCCTGCTGGGGGCGGCTGTGCACTGGGCTCAGCCTCGGCCGGCTCAAACCTCGAAGAGCGTTCCCCAAACGAACGACAGCCTGGCCAAGGTTCTCTTGGAAGAGGCTCGCCAGAAGGCCGCCAAGGGGGACTTTGAGGTGGCGGCCTCTCAAGCCCTGGCTGCCGAAGAAGCTTTAGCCGAAGTTGGTGGCAAGAAAAGAGAGCGATTAACTGCCGGTCGTCTTGCGGCCTACTACTTTCAAAAGGCAGGTCGCTCTGACAGAGCTCTTCAGGTCTACGAGAGCCTGATCGTGCTGGACCCTACCGTGGAAGGCGATATTCGGACATTGAAGGAGGGAATGGCCGACCAGCAACTGACCAAGGCTCAGGATTTCCTCGATTGGGCCCTGGCCAAGTTGGCCGAGGGGCGAACCAATGAGTCGATTCGAGCAGCCGACCGAGCTAAGAAGTTGTTCCGTCGCCACGGCGGGACCCCATCTCAGGTCGGTCAAGCCGAGGGCGTCTTAGGCATGGCCTACGCTCGCAGCGGCGACTACGGGCGGGCGGTTACCAGTCTGACTCGAGCGATTCAAGCCTGCCCGAAGGAGTCGATGTTCCGCAGCGAACTCAGCTGGGTGCGTCAGCGACAAGCCGAGGAGAAAGCTCCCCCCACAGCCCCGGCGCCACCACCCGACACGAGCATTCCCGCTCCCGCTTATCCCCAGGGTAGCCAGAATATTCGCTCCCAGCCGAAGAGACCGAACCGCCCGCCTCCTAACCCCGTGACAGCCCCTCAGGCTCCTCGCAAAGTGACACCGCCACCGGCCTTCAAGCCCCCTCCCAAACCAGCGGGCCCGCCTCGCCAGGACCCGTGGGAAAAGTGGAACGCCCGCGTTAAAAAGTAACCTCCACGACTCGTCGCCCGCTTCCTTAGCCCGATTTGGGGCGAGCGGCTACGCGAGCTCAGGACGGCGGACCTTAACAATCTCTTCGTTCTGGGCACCAGACTTCTTCGCCTACTCTCGGTGTAAACTCACAGAATTCGCTGGCCGCAAACGCAACCACTATTTGGTCCGGCGCGAAGGTTGGGCGGCGCTGTAGAGCTGCGCTTTGATGCAGAGTGCGCGACAGCGCCCCACTTAGTCTACGTCACCGGGATTCTCTCGATTCGCTTTGTCTACCGCATCCAGCCATTGTTGAGAAGGCTTCCGCGAAGTAAGAACTGCGGTCAAGACGCCGTCATCTAACATTAAACAGATCCCCTGGTCGTTTGTATTGAGCTCAGGATAGTTCCAGAACTGCCTGGATCCAGTCTCTTGTTTAGCGGGCTGCCCGAGAGCACTTATTATCTGCTCTCTTGAAAAGCCAAGCTCAAGAATAGGGTTACCGTTCAGCTCCACCTTCTCGCCGTGGATTATCTCGATGTGGTCCACCTCTCGCCCTTTGAAGACCTCAAGCCCTGGGACTAACTCGCACATATACCTTACCGGATTGAGAGCGGAGCCAGGCTGATCTAAAGATTCGTATAAGGGGCCAACGATGGACCTTGCCTCTTCAAGCGTCATTCTAGTGTGGAGGCCGTGTATTGTGACTAGACCTTGCAGTTGGCTTTTTTTCATCTGCCTCTCCTTATGATCTTGTTGGCTGGTATAAACTCAGGGTTCACACCGGACTGCCTCCGGGAGACGCCCCTCGACCGCGAGATAGACTCGGTTTCATCCAGCACGTCGCCCCAAGCGCCGTGGACCAAACTGGCCACCTCGGTTCCGCTGGAATTGGTCACCATCTGTGCAGGACCGAGCGCGTCACCGTGGAGATCGTAGACGTTACCTCCACGCTCGAACGAATGGACCTCAACCTGCATTACGCAGTAGTCCGTGGTCTCGCTGACGCTGCCAGATTTCACAGCCCACACCAGCACCGAGGTCTCGATTTCACGCCCAACCCAACTCACGGCTTAGATGCGCTAAGTTTCCTCTCGGTTCGCCTTTTGAAAAGATAGGGGCGACCTCCGGCCGATAGGCCGGAGCCTTTGGACTGACGTCAAAACTCCCTTTGAAGCGTAGAACCCAGAAATATCCTTGACTCATCTTTTCAGAAAGGCGAACAGGGGTCGGTG
>CAYRFU010000428.1:0-5284 GCA_964423525.1 uncultured Burkholderiales bacterium | reverse complement strand
TGGTCACGGGCGGGTTGGCCTCGCTTATCGGTGGCAGCTTAGGCTGGGGCGTGGGGTCGCTTGCGACCTGCTGGTTGCCGGGTTCGACTCCTGACAAGAACCATCCCGAGCATGAGGCTCCCGCTCTCAAGCTCGAGGTGGGTGACAAGAAAGACACTCCGACCACGGTCTAGGACGTTAGAAGAAAAGGCCCCACCGACCTCATTGACGCTGGGTGGCCTCCGGTTCTCCAAGAGAACCGGGGTCATCCCGGCTGTCAAGACGTCCTCGTGAATCGGTTGTAACCAAGCAGAAGTTTCAGAACTCCGGGAATCGTTTGGGAAACATTGATTTTGCTGGCACTGAGCTTTCGGTCGTAGCGTAGAGTGATCGGTACTTCGGTGATCACGGGGTGAAATCGGCTAAGTTTAAGGAGTAGGCCTGCACTACAACTGAAACCCTGACCTGCGGTCAACTCTGGTCCGTAGTGGCTTAGAGCCCGTCGCAGCGTCTCCACTCGGATGGCGCGGAACCCGCAAGTATAGTCCAGGACTCCCGGCAGTCCCACCACCAAACGAAAAACCCAGCTGGCACAGTAGCTAATCAGGGTGCGTTTCAGGTCGAGGCCGACACTTTGTGCAGTAGGCTGAAAACGCGAGCCTATCACGATGTCGGCGCCCTCTCGGATGCGGGCCACCATGGGCCCCACCGAGTAAGGGTTATGGCTGTCGTCGGCATCGGCGCAGACCAGGATATCGTCGTCACCCAGATCGACGAGGGTTTCCTTCAGTCCGCATTCCAGAGCCCCCGCCAGGCCTTGATTCTCGGGAAGGTCCAAGACGACCACCCGGAGGTCGCCCTGGAAGTCACGAGCGACCTGGGCCGTTTGGTCCTGACTTCCATCGTTGACCACCAGCACATCCAAGTCGAGCATTAGATCTCGACGGGCGTCAGCGGCCCGAGCCAGTAAAGATGGGAGGCACAGTTCCTCGTTATAGGCTGGCAGCAGCAGGCGAACTCTCGACATTCAGGCCATTTTGTGGGTCTCTCGGGGATTCCCTTTCAGCCTGCATTCAACGACGGGACCTGCGCTCGGCCGCCAACTAGTTGGCGGAGGATTCGGTGGCAGCGGAACGAACCGGCTTCCATGGCTCTGCCCCGTTCGGGCCCCTGGATTGTTTTGGCCAGCTTTCTGCATGGGTTTTACACCCTCGGCTATGTGGGCTACTTCTCCAGCCAGGAGCAGTATTTGCTGGGGGGGCTGCGGGAGTTTGAGGCCGACTTTTGCCTCGGAGATTGGTTCACCTGGGAGGTCGGGCACTTCAATTTCGGCTTCTCTGGCTTGATCAGGATGCTCGGCGCATCGGGTTATCTAGACCAGGCTATGGTTGCCGTGTGGTTGGTCATCGTCGTGGTTCTGGTTGCATCCGTCCGGGCTATGACCGAAGCTCTGGGCGGTAGCGATCGAGCCTTTGTAATGGCTGTCCTTTTCTTGTCGATCACGGGACGGATAGGTTTGGGAAACAGCAGCACCGTCGAGTTTTATCTGGATCCTCAGTCGTTGTCCTTCGCTTTCTCTATCCTGGGCTACGCCCTGATGCTTCAGGGGCGTTACTTGCCTAGCCTGGCGGCGGCCGGATTGGGCGGGCTCTTTCACATTAACTTCGCGGTGGTGAACCTACCTATTCTGCTGGGAGCTGGCTTGGTTGGGGCCCGCACCTCCGAAGACCGAGCCAGGCTGCTCCAGGGTGGAGCCGTTTACCTACTCTTGACGACGCCTTTAATTGCCCTGGTCTTGGAAAGAGTGGACACCGATGCCGGGGGAGACGGGCTTCTGCCTTTTTTGTTGCTGCGGTCCTCCCATCATTTCGACCCCGCGACCTACCCCTGGGAGCACTGGTTGGTAGTCTTTGGGTGCCTCCTAGCCATAGGCCTTGTCAAGCTCGAGAGTCCCGCCCTGGCGCGGGCGAGGGCCGTGATGGCTCTGATCTCGTTGAGCCTTCTCTTGGCCTGGCTTTGTTTTGAGTTGCAGGTGTTCCATTTTGTTATCCGCCTGTTTTTGTGGCGCTTGGCCCCCATCCTAATGGTGATTGGCTATGCAGTGGCGGCTGTGGGGCTTGAAGAGGAGCAGAGGTTGGCCCGCCCTGCGGCCCTAGCAGTGGTCGCGATCTTTGTTGGGTGCACGCTGATCCGAACCGTTTCCCTCGGCCCGTTCAGCCTGGTCCTGGCTGGGTTTCTTCTGGTTGCCGTGGGCTTGCTGCGAGGCGAGCGTCCTAAAGCCATCGTGGCCGCTGTGTTGGTGATGGGTTGTGTGGGAGCGGCTGCGGTTGAAGGGAAATCGCTAGTCCCGTGGGAGCGCATTATACTCCGGCAGCAGGTAGCGGTTTGCGATTGGGCCCGGGCCTCGACGCCCCCGGGCTCACGTTTTCTTATTCCTCCCGATCTTCAAGTCTTCCGCATCCTCAGTCACCGGGCGACCTACGTGAACTTCAAGGCTGCTTCCATCGCCAACGTCAGGGCGATGGAGGAATGGGCCTCACGGTTGGCTCGGGTGGCCGGGTTGAACAGTTACGAGCAGTTTCAGGGTCGCGGCCTCAGCTTGGCTCTCGACCTTACCTCTCGCTATCTCGCCCTTTCCCCGGAGGCGATAGTAAGCTTGATGGAAGAGACGAAATGTGGTTACTATCTGACCTACACTCGCCACCATTTTCCGCGCGGTTACGCTTTGAGCGAGGAGAGGGTTCGCCAGTTGGCAGGCGCGGGCCTCGAGCTGGTTTATGGAGACGGTCGCCACGCTGTTTTTCGCTTGGCCAGGGTGAGTGGTGGAGCTGACAATAACTTGGCCCCTTCGCAAAAATTTTGACCTCGTTCCAACGGAAGGCGTAACGGGCCACCTCACTCCTAGCTCGACGCTTCGGCGGCCTGGCGGTAGCCGTTCTTGAGTCGCTGGGCTCGCTGTTGCTGGTCGCTCTCGCGAGCTTTCTGATGGTCCATTTCGTGTTCGGTCCAAAGCTTTGATTCGCCGGTCGCGTCGGAGCTGAGATAGTCTCTCAGCTCCCAGCGAACCAGAGCCTCGACGGCCGCTTCGGCTCGACTCGGTCCGTGGGAGGCGATCTGCTCAGCCTCCTGGCCGAGTCGCTCCTGCTCTTCGGCCACCAGGTCTTCGACCCGTGTCCTGGTCTCAGCCGTCAGGCCAAAAGGCCGGTCAGGGCCAAACCCTTCATCCAGGAGTCCATCGACCAGGTCGTTGGTCACTGCGGTGATGGCGATGTCGTTCGACCCACCCAGGAATCGGATGCGGTGATGATACCAGGCCACCTGGTTTCTGGCCATGAACAGTAACCCGGCAGCCACTCGAACAACCAGTTCCTCGGGGTGGTCGGTCGCCTCACAGAAGGCCACTGTCCGATTGAGGACGCTCCGAATCTGGTCTCGAGAGAGATGGGCTTCGCTTTTTCGTAGGTCCATCTGTTCTTCGCTGAAGTCGAGCAAAAGGGCATCTCCGAGAGCGGCCATCGGGCCGGCTTCCAGAGAATGATCAACGAGGGCCATCTTGTCGTCGTAATCCATAGCTGAGAACAGTCCTACCAGATTCTCACGAGAGGAGATAAAGCCCGGCTTTTTGGCTGTCTCTCGGTAGACCTGGCGACAGACCACAGCGCGCGCGTCCCGGTCGGGGAGTCGTCGCACCTCGAGAAATCCGTAGGAGCGGGTCTTGAACCAGCCCGGCTGTCCGTCTGGACGGAAGTAGGACGTGATCAGGAAACGGTCGTTGGGGAAGCTTTGACGAAGCTTAGTGACTAGCTCGCGAGCCTTTTTGGTCAAATCCTGGGGTTGAGGGTCAGCCCGCAAGTGAAAGGCCGAAACGGCCACCCGCTCGAGAAAACTTTCGGCCGGCACTTCGGGGTTGACCCGCTCTTCCCGAGAAAACCTCTTGAGGTAGTCTTTGATGGAATCAAAGCAGCGGATTTCCGGCCCTTGAGGGACCAGAAAATCGAACAGTTCGGCCGACTCTCCCACGAAATAGAAAGAGTTTCCGTGGTGACTGACAGCCCTCCGGAAATCGGCCGGGTCGACCAGATCGAAGGGGGCGATCTGCTCTCGCTGAGGGGTGACAAAAACGGTGTTGAGAACGACCATCAACTTGCCCTGAAAGTCGGGCCCCAGACGAGCTAGAGGAAAGTCCCCGTTAAGGGACAGGTCCCAGACGTCGTGGCCGAGGCCGAGCTGGCCGAAGAGCTCGAACCAGGCCTCCACCTCCTCAGCTTCGCTAGAGCTGTTGGTCACCAGCAGCACGTCTTTCCCTCCACCACGGTAGGCCAAACCCACTGAGAAGCGGGTGGGATTGGTCTGGATGGCTCGGGGCTCGCCACCTCCTTGGGGAGTCAGACGGAGGCTCGCCGTGACCACCGCGCCTGTGTAGGGTCGAGCGCTCGCATCAAAGCCCACCTGAGTCTCGACCAGGTGGCTTTGACCCGGTGCGATGACCGGGATAGGGAGTTTCGACCCCGATTCGAGGGGGGCGCCTTCGAGGTTGGTCAGGCTCAAATCTCCCTCCACCGTCAGCTCGACCCAGAGCTCCCGTCCCGTGGTGGGGAAAGGCTGGTCCGAAAGGTTTTTGACCTCCCAACGCTGGACCAGGCTATCGCCTGGACAGAGGGTGATGGAGGAGGGGATGGTCACCAACTCCACAGGAAAGGTGACCGTCACCTGTTGCTCCTGGTGAAATTCCGGATCGAGCCGAGCCAACCGTGAGAAAAGAGCGGCCGGCTGGAACGAATCGATCATCTCAAGGCGCTCGTGAACGGTGGGTAGGGAGCCTTCCGGGGCCTCCAACAGATCGAAAGGGAACTCTTCTAACTCGGCTTCCTGACCCGAATCCAGTTCCGGAAAAAGGTGACGAACGGGACGAGGCGACACCAGCCGACCGGGTTGGAGAAAGACTTCCACCTGAGACTCCGGGCTGGGGCAGGGACCCACGTTGGCTACCGTCAGTCCGGTTAAAGCGTTGTTCTTCTCGCCGAACTCGAAGACCCTGTTTCCATCTCCCGAACGACGGCCGTAGTCCCGACATCGAAGTCGATAGCGGTCCTCGTAGGCGCCGTCACCAGCTCGCAAAACAAAGCGACCCCTTTGGCCCGGGTGGCCCGGGGAGGCGGGCAGTCCGCTCGACCCGTCGGAGCCGGAGTAGCCCGAGCTTCCTCCAGGGTTGGAATGATAGGTGGTGCGGGACTGTCGGTTTCCTTCCGAGTCGGTGTAATATTCGGTTTCGGTCCAGGAGTAAGAGGAGCCCCCCGACCCTCCT
>CAYRFU010000427.1:0-5285 GCA_964423525.1 uncultured Burkholderiales bacterium | reverse complement strand
CACCACTTCTTCCTCGGGTTCCGGTTCGGGCTCGGGCTCAGCTACGGGAGCTGACGGAGCCTCCTCTGGAACCTCATTGGTCTGGCCGGCCGGCGGCGGCTGCTTTTCCTGGTTCTCGTCCGGCTGCCTCCCGAAGAGGCGACGAAACAGACTTCCCATTCAATTCTCCTTAGATGCGAACGCACTTTCCATGATAAACCTCACGGCGTCGATTTTGCAAGTTTTTTCTTCAAAAGGAGGACGGCCTGAGGAAGGAAATAGATTTGTTATGCTCGACCTTCGACGATTCTGTCTGGCACAGATCGTGAGCCCCTCTCGTAGGCTTTCGTGTCCGCCTCCCAAAGCGGTCGATTGCGTCGAGGTGGTAGAGGTCTCGCCGAGTTGCCCAGCCCGCTCCGCTGGGCTCCGGAAAGGTCATCTGATCGCCTCTGTCAACGGGCGTCCCGCTACCAGTTTCGAGGACTGGCCTCTGGAACAGCGACGGATCGTCTATCACGACCCTTCCCGGCGAGTGACCCAGGAAGTGAGCTTGAGCGCAGTGGACCCGGGGATTCGTTACGAGTTGACCCCGGAGGCGGTCATCCGCCGCTTCAGGCCCGAACGCCATCGTCCCGATGAGCTGGTCCGGCTATGGGAGACTGGCTATTTCCAAGAATTGGAGAAACTCACTCTCCAGGGCTTGCGCCATCACGGAAAGTCGACCCTTTGGGACCGTTTGCTGAGGCGTCCGCCGGTGGTGGACTCTCCTCTCCTCTTGCTTTTCGGCGCGGCCATCTACGAAAGAGGTTGGGAAAAAGATGGATGGTCATGGATCGAGCTCTATCGTGAAGAGTTCCTCAACCATTGGACGATGCAGTTCCACGCCATGGTCACTTATTATGAAGCGACTCAGGCCCAAAAGGCCGGGGATGTCGAGTCGGGGCTGACTCTGCTGGCTAGAAGCTATTACGAGACTCCTTTGGGTAGGACGGCCGCCCTTTACGAGTGTTGGTGCGGCGAGCCTCCCAGCCAGGAGGAGAATCTCGAGGGCCATCGATTTCCCCTCGACATCGGTCTGACTTCTCTGGACACGGGGGAGCCGGCTAGTCTCCAAGACTTGGTCACGAGTATCGATGCCGATCAATTGATCGTCGTCTGTCTTCTGTCCCATTACCGAGGTAACGGCCCTTACAACGATCTTTTGAAATGGTATCGGGCCAACGGGGGATTTTTTCGCGGAATTCTGGCCGACTTCGTGGTGGTGACCTCCAAAAAGGAGCGCCCGCCCGAGCGCGACTATTGGTTTGAGCACGAAGAAGCGGCCCTGGCCGAGGGAGCCCCTTTAACTCTCCTTTACGACCCCCGAGAAGAAGTGGCCCAAGCGGTGGGTCAGAGTCGGGCCCCGGAGCTTTATCTTCTGGACTGTGAGGGGACCATCTATCTTCACAGTCACACCTTGGAAGCCACCCACCTTTGGAACGGCCTCCATCGTTTCTCTCATCAGTGAATGTTTCCGGCACACTCCAAAACGACTTCTTTGACACAAGCCGAGGGCGAGAGCGATAAGAGCCAGCGCACGGTCTTGACAATATCCTGGGGCTGTAGCCTTTCCTCCGGACGAAGGCGACAGCCACCCACGTCGGCCATAGGAGTATCGACCCAAGAAGGGCACAGGGCGGTGACTCTGATGCCCCGTTCTGAGAGGCTCCGATAGACGGCTTCGTTGAGGCCGTTGAGACCGAACTTGCTGGCCGCATAAAGGCCAGCCCCGGGAAAGCCGACTTTGCCACTTCTTGAGGACAGATTCAAGATGCGAGCGCCGGGCTTCATGGAGGGGGCGAGGGCCCGCATCAGCAAGAAAGGGGCTCGCAGATTGAGCGAGACCATCCGGTCGAAGGCGGCGGCATCGAGATCGAGAGTGCCCCGCTCGAGGCGACCGGCGTTATTGAACAAGAGGTTCACTGAGCCGTGGTCGGCTAACACCCTGGCAGCCACCTCTTCGGCCTGGTCGGTGAGATCGGCCGGATAAGCGACTCCGCCTAGCTCCTCGGCCAGGGCTTTCAGTCGGTCGGTCGAGCGAGCCACCAAGGCCACCTTGTAGCCGTCTTCTGTCAGAGCTCGGGCTACGGCTTGACCGATACCGCCGGTCGCTCCGGTGACCAGGGCCAGCATCAGTATTTGCGCAGACTCGGGTCGACCTCGTCAGCCCACCGCAAGATGCCGCCGGTCAGGTTTCGCACTCGAGGGAAGCCGGCCTCAATCAGCTGAGACTGGGCTTCAGCGCTGCGACCTCCAGACTTGCATTGGACCACGATGTCGGCCGATTTCGGGATTTCGTAGAGGCGCTCGCTCAACTGGTCAAGGGGAATCAGGGTGGCTCCCTGAGGGGCCAGGTTGGCGATTTCCCATTCGTGGGGTTGACGCACGTCCACCAACACAATCGAGCTTCCGTTCTTGAGTTCGGCTTGAAGTTCCAGAGGAGTGACTTCAGGGGGAGCGTTGGGGTCGGGCCGGTTCAGACCACAAAACTCTTCGTAGTCGACCAGCTCGGTGATGGTGGGGTTGGGGCCACAGAGCGGGCAGTCGGGGTTGGGGCGCAGTTTGAGTTCCCGAAACTTCATATCAAGAGCGTTGAAGACCAGTAAGCGGCCTATGAGAGGTCTCCCTGTGCCCAGAATCAGCTTGATGGTCTCGGTAGCCTGAAGGGTGCCCACAACGCCTGGCAAGACCCCAAAGACTCCTCCCTCGGCGCAGGAGGGGACGAGTCCCGGTGGGGGAGGCTCGGGGTAGAGACACCGATAACAAGGCCCCCCTCCGGCCGGGTGAAAGACTGAGACTTGTCCTTCGAAGCGAAAGATAGAGCCGTAGACGTTGGGTTTTCCCAGCAGCACGCAAGCATCGTTGACCAGGTAGCGGGTCGCGAAGTTGTCGGTGCCGTCTACCACCACGTCGTAGTCCTTGAGAATCTCGAGGGCATTGTCGGCCACCAGGGCGGTTTCGTAGCCGACGATTTCCACGTGGGGGTTGACATCTCTGAGACGGTCCCTGGCGCTGTCGATTTTGGGTCGGCCTACGTCTTTCGTTCCGTGGATGATCTGGCGTTGTAAGTTACTCTCATCGACGACGTCGAAATCGACAATCCCTAGCTTGCCTACCCCGGCGGCGGCAAGGTAGAGACCGAGAGGGCTTCCCAAACCTCCCGTGCCCACCATGAGAACTTTCGCTCGCTTGAGCTTCTCCTGTCCTTCCAGACCCACATCGGGCAGAATGATATGGCGGTCGTAGCGGGCCATTTCCTGAGGGGACAAGGTGGCCGCCCCACCTGAGATAGAGGGGATAATCAAAAGTTCCGAGTCGGGCTTGAGGGGCGTTTCTTCTTTTTCCAGGTAGCGGATGTCTTCGTCCCCTAGATAGAGGTTGACGAAGCTGCGCAGTTGGCCCTGACCATCGAAAAGATGCTTCTTGAGGTCGGGGTGGCTTTGGGTGAGAGCCTCCAGGGCCTGAGCCACTGTAGTGGCTTCAACTTGGATTTCGGCTAGCTCCTGGCAGTAACGGCGCAAAGCCGTGGGGATCAAGATGGTTGGCATCAGGTCACTTCCTCCCGAGGGGTTACCTCGATCGTTTCTTCTTCAAAGCGGCTTCGGTCTTCTGCCAAACGGTAACTGCGGGGCGGTCCCGCCTTTCCCTGGGCCACGGGGACGATCAGATAAGACCAGTCAACGAAGCCAGCTTGGTCCAAATCATACTGGGACGGAACGGCCAGATGGTCAGGGTGGCTATGATAGAAACCCCACACTCCCAATCCCTGGCGCGCGGCCTCCCTCTCGCCTCGAGCGTAGTCGAGAGGGGACAGTTCAACCCGATTGTGGCGCGACTCGCTTCTCTGGTTCTCGAGTCGAACAAGGCTCGAGATAGAACGGACCCCCTGGTGCTGGTGGCCCAGAAGGAGCCCACCGCATTCCTCCGGGTAGGTTTGTTGGCCGTGGTCTTGCACCTGTCTGAGGACCTCGGGGGTGAGTCGCACTTTCATTCGCTCCAAAACCGTTCTCCTAGATACTTGACTCCACCGTCACATAAAACAGTGACCACGGTGGCGTCGGGTTCATCGGCCGCCACCTCGAGGGCTGCCACGATATTGGCCGCCGCCGAGACTCCCACCAGCCAACCGGCCTCTCGAGCCAGGCGGCGGGCCATTTCATAGGCCTGCTCAGTGGTGACCTCGACTTCACGGTTGGCCACGCTTGGGTCGTAGATACCGGGCACGATGGCCGTTTCTAGATGCTTCAATCCTTCCAACCCATGGTAGGGAGAGTCGGGTTGCATCGAGATCAGCTGAATGTCGGGAGCTTTCTCTCGAAGGAACCGACCCACCCCTGTAAAGGTTCCAGTGGTGCCCAGACCGGCCACGAAATGGGTCACATTCTGACCCGTTTGGTCCCAGATTTCGGGGCCGGTGGTGTAATAGTGAGCCTGCCAGTTGGCGGGGTTGTTATACTGGTCAGGATAGAAATAGTGGTCGGGCCGCTCGGCTACCCGTCGCCGGGCCTCCCGGATGGCCCCGTCAGTCATTTCCATCGGGTCGGTCAAGACCAGGTCGGCTCCGTAGGCTCTCAGAATTCGCTGCCGCTCCCGACTGGCATTGCTGGGTAGACACAGTTCCACCCGGAACCCTCGGGCGGCCCCAATCAGGGCGTAGGCGATTCCGGTGTTTCCGCTGGTGGCGTCGATAAGGACCTTCTCAGGGGTGAGCTCCCCACTCGCTTCGGCCATCTCGACCATCCGGAGGGCGGGACGGTCTTTGACCGAGCCGCCGGGATTGGCCCCTTCCATTTTGGCCAGCACACGCCCGCTGTTGGGCCTTCCAAAAGGCAGCTCTAGCAGAGGGGTTCGACCGATCTGAGCCAGGATGTCAGACACTATTGGCGACTTCCCACCTCGATCCGAGGAGTCCTACCGGAGATGTAACTCCCTGTTAAAGTCTGGACCGAACGAGGCGGCGTAGGATAAGAGCAGACAAAAATAGTTCCATTCCAAGGAGAAAAACATGCAAGTTTCTAGTTTCGCGCCTACCACTACCCTGAGAGCCACTCAGGACCAACCCCCTCAGCAGCCCCCGGCTGACCAGGACCCCGCCCCCTCCGACGCCTTCTATTCCGGTGCCAGTGACTGGTTCGACACCCTCACCCCCGTCTATCTCGGTGTGACCACCGCCACCGCCGGTCTGCGCGCCGGAGTGGCCCTGGGTGGCCAGGCCGGTGGTGGAGTGGGTGCTTTCGTCGGCGGTGCCGTGGGCGTCATCGTAGTCG
>CAYRFU010000426.1:0-5309 GCA_964423525.1 uncultured Burkholderiales bacterium | reverse complement strand
GGGCTTCCCATCTTGACCAAAGGCAAACGCGCTGACGGCCGAGACATCGTGTCCCGGGGCCTCGAGGGCCTGGCCGCTGATCGGGACAGGGCCGTGGGGCCCGGGGACTTCCAGGCTGAAAGGGCGGACCTTGAGATAGCCTTTGTGAATGGCCTGGGGTTCTGGCTTGGGCCATTCGGTCCGGGAGGGGGCGACGGTTCCGACATAAGCGTCCTGGCCCGAGGCGTGACGAGCAGCTGGGCTCGTCCAGAGTCGGAGGGCTGGGAAAATCGATAGGGGGTGGGTTCGGCTTATCACCCGGCCAGGTTATCAGAGGGGTCTGAAAAATCCCTACTCCACCCGAAAAACCAGGATGGTCCACAGGCGGCGGTCGGTGCGAAAAACCTGCTCAACTCCGTCTAGCCCCAAATAGGCCGGTCCCAAGCTCAGCTCTCGACCGACCAATTTGATATAGAGCCAATCGATATTGAGGGCTTGGAGACCCTCGCGGGTGGGATTTTCCAGGAAGGCATCGACGGCCGGCTGGCGCCGGAAGGGAGGGAGTCCAACCTGGTCGTCGTCGCGCGGCAAAGCGTGGCCAACCGGAACCAGCCCGGTCAGTCCGGTGAGGGTCGACTCAAATAAGATGGCCCAGGGGTCCTCTGGCCGGAAATTCACCAGGACTCTCTCCCCTGGACGGGCCAGCTCTTGCAGCCGGGCTATCGCCTCCAGGTCGCCTTCGAGAATCCGCAAGGGCTCCCGGTGGCGGGTCAGCCACGACGAGTGGTCGACTCTCATCGTGGTGAGGGCTGTCAGGTCCCGGGCTTGCATCCTTCCCAGGCCTCCGTAGGCCACCCTCACTCCGGCGTTGAGGTTCAGGGCGACTATCAGAAGAAGGACGATTCGAGTGACCCACTTGCTTTCTGAGAAGATCCTTCCCAGCATAGCGCCGGCCGCTATGGCCAGACCCAGACCGGCAGCGAATTCCCAACGATACCACTCCCACTCGTGGACCGGACCAAAGTTCACCACCGCCGGCACCAGGTAGGCAGTGGCCCCGAACGACCAGAAGAAAAGCGCTACCGTCTGGCGCCGGGTGACACAGTAGTAAAGGGTCCAAGGGGCCAGCCACAGAGCCAGCCAGTGCATTCGGACCACGGTCCAGCTCCAGATGGGGACATAGAGCGGGTGGTCTCGTTCGACCGGATGGTCGAGCAGCTCAAAGAGCACAGTGCCGGGCCAGAATTGATAGTTGGTGCTGACCGGCTGATACTCGTGCTCACCGATCCGGATCCGCAGGAACTGACTCTTGGGAAAACTGAGGCTGGCCCGCTGGGCCTGGTTCATTAGGGCCGTCTCGCTATAGGCCGGGGAGCCTCCCGCCAGTCGACTGGCCAGATCGGTGAAGGCTCCTCCGTGGCTGCAGGCCAGCAGCGCAGCCAGCAAGCCGGAGACGATTAGGTGCCGGATTTGACCCGCAGACAGCCGGCCCCAGGCCCAGTGAGCCCCGACTGTCACCAGGCTGGCCAGGCCGAACAGACCCAGATGGGTTTCGTAGACGAAAGAGTAGGTGCCTACCGCCACCCCGAGGATCAGGCTCTTGGGCCAGGTCGGTTGTTCCAGGGTGTCGAGCACCAGGTAGACCAGCAAGAAGAGGTGGAGATGGACCGGCCCATTGTTGTTTTGAAAAGTCTCGAGTAAGCCTGTCTTGTAGGCCGTTCCGACCCCCAGGTAAGCGAACAGCCAGGCTACCCAGGCCGGCGCCAATGAGGTGCAGAATCTTCTCATCAGGACAAAAGCCAGGGCCGCAGCCAGGGCGTGGCTGAGGGTGGTCACGGCCAGCTGGGCCCCAAACAGGTCGAGGCTAGTGGCTTTATGGGTGGCCACGATCAGTAAGTCCCGTCCGTAGTGACCGTGAAGAGGCAACTCGGGAAAGACCGGGTTGCGGGGTGGGAAGACCCCCTCGGCCATCATCCGTTGGACCGGGGTATGCAGCCAGTAGTCGTCGTCGGGCGTCGACAGTTGGCCCTGATTCGTGAGAAGGTAGAGAACCCCCAGGCATAAGCCCACCATCACCAGTTCGGTTCGGCTCAAGTCGTTGTCTCGACTGGCCGTGGGAGAACGAGCCACGAAAAGACTGGCTCCCACCAGCGAGACGGCCGTCATCAGAAGAGTGGTTGAGAGCTCACCACCCAGTCGCAGTCCCAGGTTGACCCCGAAGAGGCCCAGTATGGTGGTCAAAGCGGGGCCCACCACCAGGCGTTCCCACCAGGTGAGCCGATACAACCTGGACGTCAAAAGCCATCCCGTTCCCACCAGTAGAGCCACCAAAAGCACGGTGGCTACTCTCTAGGTAGGTACGGAAATCCCTGCTAAAGCGCGCCCTGCTAAGACAATTGCCAGGGCGTAGCGGTAGAGAACGAAGGGCCGGTATCCGCTTTGCCCCACCCGACCCAGCAAGAAGCGAAGGGAGAGCCAGCCACTGACGGCTGCTGCCGCCGCTCCCATGAGCATCAGTTCGGTGGGAGGCCCAGGCGCGCCCAGTTGCCCGACCCCCTCCCAGAGGGTGGCCCCTGCCAACACCGGGAGGGCCAGCAAGACGGACAGGCGAGCACTCTCATCGCGACGGACGCCGAGAAAAAGACAACATGCCATGACGGCCCCACTGCGGGACGTTCCCGGGATCAAAGCGACGGCCTGAGCCAGGCCGACCAGGGCCATCTCGCCCCAGCTCAGAGACCAGCCGTCGCGGTGATGGGTTCCCCGCCAATCACCTCGGTCCAGCAGGTAGGCCCCCACCACCAGCATGAGGGTGATCCAACCGAGGCCGCTGAGGTGCTCTTTGATCAAGGCGTTGAAAACGACCCCAACGGCTCCTACCGGGAGGGTGGCCACCAGAACTTTGGCCGCCCTCTCCGACTCGACCGTCCTCTCCCGAGCCAGAAGCCCCTTGAGGCCTCTCAAGAGCTGGTCGACCTGGGGGCGAAAGAACAGAGCGAAGGCGATCAGGGTGCCTCCGTGAAGGGCTACGTCAAAGGACTTCCCCAGATAAGTCCATCCCAACCAGTCGGGGAGGATGACCAGATGGGCTGACGAGGAGACCGGAAAGACCTCCGCCACCCCCTGAACAATCCCCAGCAGCAGAGCTTGAAGCCAGAGTTCCACTAGCGGCCGGCAGCCCTCCAGTTGAGGTGGTTCATGGCATAGCCCCGCAAGCCTTCGGCGATCGACTGGGCGATCCGTTCGCGGTAAGCGGGGGTGGACAATAGCTTGCCTTCGTGACTGTTGGTCAGAAAGGCCGTCTCCACCAACACGGCCGGCATTCGGGTGTGAGAAAGCACGTAGAAGCGGTTCTTGCGCAGCCCTCGGTTGATGCGGCCGGTGCCGGCCATGACCGAGCCCTCCAAAGAGCGGGCCAGGACGTAATCGCTTCGTTTGTAGTAGTGGAGACTGGTTCCGTTGCTTCCTGGATTGGTGGATGCGTTGCAGTGAATGCTGACGAAAAGATCGGCCTTGTAGCCGTTGGCTACCTGGGCTCGGGCCCCTAATTCTTCTTTGGCACTGGAGCCGGCGTAGGAGACGTCGCGATCGTCCTTGCGGGTCATAATCACGTTCCACCCCTGGCTTTCCAGAATGCGTGCCAACCGCTTGGTGATGTCCAGGGTGACTTGCTTCTCAGAAACCCCTAAACCGCGATTGATAGCACCCGGGTCAGAGCCGCCGTGGCCGGCATCGAGGCAGATGGTGCTGCCGGCGGCAGGATAAGCGGTGGTTCCGTAGCCTTTGAGAACGGCATACTTGGGGTTGATGCGCCGATGAAGGATCTCAAGAGCCAGGTCGTTCTCTCCCTCACCAGTGACCATCCTGAGTTCACCCGGTTTCTTGAAGTCGACCACCAGGCGCACCACCGGGTCGGGTTGAGGCTGAAATTGAGAGATTCGGACCTGGCCGAGGAAGGCGTCGTTGATCTCAAGAGTTTTCTTCTTCCCGAGCAGAATGGCGTTAGGGATATCTATAAAAAACCGGTTGTCGGGCGGCAGTAACCGGCTCCATTGGTATTTGATGGGACCGTCACAGAGAAGTTCGATGCGCTGACCTCCTTTGAGGGGCAAGAGACGGACTTCTTTGATGGTCTTTTGGCCTTTGGTAGCCACCAAAGGTTCGTCTTGAGCGGCGGGAGTAGCCTTCACTACCGGTTGAGTTTTCTTTTGAGGCAGGCGAAGGGCGAACTCAAAATCGCGAGCGCGTCCCCCTTTTTCCGGTTGGACCATCACGGCCACGTCGGTGGGGATCACAATGCGGCTTGTGGCGGGACCCAGTTCAAACTGGCCCAGGCGCACCGTGCCGACTTCGGGATGCTCGAGCTTGAGACGAGGGGTGTCGAGCACGGCCCCCGCGATGTCGATCACGAACCGGTCCGGTTCTTTGAGCGGAAACGTTTTATAGCTGACGGTGCCGGTGGACTGAACGACCAGCTTGAGGTCTGGGCCTTCCCCCTCCAACTCGACTGAGCGGATGATCGGCTCCACAAAGACCACGTCGTCGCGAAAGGTCAAACGGACATCGAGGAGCTCCTCCAAACTGGAGATAGGGATGTGGACGGCTCCCTCCACCACCTGAGGCGCTAGCGGCAGGATGCGACCCTGGTCCTCATCGGGTAGGCGGGTTTGCTTGAGAGCCAGCGAGACGCCGTTGGAGCTGGTGAGACGCGTTTCTTGGCGAGACCAGGTGAGAGTTTTACCGAAGCTGCGGGCCAGAACCTCAAGCTCCGGTTCGTCGGCTTTGACCATGAACTCTTCAGCCAACGACGTCTTGTGCCCCGGCAGTTTCAGGTTGTGGCCCAGAAAGCGAAGTTGGCGACTGGAACGGCCTTCGATCTCACACTTTTCGACATCGGGACCTTCTTGGGCTGTGACCGGCCAGACCAGGGCCAGGATGGTCATCACGGTCCACCAGATTTTAGCGGGTTTGGGCATAGCGGCTGCTCTCCTCTGCATCGAACAGTTGGGTCAGAAGAACAAACTCAAAACCGCGCGCGCGGGCCTCGGGCAGCCATTGCTGCAGAGCTTTGAGCGTGTTGGGGCGGGGGTGTCCAATGGCGATAGCCGTTCCTTGTCGGGCGGCTACCTCTTCGGTCGTGGCGAGTTGGGCGAGAATCGGGTCGAGAGCATCCTGGTTGTCGAGGAAGACGTCGCGCACCAAAAGCGGCACTCCGGCTCGGCCGGCGGCAGAACGAAGGGGGCGCCGAGATTGGCCAGCAGGGCGGCGGCGGAGCGGCGGCCGCGGTCGGGGCTGCGGGCGGCGTCGTGCCAGCAAACCGTGTCGATTAC
>CAYRFU010000425.1:0-5336 GCA_964423525.1 uncultured Burkholderiales bacterium | reverse complement strand
GATAGGAAGTTGCTCGCCAAGCACTGTCCCACCCTAAAGAACTCCGTGAGCTCAGCGGCCTCCGTGGTATAACCCTTCTTCCTCGGCCAGTCGAATGTCAACAGGCCCTCTAGTCCTGTCGCTGTAGTGGGCTGCCCCCGATGATGATCAGGTCGGCCTCTTCGACCAACTCCATTTCCGTCTGCGTTTGGCCCAGCAAAGGAAGTAGGTCCTCGAGTTCGCCGCTTCCCTCGACAACCGCCTGGCCCAATCGACGAACACATTCCGACAAAGTTGGCACGGGAATCGTTCCGTCCATTTGACCGTCCTGGAGTCGCCTCCAGGTTCGGAGCAAAGCCTCCTGGTCGCCGTCGACCAGGTCATGGAGGATCAGGAAGGCTTGCAGTGCCTCCTCCAGGGTCTCTTCACCGGGAACCCATCGAGTCAGGCGAGTCCAGCACGTCAAACTGTGACTCCCGACTGCTTCCATCAACTTCAGATAGAGCTCACGACGACGGTGTGGCTGCTCATCCCCAAAGGGTAATCGGAGGGCCGCCAGGATCTCCGGGGCCTGGTCTTCGAGTTCGTGGTCAACCAGAGTTAGAAGAAAGTCGTAGGGAGTCTCAGACTGTTGCAAGAGCTTGCGGTAAGAAGGAAATCGAGCTCTTCCAACGGCTTTCAGCAGGTGGGCCTGGTCGAGGAGTTCGTCCCCTTCTAGCATAGAAAACAGCTCGCCCCCCTCTCGAGGATAGCTCGACTCCAACAGAAGAAAGGCTTCTTCCTGGACTTCTGGATCGGCTTGAGGGTCTCGCAGCTGCCAGAAATCTAGGGCGGCCTGAGTGCTTTGAACTCTCCCGCCGACCCGCTCCCAAACCTGAAGAGCCTCCAGCCTCTCGGCCTCATCGAGTTCCAGAAAAGTGGTGATCAGGCGGTCGCGGGCTAGCTCTTCCTCGGGCCGCATCAAAAGGGGGATTTCAATCTCTTCGTCCGTTCGCTCTAAGAGCTGGAGGTTGGAGATCTCCACCCCCTCTTTCTGATGTCTTTCGTTACTCTGAAAACGAAAGCGAAACCGGATCGTCTGACCTTGCCAGTCTTCGAGCGAGACAAAGTTCCCTTCTTTGTCACCGCTGCTGGTGAACTGGTCCAGTTCATGCCACTCTCCGGCCTCGTCCTGGAGTTCGAGGTAGCAGAAGTCGTAGTGGCGTTGAAGTCGGTAGCGAATATCAAAAGAGAGGGCGGTGGGCCTTTCCTGGCTGAGCTCGATCGGATTCGAGGTGAGAGAGGCGTTCTGACCGGGGGAGTAGTCTCTCTCCGGGCTATCAGCCCAGGTGAGGTGAAAACCGTCTCCTGGAAGTTCGCCCCAATCTCCTTCTGGAAGCATTCTCATCCCCGACAGGGGGCGCGCCTTATAGCCCACAATACGCGGCTGGCTAAAGTTGAACCGATGCTCGCCTCGGGGGAGAAATCTCAACTCCAGGGACGTGTCGGGTCCACTTGGGAGAGACATCAAGAGCTTGTCGCTCTCTCGCCTGACCTGACCTGGCCCTCTGATCTCCAGGTCGTCGTCAGCCGCGAAAAGACACTCGAAACGTGGCTCGAACACTTGGCGGAGGTCGAGGGGCTCGCAATCGAGATCGAGTCGATAGTAGGTGGCCTCGCTGTGCCAGACACCATCCAGAGGCCGAAAGTCGTCACTGACAAGGGCCGGGCCCCGGCTCCGCTCCAACACTGTCTTGAGTGAATCCAGGACGGCCGGGGAAGGGGGTTGCCCCCGCAAGGCTTGGAGAAGCCTCACGTCGCCGAGTTCGGCTAGCTCGACCAGATCCAGCTTCTGATCAGCGTCCAGGCCTGTGGTATCTCGTAACGACTCCCACCACTCGGCGGCTCCGTCGACGGAACCCTGAGCCCCCAGGGCGGCTTGGAAAAGGGCTAGCTCGTCACAGCCGCGGCGAGCATACTCCAGTAGCGCTCTTCGCCCACCCGCCCGCGTCTCGAGTCTCTGACTAAAATCGACCAGCAGGCGAGCGGCTTGATCAAGCTTCTCGAGGGGACGAGTTCGGACCAAGAATTGGAAATCCTCAGCCGCCCTTCTCACGGAGCCCTGGTAGGACTCGACCAGAAAGTCGAGGGCTTCCTCTTGCTCTTGGATCGGCCGATCGCTTGGAGGGAGATGACGTCTCTCCGGTCGCTGACGGGTCGCCGAAATCATGAGGCCAAACTATGCGCTGTCGCCAAGCGGTGGGTTACAGAATTATGAACTCCCCAACACGGTGCAAATCTCTCGCTCATAGCCTCGAATCCAGTCGCTGGCCGACTGCCCCCGGGTCGTTTTCGGCAAGCCGTTGGGAAGGGGTTGACTGCGACACTGGCATTGATAAAACACCAACCGGCCGTCCTTGACCCGAAAGTAGCCAAGACTTTGCAAGGCTCGCACATAGATGATGGCCCGGGCGGACCTCAAAACGGAATTCATTAAGCCTCCGACTTTTGCTAGGTATGCCTAGCAATTCTCCCGAGGTGCCCCTCCACCTGCCAGACAAAAAAAATTACGGCCAGAGTCGTCGACAGACATCCTCGTCCCCTTTCAGGATAGTCACCGGGGTGTTGACATTGACCAACTCGTAGAGCGCCTCGACGTCCTTCATCCTCATCCGAATACAGCCGTGGGAAGCCCGCGTTCCAATAGACCCGGAAAAAGGGGTTCCATGAATTCCGACCAGGTTGGAATCGAGTCCCAACCAGCGGGTACCGAGAGGGTTGTCGGCTCCCGGAGGTGTGACCTCGGCTTCGCGGGCCCAGGGTGAGTCGGGGGGAATCCAGGTGGGGTCTTGAACCTTCTCCACCACCCGAAATTCCCCCGTGGGAGTGGGATGGTCGGGCAGGCCATGAGCGATCGGGAAGCGCCGACTCTTGGCCCCGGGGTCTTCGAGGACCAGGGAAAACTCGGCCAGATTCACATAGATATGGGGACCCAGCAAAGCCATGGTGGCCGGACCCACGACACCGTCTGCCGCCAAAGCGTATTTCTTCTGACAGTTATTGAGGGCCTGATAGGTTCGCTCGTCAAAAAGACCAGTTTGGTCCAACTCCTCCAGAAAGCCGAGTGTCGTTAAACGTCGCTGCAGACCCTCCACATCGCGGCCAACGGCGCCCCGAGTCATCACCTTCTCGCCGAACTTCTCGGAAGTATCGATCAGGAGCTCGATTTCCAGTTCACTGACCTGTCCCGCCTCATCCTCAGCCGTGAGAACCACCTTGCGAAGGCCCTCAGCCAGGTCTCCAATCGGATAAGTATAAAGTCCGGACCGCCCCTCCAAGCCCACCGGTCGCCTGGTGTCGATAGCGGCCATGACTCGTTTGACCTGGTGGTTGTCCTCTACCATGATTTCCAGGCCTGTCCGCGGATCGGTGATTTTCTCCCCGGCAACCGGAACACGGACCTCAAGCTTGGGAGGAACGGAGTCGTAGAACAGGTCTCGCTTCTCCGTCACTTCGTTGCCAGCTTCGTCGACGGCTGTGACGACCAAGTCGTTGGCCCCCTCTTGAAGGGGCAGCTTGAACTCGAAACGACCCGACCCGTCGGCCACGGTGACCTCGTCGTTGACCCGAACACGGCTTCCAGGGTCGCTCCGCCCCGTCACGGGAAAAGGGGTCACCGAAGTGACCTGGTCGCTGGCCGGGGTCTCCAGAGTCAGACTGGGCCCGTGACGATCGACTCGGATCTGCCAAACTTTGCGAACGCGCCGGCCCAGGACGGTGCGCAAGTCCACCACCACCGTGTGCTCCCCCTCCGTTAGAGGACCAGCACTAGCCACCAGGCGACCCCGGGTCCTCTCAAAGGCAACCGGCACAGGACGAGTATCCACCAGGATCCCCCCAGTCAGGGGAAATCCCAAAAAGCGAACCTCGATCACCGGCTGGGCCTCTCCGATCACCTGTCCCGGGCCGGGACTTACCTGACTAATCTTGAGGACGGTGCCGGCCAGCAGTAAGACGATCAAGCTCAAAACGATGGCCCCTACGCCCAAGACAAGGGAGGCTTTCTTCCAACCGGTCACGCGTGTAGTTTATCATCATCGGCCAGGTAGAGAAAGCGAGCCTGGGGAATGAGGGGATGAGATGAATGCCTGGATTGTTCTGGCTCTCTGGTGTGTGGTCCGCTGGTGGTTACAGAGAGCCCTCGCAGCCTTCCGGCCGCCTCACTCGAAAAGCGAGCCTGACTGCTGGCCACGAGTCACGATCGTGGCCCCCTCCCGCAACGAGGAGCAAGCCGTCGAGGCGGCTACGCTCTCTCTGCTGGCCTGCGACTATCCGAATCTCGAGTTGGTAGCCGTCAACGACCGCTCAGAGGATGCCACGGGACAGCTCTTGGAGGGCCTGGCCCGGGCCGACGAACGCCTGAAGGTCGTGCATCTCGAGCATCTTCCTGACGGCTGGCTGGGAAAAAACCATGCCTGCCATCGCGGGGCCGACCTGGCCACCGGAGAGTGGCTTCTTTTTACCGATGGTGACGTTGTGCACCATCGATCAGCGTTGCGCCAGGCGGTGGCTTTCGCCCTGGAGCACGACCTCGGACATCTGGCCGGGATGCCCCTCATCACTGCCGACACCTTCCTGGAAAGGTGTTTTGTAACCTCGAGTCTGATGTGGGTCTTGATCCGCTTTCGATGCTGGGAACTGGAAAGGCCACGCACCCGGGGCTACGCCGGGCTAGGGGCGTTCAACCTCATCCGTCGGGCGGAGTATGAAGCGGTCGGAGGCTACCAGACCCTGGCTATGGAGATGGCTGACGACATGAAATTGGGGATGGTCCTTCGTCGTAGCGGGGTCCGACAGGCGATGGTAGATATGACTCGGCTGCTTAGGGTGAACTGGATGCCGGGCTTTGGCAGAGCTCTGAAGGCCCACTGCGAGAGGGCCCTCTGCGCCCTGGAGTGGAGCCCTCTCCTGGGTTTGTTTCCCCTCCTAATCTTTTTGATTTTGCTGAGTCCACTCTTCCTTTGGTCCCAGGACCCTATCCCTTCCCTGTTGGCGATCCTGGTGGCCACCAACTGCCACGTCTCCGCCGCCCGTGCTCTGACCGGGACGACTGGCTGGGAAGGCCTGACTCAGATGGTGATGGTGCCCCTTCTTTGGACCACTTTGGTGGTCGGTATCCTACGCACCTACTGGCTCGGCGGCACCACCTGGAGGGGAACACACTACTCGCTTGAGGAGCTAAAACGGGGTTGCGTTCGCGAGCGAGACTGGCCCCTCGACCGAGTCGTTGCCACCTAGCTAGCCGCGCCAATCGGGCGGATAACCCACCGAGTCGACCGAACTCACTCAGTCGCGTGACGAGCTCTTAACGGAGTTCC
>CAYRFU010000424.1:0-5338 GCA_964423525.1 uncultured Burkholderiales bacterium | reverse complement strand
GGCTCGAAATAACTTCCCGTTATTACGATTGTGGGATGGCCCGATAATTCCAACGTAAGCGCTGTACGGCCACCTGGCGGCTAGCGGGCGATCCGGTTTAGGCTATCTCCATCAAGTTTTGGAGGTGCCAATTGAATCGAAAAACTCGTCCCAACTGGGAACGTATCCTGGCCAAGTTCTCACGGAGTGGTCTCACCCGCAAGAAATTCTGCGAGAAGGAGGGGCTGTCTTACTCGGGGTTCAGCTCCTTCCTATCGAGAAGGAAGAAGTCAAAGAACACCCCGGCCGTTAGTAGTTTCGTGGAGGTCGCTCTCCCGGAGTCTCTCGCCGTCGCGCCCCAGCCCGAGTCCTGGGTCGATGTGGAGCCGGCGTCGCCGGTTCGAGATGACCTGGTGGTCGAGTTGCCGCTTGGCGTCACCCTTAGATTCAGGGGGGTTGCCTGATGAAGCTACAGCAGATTGGTAGAATTCTGATTTACGGGAAACCCATCGACATGAGGAACGGTTTCGATGGACTGGAGGCTCTTGTGGCTACGCAGCTTGGGGAGAATCCCACCAGTGGCGACCTCTTCGTGTTCACGAACCGCCGGGGGAACCTGGCCAAGGCTCTGCTGTGGGACCGCACCGGCTACATCATCATTTCTAAACGACTGGAGAGGGGTCGATTTCGGCTGCGAAACCCAGGTGACAAGGTGGAGTTGTCCCCCCAGAACCTCGAACTGCTCCTCGATGGAATCCCGGCCGGTGGCCAGGAGAGAACTCAGCCCAGGACGGGTACCAAGATGGACGACAGCGCTTCGTTGGAGAAGCGCTCCTTCCAAGTGCGCGGAACGAGCAGCTGAGGGTCTTCTCCTTGGGTAATCCTGAGCAGGACGTCTTCCAGGTAAACCGTCGGGTTAATCCCGGCCAAAAGGCAGCTTTGGATCAGGCTGTAGAGCATAGCCGCGTCTTCTGCCCCGGCTTCAGTCATGTGGAACATCCAGTTCTTGCGACCTACCGCCTGAGACCGAAGCTGCCTTTCCAGGTGGTTATGCCGACTCCCGGATTATACCGCGTGGCGAAGACAAACCCCACTTGTACAGGGAATTTTGGTTCTGGAGCCCGCTTCGACGCGGCATAATCAAAGGCTTTCTAGGAACTCCAGGAGCAGGTCCGATGGTTGGTATCTGTGTGGAACGTTCCCCGTTGAAGTCGCATGAGCCAAAGCCCGCTCCTTGAGACCGAGGTCAGCGTGGAGGTACACTTGGGTTGTCTCTAGAGATTCGTGGCCGAGCCAGAGAGCAATGACCGTCAGATCCACACCACGCCAAAGGAGATTCATTGCGGCGGTGTGGCGCAAGGTATGCGGAGTCACGGACTTGTAGGTGAGTGATGGGCACAGCGCACTTGCCGATTTCACATGCCGCGACACCAGTCGCTGAAGAGCGTCTGCGCTAAGACTACCACCTTTGGAGCTGGGAAAGACCGCGTCTTCCGGACCACCGCTATGCTTGTCCAGCCATTTCCGGAGTGCTGCGGCCACCTCTTTGCTTAAAGGTGTGCATCGCATCTTTCGCCCCTTGCCGAGACAGCGGACATGAGCACCAGTGCCAAACTCGATATCCTGGCGCCGAAGCGCTCTCAGTTCGGTATTCCTCAAACCTGTTTGGACCGCGAGTTGAAGAATGGTTCTGTCACGCCACCCGATCCAGGTTCGTGGGTTGGGTGCCCCAATGATGGCCGCCGCCTCCTCCTCAGTTAGAAACTCCATGGGGCGGCGTTCGTGGCGTTTATGGGGAATCGCCAGTATCCTCTGACATTGAAGACTGAGCGAGGGCTCGGTGATCGCCACATAGCGAAAGAATGCGTGAAGTGCACTCAGGCGGTTGTTTCGTGTTCGGACCGAGTTGCCTCGCTCCGTCTCAAGGTGCTCGAGAAACTTTGCCAAAAACGTTGCGTCTAGCTCCTCCACCTTAAGTTCCGAGGGAGTTCGTTGGAGAGTGTCGGCAGCGAAGCGTAACAATAGTCGGAAACTGTCTCTGTAGCCAGCTATCGTGTGCTGGCTGGCTCCTAATTGCCTGAATAGCCAATCCGTAAAGAAGTACTGGATGAGGCGCGAGAGATTCGGGGTGTTCATAAGTCACCCCCACGTTCGAAACGGTCCGTGGCTAATCGAAGAAGTTCCGGGACAGACTGGATGTACCAGTAAGTGGTGACTGGCCCCTTATGCCCTAGATAAGTGGAAAGCTTGGGCAATTCTCTGTGGATGTCGAGACCAGCTCGATACCATTCAATGATTTTCTTGGTCGCGAAGGTATGCCTGAAATCCTGGAGTCTTGGCCCCCGACCTATGCGGCGTCGCGCCGGGATCTTGCGGATACCCGTGAGGCCTGAGAGTTCAGCGAAGGTTCGCCGAGCTGCAGACCCGGTGAGTCTGCAGCCTCGCTCTGAGACGAGAAAGGCCTCATCTCGGGGCGAAGGACAGAGCATATCACGTCGGTCTGTGTAGGCCTCGAGTGCTCCTTGTACGGAACGCTCTACTGGAACGAATCGAGATTTTCCGTGCTTGGTCTGACGGACTAGGATTGTGCCGCTCTGCAGCTCGACATCCGATCTGTCGAGAGCCAACGCCTCGCCCGGACGGAGCCCCGTCGAAGCCAGAAGCCCGATGAGCGTTACGTATGTGTGAGACCTCAGACCTGTTGAGGACGGAAGCATGGCGGCTTGCCTCATGAGATCGCGAACCTCTTCATCAGGGTAAATGTAGGGCGGATTGCGTCGGTGACCAACATTGAGAAGTCGTCTAGGTGGGACTTCCGTTCGAGAGTCGAGTGCGCTAAGCCAGGTAGCGAATCCGCGAACTTGAGAGAGGCGACGGGCCCAGGTCGCGCGCTGCGCAAGCTGGGGCTTGGTCGCCCAACGGAGGGCGGCGTCGATAGTGATAAAATCGCCCCTGTCGGCCTCTACAAAATCGACGAACTGGTTGAGGGCCGCCGCCGGCTCAAGAAGCTGGGTGCCCATCGCACGACGCAAGGAGATATATTGATTCAGGTGGTCACGGAGGTCGTTCATCAGCTTGCACCCACAGGTACTGGCCACGAGCGGGCGACTCCCCGCAGCGATTCGAACGCGACCTGCGTGTAAATCTCTGTGGTGCCCTCAGCTCTATGGCGAAGAATCTGGGCGATTTCGGTAATTGTCGCCCCATTTCGGACCATTTGAGTGGCCAGGCTGTGGCGAAACAAATGTGCCGCCCCCCGGCCTGACGGCTTCACTCCCGCTAAAGAAAGAGCGCGTCGCACAATGTGGCCTACTGCGGCCGGGCCTGATAGTCCGACGTGAGGAGCATAGGTCCGTATAAAGACTCTTCGCGAGGTTGTTTCGGGACGACCATCTTGGAGATATTCAGCCACTGCCTCGCCGATTTCAGATAATAACGGCAGGCTCTCGAAGACTCTCCCCTTTCCCCGAACAATGAGCTTTCCGTCGCGCCAACGTAGGTCATCGAGTTCGAGACTCACTACTTCAAAGGCACGCAGGCCAAGGCGGGCAAGAAGTAAAAGCACGGCGAAATCACGCTTTCCGGTCGGTTTGGCTCGGTCCGGTGCCGAGAGAACTGTCTCCACTTGTTCTGGGAGAAGGAAGCCTGGGATTCGGTGCCTGGATGCGCGAAAGGTGGGGACCGAGACGGATAAGTCTAATTTCGTGTGGCCCTTTTGAAAAAGGAATCGAAGAAATGGCCGAAGTGTCGCTACGAACCTGCGGGAACCCGAAGTCGAGAGCTTTGAGATGCGGATTAGGAGAACGGCCCTGACTGCCGCGACATCGAGCTGGGCAGGGCAAAAGCTGCCGTACTCTCTAACGAACTCGTCCAAGGTTCCGCGTAACGAGTCGGCATACGTTCCTATCGATCTCTCCGCAAGTCCTCGCTCCTGCTTCAGGTACGCAGTGTATTCCTGGATGATCCTTTCTGAAGCGGAAAGAGTCGTAGAAGAGTACTCCTTGGTGGAACCGATTTCCGCGTCTAGATAGGCTCGTAAGCGTCGTATTCCAGCGGCCTCAATCCTTCGGTGTTCTTTTCTCGTCTCTGGAATCCGGCCGAGAAAAGCATCGATGTTATCCTCGGCGAGAGCGTCCGCATCAGAAATTCGCTCCTGTTCCAGCCATCGAACCAGCGCTTTGAAAGTAGCCCATCTTTTCTTGAGAGTTCTCTCCGAAAACCCACTAGCTTGTAGATTCTCCAGACAACCCTCCAAACGTGTCCTGAGCACAGGCAACGTACTGTGAATTTGAAATGGCATTTTAGCCTCCTTACGGCCGAGTTTGGCCATAAGGGAACTTCGAGATTATGCCGCGTTTCTTTCCGATGCCGCCCGCATTCGGTCGCGCAAATTTCTCACGCGGCATAATCCGGGAGTCGGCATAACCACCTTTATGCCGCTAGCGGCATAAAGGTGGTTCGTATCCAAAGGCACCTGGGCATTTTCCAGAAATTCCGACAGCGGACCTTTGCGTTTCAGGGCATAGTTAACAGCCTTCAGGAGAGGGTCGTTGGCGGTGAAGGTGCCCTCTGCCTGAAGTTTCTCCAGGTAAGCGAAGAGGTTTTCGACGATGGGTTTGGATTCTGCCTGGCGAGCTCGGAAGATCTCAATGGGGGGTTTCCCGCGAACTCGATCCTCTATCCGGTAAAGTCCTTGAATCATCTTGATGATGAAGCTGAATTCTTGTGGGTGCTTCTCTTCTGCAGAGAGAAATTTCCGTCTGGTATGAGACCAGCAGGCAGCGTGGAAGATCGCCTTCAGAGTTTCCATGTGAGCCACAAAGCTCGAGTAAGCTGCATAGCCATCCGTCACCAGATGCCCCTCGAAATCGGCGAGGATTTCAAAGATCACCTTTTTCTCTTTGGAGGTCGCGAAATGGAAGAAAACCTCGTGCTGATCTCCGTAAAAGACCCAGAAGTATCCCTTGCCCATCTTCCCAGAGGAATGGACGGGAGTTGGTGTCTCGTCGACGGCAAGAACGGAGCTGGCCAGAACGGACTCCTTCAAACAAGCAAAAATTGGAAGCAGCAGCATCGCGACTTTGTGGAGGACACGAGTAAGATTCCCGCGGTCAACAAAAATCCCGGCCGCTTTCAGCGCCTGATGCTGCCGGTGGAGGGGCTGATGCCATCGGAACTTGCCGATCAGCATCGCCACCAGGGCGCTGACGTCGAAAATGGAGCCGGGAATCACTTCCGGGAGAGCGAGCGGCGGGAATTCTTCTCTAGGCTCCTGTTGACCCTCGTCCTGGAGAACGCCACCAGCGACGGTGCCTTTTTTCAAGCGATGGTCTACACTTTTGACAGACAAGAACTCCAC
>CAYRFU010000423.1:0-5342 GCA_964423525.1 uncultured Burkholderiales bacterium | reverse complement strand
GCTCGCCAAGCACTGTCCACCCTAAAGAACGCCGTGAGCTCAGTGGCCTCCGTGTTATAACCCTTCTTCCTCGGCCAGTCGAGTGTCAACAGGCCCTCTAGACCCGCGGTCTGGCCGCTGAAGTAATAAAAACGGCCGGGGTTACCGGCCGTTTTCCAACCTGCTGCGTTGTTGGTTTATCTATTTCTTCTTCTTCATTTCCTTGTCCATTTTGGCCCCCATCTTGGCAGCGTTTTCTGGTGTCATCCCGCCAAGAGGAAGACCGATGTCCAGGCTCATAAACGGGTCCAGGTTCAGAGACGGGAAGTCGAAGATACTACCAGTCGACTTCGGCATGCTGAACCCTTTGCCGCTGTTGATTTTTCCGAACATCGAACTCAAAAAGTCATCGCCCACGCTGGGCACGTTAATGTCGGCGAAGGGGCCGAAAGCCGGGTTAGCCATCGCTAGGAAAGGAGGAAAGCCAGGGAAATCGGCACCGGCAGCTTTGGCCGAGTCGCCTTTGCCTTTCTTATCCTCGCCTTTGCCGTCGCTCTTGGTCTCGCCGCTACCGAAAATCTGAGACAGGAAGTCTTGGCCGGAGTTGATGCCCCCGAAGACGGAAGTCAAGAAGCTGTCGCCGACCTGGGGAACGTTGATATCGCTGAACGGCCCGAAAGCGGGGTTCGGCAAAGCTAAGGCGGGAGGGAAACCAGGGAGAGCGAAGCTGCCCCATCCCCCCATCAGGAAATCCAATGATGATAGCATACCCGGAAAGTCGGGTGATGCCGAGGAAGTCTCAGCGGACCCGGCCCCACCCATCAGTCGGGCTAAGGGGGAAATCGTCGGGCTTTGGATCGAAGCGGCCGTTATATTCATGAACTCTCCTGTCGAAATTGTTTTTTCTTTTTAAGAATAGCGGAAATCGAACCAGATGTACTCGACAAAGACGGCATTTTTGTTAAAAGTTTATCTCCAAAATGTAACAATTCGATGCCAATTTCCAGAGCTGGAGAGGTGGCGGCCTGAAGGAGCGCGCACAGGAAGGAGATGAAAAACCGTCTTATCCTGATTCTCGGTCTGCTTCTCTTTTTAGGCCCGGCCCTGAGCCAGGAGCCCGAGCCCAAGAAAGTCAAAACCTTGGTCGACTACCGCTCCCAGCTCCAGCTGACCGACCAGCAGATCGCCGACATCAAAACCACTCTCACCAACTTTCAGAAGTCGATCCTCAGCCAACGCCAGCAGCTGCAACGCCAGGAGGCCGAGTTCCAGAACCTCCTGCGCGAACGGGCCGCCCTGGCCGAAATCAAGAAAAAGCTCCGAGAGATTGGAGAGACCCGTTTTCAGTTGCGCTACCAGGACGTCTTGACCTCTCGAAAGGTCGAGCAGATTCTGAGCGCCAGCCAGCTGGAGCAATGGCGATCGATTCAAGCCGAGGAACGGGCCAAGTAGAAACTATCCATTTGGGCCTACCAAAGAACCCCTTAAACGAGCTAAGATAGAGAGATGGACCCACAACAGGAGATAGCTTTGGGAGCTCCAGTGACTTCCCAAGACAAAGCCATCGGGAATCTTCCTCTTGCGGCTCAAGAAAAGCTGCGAGGTCAAGAAGGCTTTCACGCCCTGGCGCAAGCCCTGGTCCGCCAGTATGTCAAAGCGGTCGAGTCGCTTCAAGAAGCCCAACACGGCAGAATCCCAAGGCATTTTCCGCCCGACCTCCGATGGCGCGAAAAAAAAGACGGGGTGCTTCGCTTCTTCTCCACCCGCCAGATCGATTGGAAGGCCGACCTTGAGCCGGGCGGCGGGGTGGGATTGGTGAGTCAGCGGCGCGAGACCCGGTTTCTTTTCGAAAGCGACGACCGCGAGAGCCACAAGCAAAAATTGGTGAGGACCGTCAGCTTTGAAAGCGAGGGCGAGCGAATCACAAAACGAGACGCTGTCGACCTTGAGACGGGTCTACGGGAGCCTACCCAAGAACATCGCGAACCGCTCCCCACCGATAGCGTCTTCCGTTTCAACAAGTAGTTTCAAGTCTTTTTCAGTTCGCCTTGTCACGGTGCGGCCAGACTATATCGGCCGTAGGTAAGAGCCTTCGGCCCAAGGATGAACACCGATGCTTCAGATCCCCAGCCTGGCTACCAATTTCCAAGCTAGAGCCGAAGGCGGACACCGTTGGACCAAGGCCCCGACCATCGAGCAGCAACCGGAAGTCGAGCAAGCCCTTCAGACGGGTCGGCAACTCAGAAAAGAGCTGGAAGGGCTGATCCCTGATAAAGAGCGCAACCTTGCCTCTCACCAACCCAACACCGTGGCCGCGAGAAGGCTTGACACGTCGTCCGGAAAACTCGATGTCTTCTTTCGACAAGACTACGGTCCCGGTCGGGCGCCAGACGAAGTTGGACAGATGAGAATTCAGCTAGAAGCTTGTCCGGCCGGGGAGCCTGACGAGACTCTTCGTTGGGACTACTTTCCCGATGGACGAGAAACGGTCGAGGTTTGCGACGGTGAAACTCGGCTGCGAGCTGAAAAAGACCAGGGCCAGGTTGTGGGCTCGGTCGCCCCCGTCGGCCAGCAAAAGGAAGCTTCTGAGAAGTTCACCAACCCTGTCACTCTGCTCCTGAGTGGGGGCAAAGTGAGGGGACCAGAGTATGCTGGGCTGGCTGATTTGATGAGTCCCTCGATTGCAGTCACGGAAGAGGCTAGTCAGTACGCTAACAAGCTCTTGAAGGAAGCCAGAAAGGCTGAGAGGGTGGTCGCCCAAAGCCAGCCTACGGTAGCTGAGCCGGCGCGGATGCACTACTCCTATGGCTCTCAACAGGGATTGCTCGAGCGTTGGGGCCTGAACAGGAGTCACCTCGAGTTCACTCGTAGCGACGGGAGCAAACTGGTGGAAGACCGCCAGGGCTCGGCCACCTCCCTCTTAGAGTTGGGCCCTGACGGTCAGCCAGCTTTCCGTCAAGAGGTCTCGGCCAAGACGGCCACCATCACGGCAGGACTCGGTGACCAACCCTGGAACCGGCGCGGGTGAAAGTAGAAAAGCATTGCTGGTATAGCCCCAGCCTAGGAATTCCCATGCCCGTGGCCGTTTACGGTCACTGGGGCGTCCCGATTCTGTTCTTCCCAACCGCCTCAGCCGACTTCGAGGAGTTGGAGCGATTTGGCATGATCGGGGCACTCTCCCACCACCTCGAGGCGGGTCGAGTCAAAATCGTCAGCTGTAACGCCATCAACCAATACAGTTGGTTTGATTATGGCCTTCATCCGGGGGAGCGAGTTTGGCGCCAAGAGCTTTACGATCGCTACCTCATACGAGAACTGGTGCCCTTCATCCATGGCAACTGCGGAGGGCCGGTAGCTATCGCGACAGCGGGAGCGAGCATGGGTGCCTATCACGCCATGAACGCCTTCGGTCGCCACCCAGGTGTCTTTCGCTGGACCATCGCCATGAGTGGCTTCTATGACATCAGTCGTTATCACCACGGCCACTGGAACGATCTGTGCTACTTCCATAATCCGGTTTGCTATTTTCCTAATGCCTGGCATTCACCCGATAAGTGGCTTCTCGACAGCGCCCGTATCAATGTGATCTGCGGTCAGGGTCCTTGGGAGCACGTCGACTGGTCCAACCAGATCAGCGAATGCTTGAGCCGGGGTGGGGTCGGCCACAACTACGACCTGTGGGGCCACGACGTGTCCCACGACTGGCCCTGGTGGAAAAAGCAGATGGATCACTACATCTGGAAGCTGTTCTAGCTCTTGAGTTCCACGTTCTCAAGCAACTGCTGAAAAAGACCTTGGCGGGGTTCGGCAGGTCCCGTCAAATAGAATTCACACCGGAAATCTTGGCTAAAAAGCAAGAGTCCATGGCCCTCGAACGGCTCGCTGGTTGTGTAGGTGAAGGCTTTGGCCGCGCCCGGCACGGCCACTTCCGGGCCCACCCGGGAGCCTGGTTTGCGACGAATCTCGGCCCGCTCTTTACGATACTCGGTCACGGCTTTGTCGACCCCGATCCAGCTCCGCAGGCGCACCTCAAGTTGGAGGGTGCCGTCCTCGAAATAGACTCTTTTGACTCTGCCCTCTCGTTGGCCAGTCTGCTCAAAGCCCGGCAGCTCAAAAACCACGACCGGGCGACCATGGAGTTCAAGGGTCGTCTGGCCCAAGACGGGTAGGGCTAGCGAAAGGAACACAATCAGAAAACGAATCATCGCCACCTGTTCCGGCCAGACACTCCAGTCCCTGCGCAAAAAGCCCCCCGGAGTTGGGGCTCCGGAGGGCGGGGCTTCGACCAAAGAAGGGACTCCCGGTCGTGAACACGCCTGTTTTGGGGAGAGGCGAGTCTGCTGCCAGGTTACCGGAAGCCCTTCAACAAACTCTCAACAAACCTTCGAAAGGGTGTGGCCGGTCTCCAGGGGAAGTCTCCAAGATGCTCTCGAGTAGCCTTAAGACCCACTTCGAAAACCATGACACCCACACTTTAACCGAACTCTCTTTGCTCGAAGAGACTCTTCCGAAGAGATTCGGAAAGCATTGGCACCCAGCCATCAAACCGCTGGCTTACGGTGAAACTCCTCTTGAGGTGGCTGAGGAGCTGCTTGCTTGGACCGAGCCCAAGCGTGAGGAGAATTTCCTCGACCTGGGTTGCGGATGTGGCGCCCTGGTTCTCGTGGCCGCCCCCTACTTTTGTCGCTCGGTCGGTGTCGACTTAGTCCCAGCAGCAGTGCAATTTGCCCGAGAATCTGCCCACAAGTTTTCTCTGGAATGCGAGTTCTTTCACCAAGACTTTCTCGATTTCGACTACCAGTCGTTTCACGTTCTCTGCTGCTCGGCAACGGCTGTTTCCCCTTGGCTTGCCGAACAACTCGAAGAACGACTATGGAATTGCCAAGCCGGAACGCGCATCATCACGGTGGAGAATCGGCTGAGGTCCCCTCGAGTAGCCCGTCGCCAAAGCCTGGTTCGAGAATTCTCCTGGAGTCGGTGGCAGAGACCTCAAGAATGGACGTTCTATCTCCACCAATTGGGGTAGTTACTCGCGGTCGCCAATCTCCGAAAGAGCCTTGGCTAACATGGAGCGGCCACGAGCGGCCACAGTCCGATCGGAGGAACTCAATTCGGCCGCTCCCGAACTGCCCAGAGTGGAAGGAGCCTCAGCGGCCTCCACGATAGCTTGAGCGCGGCGGGCGTCTTCCTGGGCGTTGCCGGTCTCTTCCATATCGATCATGACGAAGCCGGAGACTCGATATTGCCGGCCAGAAGCTCCGGAGCTGTAGGAATAGGAGGCAGAGCCAGCTAGCACACCTCCGGCCGAGGCGCGATTTTCGTGGGCCTCTTCGTGATCGGTGACATCGCGATGACGACGGATC
>CAYRFU010000422.1:0-5357 GCA_964423525.1 uncultured Burkholderiales bacterium | reverse complement strand
TAGGCAGGGCTGCTTAACTCATTACCGATGTCTGCAGGAACGGAGCCGCTCCAGACTCCCTTACTGGGTCTTGCCGTTTGACCCCACAGCGCCTCCTCGTAGCCCGACCGGCAAGCCGGGGGCTTACACGAAGGCACCACTCAAGGGACTTTCGATTAATGGCATTCAACTAGGCATGACCCGAGAGCAAGTCGATATCGTCCTAGGCGCTACTGGGAGTGAACGATGGTCTTGGGTCGGCAGTGAACCTGGTTTCTTTGGTTTCTCCAACTTGACCCGGGTCGGTTTCGATGACACAGATCGGGTCTGTGGTATTTGGGGAGTCTACTTGGCTCTTGACGGAGAACTTATCGGCCGGGAAACTTGGGGAGAGAACGACCTGGCTGCCTACTCGAAAATTCTAGAACGGCTAGGAAAGCCCAATGTGGCTAAGAACGGCCCAAGACCGGAATGGTATTTTGATCGTCAGCAACTGACCATTGAGACTGGCCGACCTCCCTGGTTTTTCATCCTAGGTGAACGCGCTCCCGCCGGCCTCTAAACGGCGGTCAGACTCCTCAAGCCGGAGCGTTTCCGCGGCGGGCCGCCCAAGCCGCAAGCCCTGGAGCGCGCCGTCTATATAAATCGCCCCAAAAGCGGGTGGAATGCTCTCTAAGTTGATATCGTTATCTGTCTCATCCATCTTGACATATTCCGTTATCCGACGAGCCCCGATGTTCTCCGTTGTATCGTTGATTTTCTGGGGGATGGAGGCCATCTCGTCGGTGAATTCGATGGTCAGCCCTCGGTCGCTAAACGTATTGGCGAGTCTAAAGCGTTCTCGGGTTCGGTCTTGTGTGGTGGGAGAGGTTAGATTCCTTCAGAATTTGGTAGATTCCCTCGCCAGGAGAGAATAAGGTCGGGGTTCAAGTAAGGCTCCGGCTTGGCTCAAGTCTAGGTCGTTCATGAATCGCTTTCTGTTGGCAAGTTCCATTATCTTTTGTTCTTACGGGATCTCGGCTTCGCTATGTTATGGGCTTGGTCGTCAGCCCTATGAGGAAGAGACCATCGGGACCGTCTTCCTTCTCTTGGTGGGTGTAGTGGGGACGGTCTTGCTGGCGGGCAGCATTCTTAGCTTTCGGCTCTTGAGTCTCGACTGCGGAAGAACAGATTTTCGGTTTCGCCGGCAATGGCTCCCCGGAATCGTCTTTTTGGTCGGGGTGGGAGGCTCGCTGTTGGGCCTGATTCTCTTCGAAGAGGCGTTCCTTCCCGCCCTCGGACGAACGACTTCCTATTCCACGGCGACCCTCGTCTCGAAGCTGTTGCGACCCCTGGTGTTCTATGGGAGCTGGGTTTTCGTTCTGCGAGGCGCGGCGGCTTTTCTCAAGCTTGGTGACTCCTCCGCCCAACTTTGGAGAATGGCAGCTTTATGGTCATTGTTACCGGCCCTCCTCGGCACCCCGCTACAGGGTTTCCTGGCAGAGGCGCCCAGTCTCATCAATCTCTGGTTGGCCGGAAAAACAACCATCTATTCGCAGGAACCCCTCTACATCGCTTCCCGCTCGCTTGGCGGGATCACGGTCATCTATCTTTGGTTGCTCTTTTTCCAAAGCTCTATGGTGGGCTTCTTCTGCTCCACGGCCTTCCAGGCTGAGCCGAGCGTAGGCCGCTCTCAGACAAGCCCGTCAAGTGCTTGAAGAGTCCAAGTCACTTGACCATCATCGGACATCGACGCTTGAAGTTGGCCTTTCCGATGGCCGTATTCACCAGTAAACCTACCGTCGAGGCGAATGCGATTGGTAGAGAGGTCAAGAGTACCCGATTGGCCCCAGCTCACCTTAACGGACTGGCTTTGTTGGTGGATGCTCAGGAGCTCCTCCCCAGTATTGGCTTCGAAAACGGTCGTTTGCTCAGGTGTGCTTTTCAAAACTCTCTCGATCTCGCCAACTTTCAGGCGCGATACTTCACTCCCGTCACCACCGTAGAGCTCCACGTCGGTCTGGCCGGCGGGGGCCAAGGAAAAAACCTCCGCTCCGTTGAGGCGGACCCGTTCAGGAGCGATGGCCCCCGTCCTGGGAGCATCCTCCGCGAGGAGTTCCGGAACCGCGAGGACGCTGCCTGAGATGGGATCTATCACGAGGCCTCCCCCCAGATGGAGCCCAGCCGGGAGAGATACTCCTTCAAGTTGTGGGGTGACATCTCGTGCCCCGGGTCCTTTAACTTCGAAAGCATACAGGTCTTGGAGAAAGACGACCTCTGGCCGGTCCAGTAGAGGGACTCCCTGGCCGTGTATGCTAGGCGGCGAGCAGGCTGCCAGCAGCACCGTTCCCGCTGTAACCGTAGCTTTGAGCCAGGGCGTTTTGGGGGGGTCAGTCTTCGACCTCTTCAGGACGGCTACATCCTGGGGCTCTTGGGTCAGAACTGCTGAGTCCGGGTCGACCGGTCTTGGGCGTCCCTGAGGTGAGGAAGAAATCGGGGGCTGAGGTCGAATCATTGTGGTGGGCCCCCTTTTCCCATTAAGCATAGGGGAACCGCCTCAAGCCACCCTCAGAACCGCCTCAAATTTTTCTCAATAAGGTTAACAGACGATGAAAGTGAGGCGGGGAGCCTAGCTCCATCCTTTGGCTAAAGGCGGCTCTGGGCTGCGCCCAGCGTAGGCCGACTCAGAGCGGCTAGTCTAGCGGTAAAATTTGTCTCGCAGGCCAAACGGCCAAAGGGGTCCCGCTCGCTCTTCGGAGGTCTGGCCATCACCCAGATGCTCCCAGTAGAGAACTCTCTCCTCTAGCTCCAGGGTTTCGTCTCCCAGATGAAACTTAATGATGACAACCGGCGTGGTGGAATACGATGTGGTGGTCTGCCCCTCCGTCTTGACCGTGGTGGCGACGGGAGTCAGAGAGGTCGTCCGCCGCTTGCCGAAACCCGAGTAGGACACTCTCGTGGAATACTTTGTTTGGGTGGTGTCGTTGCGCCGGCTGGTCTCGCCGATGACCCTTTCTACCAAGACGATTTCACAAACCAACCCGTCTTCCTGGGCGAGAGACTGGCTCGTGACCACTCCACACGATTGAATCAAAGCCAGGGTCAATTGGCTGACTAGAGCCGGTATGGGGTCGTTAAGAACCTTACTAGAAAGGAGGTTGTCGACCTGGAGTCGGACCGAAATTTCAGGTCTCCCGTCCAGGAATTTCTTGAGACGTGCTCGGTCCCTGGCGCCTCGGTCGGCCGGTTCCCGCAGTTCGACAAAGCCATCCTTCCAATTTTCGAGGAGCTTTTCGCGCTCTTCTGGTCCAAACATCTCTGGAAAGTCAAGAAGACACACCGTAAGGAGCTCGAGAGTCGAGCGAGGAGCCTGCTCAATTTGGGCTTGATGCGGCTTGAGGATGGTCTTGACCAAGTCGTCGGGCACCTCGAAGTCGGCACCCGGCTCGTTTCTCTCGCGTGCCGAACCCGCTAGGGCGGCTAACAAGAACGTCGGTGGGCTTTGCTCGATCGCATTCTTCAGACTACCCGTCCTCTCGGCATGAGCTTGCAAGACACTCCAGGCGTGCCTGGGGTTCTGTTCGAAAAAGTTGGTTTGACTCTCTATCAGGGTTTTGAGCACGGAGGGATCCTGGTAGAGCCGAGAACGAAGTCCGGGCTCACGAATCCTGGTCGCTAGGGTCGATTCCCAGCTGCCTCCGCCCGAAAGGACGGGCGCGCCTAGAACCACAAGTTCGACCTTGGTGATCTGGTAACGACCCCAGGACGAACTGCAAAGGACTATGAAAAGAAGGCAAGCCATGGCTGGCGCCAGGGCGACCCATCTCAAGGGGACCCCTACTAACGAGATTCGCTTCCAGGGACGAGTCGCAAGCAGCAGAGTTGGTGCCTTTGCATCTTCTGGTAGTGGTTTGCGTGGGCATCTTTTTGGCCATCACCAAGCGACCCGGCGCCCTCAAAGTCCTTCTCTTAAGCGTCCCTTTGGTCGTCCTCTGGTCGGTCCTTAGCCACTCCGTAGGGCTCTTTCTATTCGGCCTGGTTCCCTTCTTCCAGATTTTCTTGAGAATGCCGTTCCTTTTCGCCACCTTCTACCTGCCAGGTCGTTTGATACTCCGCGAACCACAGTGAATGAAACTGGTGAGAGCTCGCTTTGCAGTGCTCAGTCATCAACCGAAGTGAGTATGCCAAAGATCGCCTTGCGGGTGATCCACCCATTTGCTCCGCCAACGTTGTTACCGATGAGGAACTGTTGACCGCGAACTCCTTTCACCAAGTGGAGATACTGGCTTCCGCGGACTTTGCAGAGAACGATATCGCCCTTTTTCGGTAGAGTCTCGTCGGCCAGCGGCGCAACAGTGCAGAGCATGCGTCCCCGCATAGAGTGGCCTCGGGGTCGAAACGAGACCGTCTGGCCCGATTTCAACTGTTCGACATACGGTGTGGCCCAGCCCATGAAGCAATATTCCCATGCAGGGTGCCAGGGTCCTTCTTGGCCCGGCGTGGGGAATTCGCGAGCGCCAGCAAGACTCGTCGCCAGGACGTCCTATCTCTCCCGAGGAGTTGAAGGAAATCTTGGCTGGCCATAAGTCGGTCAAGGTCTTGGCTGTGGACAAGAACAGTTCACCGACCTGGGGAGCTTTCTTGAGGGGGTTTCGGGTGGCTGACAACACAGGTGACCACGCTGGCTAGTGCCTCTTACGGATAGGGAGCCAGGACCTTAGACTTTGAGGGTCATTTTGGCCAAGCTCTGTAAGAGCTGGTTGCCGGTCGGCTGCTTGAGTCGAGCAGCTAGAAACGATCTCCAAGACCCGCGTCCTGAAGAGACCGTTCCAACAAGTCTGAGAGACCCAGAGCAGCGGCCCAATCTCTCAAGTAGGTCGCGTCCACTGAGTCTTGAACCATCAAAACCGTCTGGACGTCGCGCAACTGTCTCTCCAGCACCTCACCCCTTTGTCTGTACAACTCCAGCTTAACGAGGACGATGTCTTCAGCGGTGCAAAACCAGAATTCCCTGCCGGTAGCTGTCTTTCTAACCCTTCGGCTAAACCTCGATTTTTCGAAGGCTCGCTCCCTGCTCACGATCAGGTCCACGTTGAAGTTCGTGTCCAAATGGATAAGGTTGGCCGACGTCTTTTTTCGGACAGCCTCGAGTAAGGCCCGTGCGCTGACATAGAAACGAGACTGGAATCGATCGACAAGTCGATCGACTTTCTCTTCGTCGAGTCGGACGACTACGTCTATATCTTGCGTGAAGCGTGGTTCACCGTAGGTTGTGCTTGCCAGCGAACCCACTAATGAAATACTCGATCCCCTCAGATTCCAGAAACGATGTCACCTCGTGCGCGATCAAGTCGGCAGGGGCTGAGCCTGTTATACCGCCACATCCCAGACGGAAGGTC
>CAYRFU010000421.1:3567-5370 GCA_964423525.1 uncultured Burkholderiales bacterium | reverse complement strand
ACTAATACAGCTACACCAGTTTCCTCCTATCCCAGGCTTAGCCTGGCTCAATCCGTGAGCTCAGTGGCCTCCGTGTTATAACACTTCTTCCTCGGCCAGTCGAATGTCAACAGGCCCTCTAGCCGTCTGCCGGAAAGCACTGTCCAACAGGCCACAGCCGACCCGCGACGGAAGGTTAGCGACCGCCAGAAGACCCCGTAGTGGCCACTACGGGGTCTTCTGATCATGAGCCCCACGTCATCAGCGCTGAAATTTCACTAAATTGTAACATTCGCCAGAAAAATTTAGAAAGATCACACCATTGAGGAGTAGCGAGCAGATCTGCTCGACCACCTCGAGGGGAGAAAAGGAAAGGGACTCCAACTCGAACCTGTCAGCTTCCAGCTTGGATAGGTCGAGGACATCATTGATGACCGACAACAGGGCTTCGGCCGAGTGCTCTATCGTTCGCGCGTAGCGGGCCTGAAGAGGAGTGAGCGAAGTGGTTTGGAGCAATTGATTCATGCCGAGCACCCCGTTCATCGGGGTCCGAATTTCGTGGCTCATATGAGCGAGAAAGTCAGCTTTCGCTTGAGACGCTTTCTCGGCCTCGAGAACGGCTTCTCGTAACTCTCGCTGAGTTTCCTTGACCTGGGTGATATCTCGGAAAACCATGACTGCTCCCTTGAACTCACCATCCTCCTCGATGGGACTGATCACCAGCGAGATAGGAAAACTGCGGCTGGCTGAACGGGCCTGACCGTCATCGCTTCGGAGTGGTTGCTTCAAGTCGGATGTGGTCAGAGAAGAGCCGTCAGGACTGGCCCGGAAAAGGACCTGATCGAGAAGGGTCTTGCCGGTCACTTGTCCCGGCTCCACCCCCAACAGCCTCTCTCCCTCCGGGTTGATCAAGAGCACCTCGCCCTGGGACCCCAGGTGGACCAAGCCCTCCCGGACTGTTTCCACCACCGTTTCCAGAAGTTCTGACGGCACCGTCACCCGCCCCACCAGGGGAATGCTCAGACCCAAAGCCAAAAGCAAGATAACGACCCCGACAAGACCTAACTGGCGGCGCGTCTGAGCCAGTAGGCGAGCCGAAGGAGCCAGGTCCTGAAGAATCACCAGCGCAGTCTGACTCAACCCGGATAGATGCAGGCGAGTCGACTCGAGACGCTCGTCGGCCGAGCCCTGGAAACTCGCCGCCAAGACCTCGCCCCGACTCCACACCGCCAGCTCGACTCCCGTCTCCTCGGCCAGGCGAGAAAGCATTTCTGGGCTAACGTGATAAGCCACCGTGACGCTACCTTCAACCAGGCCGCCGGCAATGGTAAGAGGGACCGAATAGACCTGATAAAGCGACTGGGAATGCAACCAGTAACCAGCCGCTTCTTCGCCATCGAGGGCCAACAACACGCTTTCGTGGTCATAAAGGCCATCGCGCACGCCCTCACTGGTAGCCGCCAACATCCGGCCTTCCAAGTCCGTCATAACGATAAAGTCGACTCCCGACTCCAACTGGATATCCTCCAGGAAGCTGGTAAGGGTAGCCTGATCGGTGCGATTGAGGATCACTCGCAAAGCCGGGTTCGTCTCCACCGTTCGCACCAGGCTCGCGAGCACCGCAAAGCGCTGGTTCTCTCCCGACCGGAAAGTGGCTTTGGCTCGTCTTAGCTCCTGAGCACGCCGCTCTAGGATGTCGGCTTCGAGGTTGCGATTCACGACCCCCAGGCTAGCGGCCAGGGCCAACACCAAGACCGTTGCCAGCAGAATCAGGACGCGAGACCCCACACCGAACCTTTCAGCGCCCTGAGCTGAGGCGAATGG
>CAYRFU010000421.1:0-3467 GCA_964423525.1 uncultured Burkholderiales bacterium | reverse complement strand
TCAGGACGCGAGACCCCACACCGAACCTTTCAGCGCCCTGAGCTGAGGCGAATGGTCGAGCAGATGGTCGGGCGCGGTCCTGAGGAAAGCGGCCTGCATCACCTGATCGAGACTGAGCTGCGAGTTTTTGATGGCTTGGAAAAAGAAGCGGAAAGCACCCGGCGAAACCTGGTCGCCCGCCGGTTCGGGCCGGGCTTCCATGGCTTTGGGCCGACTCAGCGCGGCCACGAACTCGAACTGGAAACGGTATTGCTCGGCCAGTTCTGGCGCACTATCCTCCCCTTTCTCTTCGCGCATCACGATCCGATACTGAGTATCCAGATTCTCGAGATGGTGAAAAACTGCCAGGGCTGAGCGCTCGCCCAAGAGGCCTGACCGGATGGCCACAAAAAAGGCGCTGTAGGTCTTCTCTCTATCCTGGGCCAACTCTACCAGGCCCTGAGCGGGCCGACCCTTCAGCTTGGCGGGAGCCTTCATGACCGCCTGGACAAGACGCTTATAAAGCTCTTTCTCGATCCGCTTTCGAGGACTCTCTGGACCGACTTCAGAAAGTCTTCGAGACCGAACGGCTTGAGAAGATAGTCATCGACCTGGAGCCGGATGGCTCGAGCCGGTGAGTCGCGGCTGGCAAAGCCGGTGATCACAATGGTACGAAGCTCCGGTTGCGAGCTTTTGAGGCGGGTCAAGCTCTCCAGCCCGTCCATCCCCGCCATCCGTACGTCGGAAACGACCAGGTCAAAGTTTCTAGAACTCGCTACCGCCATCGCCTCCAGGCCAGAGGCTGCCCCGATCACCTCAAAACCGGCGTCTTCCAGACTTTCGACCAGGACCTCGCGCATCTCGGGATCATCCTCGATCACCAGAACGCAGTATCCGCTTTTCCCCATGACGGTGTCTCCTTTTCGGGTACGACCCTCTGTTCGTGGTTCATCAATTGGACACATTTCGGCAAACATCTGCTAAAACGCAAGCAAACGTGGCGTGCTCTTACACCCCTAGACTGAACACGGACCAAAAAGCGTCCACTACCAACGGACCCGCGGGTCCTGACTAAGGAGAACCGTAATGCTAACTCAAATCGACCTACCCGAAGTGACCAAGGTGACCCCCTTTGTCAATCCAGAGGGGTCAGCCCTGGCCTCTGTGACCATCCGTTTCGGCCCTATGGCCGTGCGGGCCAAGCTGATCAAGAAAGAAGACAACTCCATCTTTCTTGCCTTACCCTCTCGCAAGCTCGACAATGACGAAGGCTGGTTTGACTATGTCGTCATCTATGACCAGCGAATCGTCAACATCCTGACGGAGCAGGCGGTGGAGCGGTTCCGCAACCACCAGGTCAAGGTTAGTCCCAACTAGTCAACAGGGCCCGCCGACTTCGGCGGGCCCGCTTGACCGAACCTTGAGCCGGCCCTTTCGGACCGGCCTTCGAGTTTCGGCTAGGCGGCAGGCTGCTCGGCTGGGGGCTCTTGACCGGGAGGCTCGGGAGCTTCCGGCCAGGGGGCCGTCACAAGACCCACTAAGGCGCCAGCGATACCCCCAACGATGCCGCCTGAGGCGGCTCCGCCAACGCCACCGAGAAGCCCGGCTCCGATACCAGCAGCCAACGACCCAGAGATCCCGCCCACGAAAAGGCCGTAACTCAAAGCCGTGACCAAACCGAAGCCAGCGGCCCCGTAGGTCAAGCCGGTGATAGCGGTGTCGGCTACGTGCTCGACCACGTCTTCGTAACGGTCGTCACCATCGTTGCTAACAGCGGGAGGAGGGTTGGTGGCCATCGCAACCACCGGGGTAGAAAAAGAACCAACTTTCATGGCATAAACCTCCAAAGACGTTGAGGTAGTGATTATCCCTACCCTTACGGTCTCGGTCGTATCAGAAGGTGAATCCCAGGAAATCCAAAGTTGCTCCGGGCTCATTCATCTTGACGATGCTCGTCTTCTCTCGGTTGATGGTCAGTCCCAGACTGCACTCGAGTTTTGTTCCCAACCATCTTTGAATGCGTGGACTCATCCACTGGGCCATGATTAGCATGTCATCGGCAAATCGGACCATTCTTGCATTCGCGAATTGGGCGGGACCCTGAGGTTTGTGGAAGTCACGGTCCAGTTCGTGGAGATAGATATTTGAGAGGAGCGGAGAAATCGATCCCCCCTGAGGCGAGCCCGCCCCAGGCCTGGTCAGCGTTTCACCACCGTGCCCATCATCTTCCACCACGGGACAGCGCAACCACATCCTTATCAACTGGGTCGGGAACGCTCTGAGAGCCGATTGTAATCTACGCTTCAGTCGAGCCTGGGGTTGTTTTCCGGACGATTCGGGAACCGTGGTTACCGGAGGACAGCAGGTGGAGACGGTTCAGATACCCGACCCATCTCCGGGACTAAGGCGCGGCGGTGGGGTGCCGTGACTGGGTCCCGCCCATGTCTGGGACTGAGGCGCGGCGGGGGGGGTGCCGTGCCTCAGTCGCGCCCATGTCTGGGCCTGAGGCGCGGCGGAGTGAGCGGGCGTAACAGGCTAGCCGATGGTGGCATGAGGAAGGACTTGAGGCTGCCCTTGCGGGCCTCGCACTCAGAGGGGTCTACTGCAGTGACCGTCTAGCCGTGTTTTCTCCCACCTCCAGAAATACTACTCAGCCGAGATTCGAGAGGCTGACTTGGGCAATCAACCGGCCGCGTGATCTCAGACGCATCCAGACCCTATCAACTTCAACATCGAGCGGTCGGATATCCGTCGCTCGAGAAACTCCGTCAACCGTTTGTGGTCGATGGTATCGAAGTAGCTCGAGAGGTCTACGTCTAATACCTCCTGGCGTCCGGCTTTCAGTTCCGCTTGGACCCGGTTGAGTGCCTTGTGCTGATGCCGACCCGGTCGAAATCCGTAGGAACATTCCTCGAAGTCGGTCTCGAATATCGGCTCTAGTATCAGGACACTCATTCTCTGCACCGTCCTGTCACGGATGGTGGGAACAGTGAGCGGACGCTGTCCGCCATTGCTTTTTGGTATATAGACGCGGCGCCCAGGGCGAGGCCTGTAGGTTCTCGTCCGAAGGGACTCTCGAATGTCCTCCAGAAATCCTTGGACACCTCCCTCGCTGGCCTCGATGTCGTCGAAGGTGACTCCGTCGACCCCCGCGCATCCTTTGTTGGCCCTCGCCAACCGATAGGCTGTTTCCAGAACATCCCATCGTTGGAGGTGGCCATACAGACTGTAGAACCGGAAAGACGGTTCCTGCTTGGCCTTGCGGCCTAGTTTCTGTCTTAGACGAGAAAGTGAGTTCGGCATTCGTTTGGTTTCCGGGGACCCGTTTAACCCGGTCGGGGACTCTGGCGAAGCTCCTTTTGCCGTAGTAGATGATTTCATCAATCGGTCTTTCCTTTCTTTGACATAACGTGTTGGTCGGTGAGGTCACTTTGCTCCACGGGCATTACCCCGTTTCTCAGCTACTATTGACCTCTCCGACTCCCGAA
>CAYRFU010000420.1:0-5380 GCA_964423525.1 uncultured Burkholderiales bacterium | reverse complement strand
GGCTGGGCCGCAACCCCTCTCAACCGGAGGGAGCAGGCAAAACTGCGCCGCCGGAGCAGGCTAGGCCGGGCCGCAGCCCCTCTCAACCGGAGGGAGCAGGCTAGACCGCGCCGAGGGAGCAGGCTAGACCGCGCCGAGGGAGCAGGCTAGGCTGGGCCCCAAAGGAGAACCGTTTCGGCACCGGTTAGGCTTCGGATGGACACGTGTTGATTGTAACCGTAACGAGAAGAAAAAGGGAGCGTGGTGAACACTGTTTACAGAACGGCAATCTTCTCTTATCAAGAGACTGGGAATGGTAACCTGACCAAACTGTTACCGAACTCTAACCTTTGCGCGCAGGCTCCTCTCTAGAGTCGAGGTCCAGGATGGTACAGAAATGATAGTGCATCGCATGCAGCCCCAAGCCATCTCCACCTATTCGACCCAACCCAGCGTTCCGCCGTCTGAAGAGACCTCGGAAGACCGCTATGAGAGTTCCGGTTCAGACTTACGAGGCCGCCTTACGTTCGCGGCTCTTTCGGCTGCGGCTGGGGGGATCGGCTACCTGGCCGGGATGGCTACCGGCATTCCCGTGCTGGGACCGGCTATCGGCGGCATCGCCGGGGCCGTGGCAGGCGCTTCCACGGGAGCTTTGGCAGCCGTTTTCCTGCCTGGCGAGAGAGTTAAGACCGGCGCGGTTTTGGGAGCCGTCGCCGGAGGTATCATCGGCTCTCAGGGTCCGAGTCCCTGGGTGACCGGGGCTTTGACCGTCGCCATGGCCACCGCTCCCCTGGGCGGCTTGCTGGCCGTTTTTTCCAGCATCGGTTAGGTGCAGATCTCCTCTCTCCAGGCTGCACCGGTCGGAAGGGCTCCTAGACCTCCAGCTTATCAAGAGCTGGTGGAGTCCCCTGACTCGGTGTGTCTGTCGAGGGTCGAAAGAGACGAGCGCCTGCAAGCCTACGAGATTCTCCAGCACGGTCTTCCCTGGGAGGGTTACCCTCCCGAAATGGCGGCCGTCCTTCTGAAAGAACTGTTAGGCATGCTGGCCGTCGACTTAGGGCCAGCCAGATTCCAGATGTCCAAACGGTATGGGCCGCTGGAAGTGGAGTGCGCTTTCAAGCCCGCTCAGACCACTCTTCCCGACTTAGCTCGCGAGGTGGTAGAGCAGTTCCACCGCCTCTATCCCAACAGCGAGTCTCACGAGTTCTACCAGCAGGCTCGCGAAGCCTATTCGGCTGCCAGAGTGAAACATTGTGCTCTGGCCGACAGCCCCGTTCGTCAGCAAGCCTTCGAGCGCTGGCTTCCGGTGGTTGGGTCGCCGTGGCCCGCCCTTTGGCTGGCCCAGAAAGACTTACCTCTGGGTCGGGAACAGGACCTGATGGAGCGGCTTGGGCTCGACCGGCCCGCCACTCTCGAGGAGGCCCTGGCAGCCAGTCAAGCTCTACCCGCTCACTTGGAGGAGAGCGTCGAAGTCGAGCCCATTCGCGACTTACCTTCTGAACTGGTGGCTCAAGCCCGAGAGTCTTTGATTCGAAGCGGGCGCAATCCCCACCTGGACCAGGTGGTGGCCACCTGGTCTGTCCGTCACTCTCTAGCGGTGGACGACCTGCTGCTCGGCTATCAGCTTACCGGCTCGATTCTTGGCCTCCAACACTTGTCCGAGGAGCAGCGCGCCGAGCTGATTCGTAACGACCTCGAGCCTGCCTCGGATCCCGCTCCAGTCTTCCTCGAGCAGTTCGAATGGGTCCAGATCGGCGACACCTTGATCGACCGACAGTGACGAGCTTGTAAAGAGGCTTCAACCTCAGAAGACAAGAGATCGGTTAAAATCAAGAGGTGAAACTTGCGTCAACACCCCCTAGGGCTGTCAAATCTGGTCGCGTCGATGAGGCCACTGTGAGCCTGCAGATCCTTCACACCAATGATCAACACGGGACCATCGTCCCGATCGTCGATAAGGTCCTCACCGGCGAGCCCAAGCACTTCAGCGGCGCAGCCACCATGGCAACCTTAATTGAGCAGGCCCGAAGAACCGATCCTGAGGGCACCCTGCTGTTCGATGCCGGCGATGCCGTCAGCGGGCAGATCATCACCGACCTCGACCAGGGGCGGTCCATGGTGGAAATTATGAACCGCTATGGCTATGCTGCCGGGACCATCGGCAACCACGATTTCGACTTTAAGATGCCGGCCCTGGAAGACCGTATGACCCTGGCCAAGTTTCCCATGGTCGTGACCAATGTCCGCTACCAGAACGGCGAATCTCTCCCCAATTCCGTGACCAGTATGGTGTTAGAGCGAGAGGGCGTCAAAGTGGGAGTGGTCGGACTGTTGACCGATGAGATGGACGAGTTGGTCTTGCCCCAGTTTTACGAAGGTTTAACCTTCGAAGACCCCGAGGATGCCCTGGAAAGGGAGCTGCCCAAACTGAAAGCGGCGGGGGCGGAAATGGTGATCGCGCTCACCCATTGTGGGCTCGAAGACGATATCGAGCTGGCCGAGGAGTTTCCAGGCCAGGGGATGCTGATCATCGGTGGCCACAGCCACGACTCTCTGGATGGGCCGATGGAAGTGGCCGGCAACTGGGTTGCCCAAGCCGGCTCTCACGGTCGCCAGTTGGGCCGGATTCAGGTCGATTTCGACACCGCCAAGCGGGCCATCAAAAAGGTGACAGGGGAACTGCTCGTGGTCGACCCCGAGAAGACTCCACCCGACTCGGAAGTGGCTGCTTTGGTAGAGCATTATAAGGCTGAGGCCGAGAAGGTCCTGGGAGAAGTTGTGGGCACCAGCCCGGAGCCTCTGACCCGCTGCTATCATCAGGATTCCACTCTGGGAAACTGGGTCACCGACGCCATGCGAGAGGCCGTCGACGCCGACCTGGCCTTTATCAACTCGGCCGGCTTACGAGCCGACCTTCCCCAAGGGGAAGTGACGGCCGGTAACGTTCTCGAGGTTCGTCCTTTCGACGGAATGGTGATCTGGAAAGGGGAACTCCAGGGCCGCCATATCCTGGCCGCTCTGGAAAAGAGCCTGGAAGAGTATTGCATTGACTCGGAGGAACATACCAACTTCCTCCAGGCTTCCGGTTTGACGATGACCTTCGATGCCAGCGCCGAACCTGGCCAGCGACTTTTGTCGGTTGAGATCGATGGCCAGCCGCTCGACCCCGATGAGGAGTATACCGTCGCTCTGGAAGAGTATCTAGCTCGTGGAAACGTGGGCTACGAGATGTTCAAAGAGGGAGACTATCAGGAACTGGGTCTGCCCACCCGCGAGGTTCTCCGCAAAGCCGCAGCCAACATTGACGTGACGCCCGCCGGCAGCCGCTTGAAGGACTTGACACCTAAGTCGTGAGACTGCTCCTTTTCCTTCTCCTGGTGGCCTGCCAGCAACCTCCAACCGACCAGTTGGGCCGCGTTGAGGAGCTAGAACAGCGCCGCGACCATCTGAGAAGACTGGCCACCACCCCCGCTTTAGCAAACCAGGAAGTGGCTCGCAGCGAGCAAGAGATCGCTCGTCTCGAGAGTGAGGCCGAGCGGCAGTTAGACCGGCTTCGGCCGGCGGCCGAGTCTCAGGGTCTCGTTTTCTTGCTCCGTCACGAGGGCAAAGATAGCTACTATCCGGCCGAGCTTGCCGCTGAGAATGGAATGGTATCGGTCCAGGTCACCACCTACGGAAAGGGCAAGGTGGCTCTCAGTCATTATCTTGTCGACCGAGAGCAATCTCGCTATCAACGGCGCGGGTCGGCCTGGGCCACGGCCGGCGATTCGGTGGGCGAGGCTTTAGTGAAGGCCCTCAGCCAGAAAAAAAAGCCCCCCGCGACTAGCGAGGGAGGCACTACTACTAGACAGATGGTTACTAACTAGACTCAGGCGTCTTCGCCCGGATCGCTTTCCTCTGGAAAAAATAGGAACAGTCCGTCCACGGTGTGGACCGTGACCGTGTCCAGCTGGAGGTCCGACTGGAGCACCAGGCAACCACCAGCATAAGTCTGGCCTTCTTCACTCTCGATGCGGAGGATCAGGCCGGTGTCGGCTTCGACCTGACCTTTTTCGACCAGGCTAGCGAGGCTGTGTTGTCCCCCATACAAGTGATTCCCGAGAATAAAGGAGAGAGACTCGACGTCGGATTTAAGGGCCTCGAGATCCCCAGGTTCGAGATTGGCCAAATAGCCTTCGTCGGGCAGGAAGAGGGTGATGTTGCTTCGGTCGAGCACCTCCTCCATCTGACACGCTTGGAGAAGGCTGAAAAAAATGGGGTGAGCGCCTCCCTCGAAAAGTCCTCTAAGGGTGGTCTGCTCGGCTGACCAAACCGGAGAGGCCAGAAGATAGGCCAGAACCAGAAACTTTTTCATCATTGAATCATACGCTGAAGGGACGCTTCTGACTATCCGCTAGAGGCTGAGACCACCATCGGTCCAAAGCAGTAGGTCACCTAATCCTTTCGGACAAAGGAGAACTTCCAAGTCGGCGAATCGTTCGAGACGTGAAGCATCACTATCAGGTGTTGGTGGGAGCCGGCCCCTCGGGCAGCAGTCTTGCTCTGACCCTCGCTCGCCAGGGCATCGAAGTGATGTTGGTGGAGCAGAGTCGGTTTGATAAGCTCCGGGTTGGGGAGTTGTTGTCGCCCCGCGGCCAGACGGTTCTCGATTGTATCCTTCCTGTAGCTCGCAACCATTTCTTGACTGAACTCGAGGTGACCGGAGCCTGGTCGCTGCCCTTCATCACCCCCCTGACGCCTGACCCCGACCAACGTTGGTGGGCGGTGGACAGGACAGCCCTCGACCGAAGTTTGGCCCAAGCGGCCCAGAGAAGGGGGGCCGACCTGAGGGTCGGTCATCGAGTCGATGACCTGAGAAGAGAGGGCCAAGCCTGGGTCTTTCGCCTTCAAGAGACGGACTCTCGGGCCGATTGGCTCGTGGACGCCAGCGGTCGAGCAGCCAAGATCGGGCGCATCCTGGGAGGTCGCAGTCAACGATTCGACCGTCAGGTGGCCCTGGTGGGATTCCTTGGCACCATTCTCTCAGAAGAAACGACTCCAAGCGTCGGATCGCTTCCCCTTCTGGGATGCAGGTGTCGGTGACTCGGTTGAGTCCGGCTCACCAAAGTTCTTGCTCGTGCTCGGGGGTCAGTTCCCGCCAGGCAGGGATGCGGCGATAGTGATGGTGGGCTACCAGATTGAAGATGTCTTCTTCCAGGTTGGCTCCGGTGCAGCTGATGGCGTGCACTTTGCCCGGATCATCGAGGCCAGTGAGAGTCCTAGCTCGGCGGTGCTCATAGCGCCGGCGAGCGTGACCATCATCTTGCCTCCGCGATTGAGATGATTGGCATAGCTCTGGGCCGCGTCCACCAGGCTTGCCGGCCTTCAAAGAGATGATTGAGCATTTCATCTTTCCGCTCAT
>CAYRFU010000419.1:0-5404 GCA_964423525.1 uncultured Burkholderiales bacterium | reverse complement strand
CTGGGGCTGCGGTAGCCTCAGGCGCGGCGGCGCGGGTGGCGGGTGGATACGCCGGGGTGTGCTGGATGTTTTGAATCATTAGGGTCCTCCTCCGACGGACCCGCCCCAGCAGGGTAGCGAGTCCGATTTGTCCGCGCCAGCGTATTTCGAGGATGTTACCTGGTAGTGACCGGACTGTTAACAGCCAGCCACCCGGAAGTCTTCAGTTCGTTCCTTTCGCGCCGCGAAAGCCGACATCGTTTCACGTGATGCCGGGCTGTTCCAGAGCGAAGGAATAGACGCGGTTGTCACGGGCTGGGTAGCCAAAGGCCCCGCCGCGAATGACGTGGTAACCCTGGGAATCGACATCTGAGACCCACTCCCAGGCGTTTCCGATCATATCGAGAGCCCCGTAGGGACTGGCCCCTCCAGGATAGCTTTCCACCGCTTTGAGATGAGGATCAAGAGCGCAGGCCTCGGGACGATGCTGAACCCGCCCCACGTTGGCCAGTTCGGGCCGATACTCAGAGCCCCAGGGATAGCTGCGACCATCGGTCCCCCGGGCGGCTTTCTCCCACTCCAGCCCGGTCGGAAGACGCTTTCCCAAAGAAGCCAGGAGCTCGACAACGCGCTCGCGAGGCATTCCGGTGGCGGGATACTCTTCCTGGCCATCGGGGAACTGATGCTCTGCCCAGACAGCTCGGACCTGAGCGTTGGTGACCTCGGTTCGATCGATGTAGAAAGAAGCGACCGTCGCTTTACGCAGGGGGCCGACCGCCTCCTCAGCGTCAGGATCGTTGGAACCGGTCAGGAATTCTCCCCCAGGGACCAACACCATACCAGGGGGGGTGGCGGCTTGCAGTCTCTGAAGTTCGGCCTGGTCAGGAACTTTGACCGAGGCGCAACCGGCCAAAACTAACACAAGAAGAAGCCATCGTCGCATTCTACCCTCCTTTCGGGTGGGAAACCAGCCAACCTTTCCTTAATATTGGGGCTATGCCCGAGAAGGTAGCCGTTTATCTTCACTTCCCTTACTGTCGCAGCCGTTGCAGCTACTGTGATTTTAACGCCCATGCCGCCCCCGAAAGTTCCGAACCGGCCGAACGGTATATTCAAGCTCTGCTACGAGACATCGACCTGCAAGACGACTACCAGGTCGAGACCATGTTTCTCGGAGGGGGAACGCCCAGCCTCAATCGGTCCGACCATCTCGAGCAGATTCTCGCCCGCTGTTTTGAGCGTTTCCATTTCCAAGAAGAGGCCGAGATCACGATGGAGGCCAACCCGGGCACCGTCGACCGGTCCAAACTCCAGGCCGTCCGGCGGGCCGGTGTCAACCGTCTTTCTCTGGGGGTCCAAAGCTTTGACGGACATCTTCTTCACCTGCTCAACCGAATCCATGGGGTCGGCGAAGTCGAAGAAGCTGTCCAAGATGCGCGAGGAGCGGGCTTTGATAATCTAAGCCTCGACCTGATTTTTGGCTTGCCTCAGCAGACTCTGGAGAGTTGGGAGACCACTCTGGCCAGGGCTCTTGAGCTTGAGCCCGACCATCTCTCGGTCTATCAACTGACGGTGGAGCCGTCCACCAGGCTAGAGTCTCAAATCGCCACCGGCGAACTCACTCTGCCGGGCGAAGACCTCACTCTCGAAATGGATGAACGGACTCAGACCACTCTCGCCGCAGCGGGCTTCCACCGCTACGAGATTTCAAACTGGGCCCGTCCCGGCCGCGAGTGTCGGCACAATCTCCTCTACTGGCGCGACGAACCCTACCTGGGACTGGGCTGCGGAGCGGTCTCTTACCTCAACGGGTGGCGAGCTAAGAGAATTATTCATCCTCACTACTACTGCCAGGCCATCGAATCCGGCCGCAACCCCATCAGCGAAGCCGAGAGGTTAGGCACCGAGGCGGCCTTGAAGGACACCCTGATGCTAGGGTTACGCACCGACCTCGGTGTCCCGTGGAACCGATTGAAACACCGCTATCCAGAGGTCGACCCGGAAGCGGTCCAAACGTTTTTCGCCTCTCTTCCGCCAGACTGGGTGGAGCTAGAAGAAGACCAGGTCCGACTGACCCGAAAAGGGGCTGACCTTTCCAACGAAGTCTACTTTCGCATTATGGATACCTTGCTCACCCTGCCGAGGGAAACTCCCCAAGGCCCCAGAAGTCAGGAGAAGAACTAAACTTTTTATACATTTCGGTCAGAGATGTTTACAGCCACTCGATACTGTAGGCTTGAAGGGAGCCGAGCGTGAAATATTCCTCCCTTCCTCCAAGCCACACCGGTCAAAAAGGCCGTGTCCTGGTAGTGGAAGACGAGTTAGAGATTCGAGAGTTCATCAAACGCTATCTTAAAGAAGATGGATTTGATGTGGTCACTGCTGCCAACGGCAACCAGGCTCTGGACCTCGTCCACCAGCGGGTCGAACTGCTGGTGCTCGATCTGGGCATTCCTGGGCCAGACGGCCTCGACATCATTCGAAGACTGCGCGAGTTCAGCCCCATCCCGATCTTGATCGTCAGCGCCCGGGGCGATGGCGCCGACCGGGTCACCGGGTTAGAACTCGGTGCCGACGATTATCTGACCAAGCCTTTTCTCCCTCGCGAGCTGGTGGCTAGGGTGAAAGCCCTGCTGCGCCGCTCTCGACTCCCTTCTGCCTCAAGCCAGGGCAACGGGCCCCTGGTAGTCGACCCCGAGGCGCGACGCGTGTTGCTCGACGGAGAGCCCGTCGAACTGACCCCTCGTGAGTACGACCTTCTCAAGACTCTAGCTTTAGCCCCTGGTAAGAATTTCACCCGAGAAGAGCTTCTCGACCGGGTTTGGGGCCCCGAATACCTGGGCGATTCGCGCCGAGTGGACCTCTACATCAGTAAGATTCGGGCCAAACTCAATCGGCCCGGCAAGCCCGCACCCATCCGCTCTATTTGGGGCGTCGGCTACCGCTTCGAGTCTTAATCCCTTCCCTCCCACAACAGGAGGGAGCCAGGCCTCACGGAACTTTCTCCGAGCGATGCGATCCTGGAAGCGACTTTCGTTATGGCTGAATCTGTCTGCCTTTCTCTTTTTGCTGATAGGCCTGGGAGTCGTCTACTGTTTGCCCCAAGAACTCACCTACCTCGGCTGGTCTCCCATTATGGGAAAGGTCGTTCTCCTTCAATTGATCAGCTTTATCTTGCTACTCGGGAGCTTCCAGGTATGGCTCGGTCGGTTCTGGCGTCGAGCCTCCCTTGGTGCGAGCTTCGTAGTGCTGGGCGAAGCGACCATGATGGCTCTGTTGCTCCCCGCCTGAAGGATCCGGCAGCAGGCTTCCTAAAGTGGCCGGCATGGCCACACCTACTCTGCCCCCTGAACTGACCCGGATTCTTCTCGGCCAGGAGCAACTTCAAGGCCGCATTCGCGAACTCGGCAATCAAATTTCCCGAGACTATCAGGGCGAGGAATTGCTCTTGATCTGCGTGTTGAAAGGCTCTATCCTGTTCACCGCCGACTTGATGAGAACCATCAACACCAAAGTTCGGGTAGACTTTATCAGCATCTCATCTTACGGCGACTCAACCAAATCGTCTGGCGTTGTCCGCCTGGTCAAAGATGTCGATAGCGACATTAGTGGCCAACACGTCTTGATTGTCGAAGACATCGTCGACACAGGTCTCACTTTGAACTACTTACGCGAGAGTCTGGAGGTTCGCAATCCCGCCAGCCTCAAGATTTGTAGTCTTCTGAGTAAACCGAGTCGGCGAAAAGTGGAGGTCGCCGTTGACTACCTGGGCTTTGAAATCGAGGACCATTTCGTGGTCGGTTACGGACTCGATTATCGAGGTCTCTACCGCAACCTCCCTTACATCGGAGAATTGAGGGTCCAGAAGTCTTGACCAAGCCACCTTTAGCAGCCTGGAGAAAGAAGCTCGCTATCGTCTCTTTTCTGATAGCCGGCCTTTTTGGTGGAGCGGGTTGGCTAGAAAGCCAGGACTTTGAAGCGGCTTTCCGGTGGAAACGAGCCGAGGCCGAGATCATCGAGTCGAAAGGGGTGGAAGGAGCGCGTCTGGCCGCCATCGTCTATCAGTATGAAGTCGATGGCCAAACCTACCGAAGTAGCACTCGCTCCTATGAAGAGCTGTCGCGATTCGCCTGGTATGCTGCCCTTTGGCGTCCTTTTCTCAACTATCTCGATCGTCAGACCGGCGAAGCTCCAAAGCCAGGCGAGTCGGCTAACGATGCTCTCTATCACCCCCCCGGGACCGTGGTCAAGATCGCCTACGATCCCACTCAACCTGAGCGAGCGATCCTCGCCAATATCTCCAGCGAGAGCGGGGTCGCTTCAGGTCTCTATCTTTCCAGTCTGGGCTGTGCCGTGATAGGCCTTCTGGCCATCGGCCTCACCGTCGGCGGCCCCGGCAAGGACGAATGAACTGCTGGACCGCCCGAACCAAAGAGCCGTCGTCTGTGTTTGCGTTTGACGAACAGGGGAGTCGATACCGCCGTGCTAAAGCCCCGAGCCTTGTTGAAAGCCAGCAGATCAAAAACTCCACGCTAGGCCAGCGACTCAATACCTTGCGTAAGCAGAAGAACCTCTCTCAATCCGAGTTGGCCGCTCTTGTAGAGCTGCATTTCACCAACATCAGCCGTTATGAGCGCGTGCCTAGCCCAACCCACGGTGGATACCCTTCGTCGGCTCGCTGATGTTTTAGGTGTCAGTAGCGACTACCTGATGGAAGGCTCTGTTGAAGAGACTGCTAAAGCCAGCTTTGATGACCGTGAGCTGCTTCAACAGTTCAAAGAAGTTGATCGGCTACCAGAAGAGAAGAAGGCCTTGATCAAGCGGGTCTTGGATGCACTGCTTGTCAAAGAAAACTACGAGAACTGGCTGTTTAAAGGAATGGATGGAGCAAAACTTCACGCGCTAATCGATATGCTTCCAGAAAGCACTCTAGGGAACGCGGCCAGCTACCTAAAGAACCTCAAAGCCGAAGCTGAAGCCCCACCTCTCACGGACGAAGATATGGCCGCAATAGAACGAGGCTTAGCTGAACTCGATCGGGGTGAATGGCTTTCTCATGAGGAAGTTGGCGAGCGAATTCGTCATGCTGATTAGTCAGCTAGACAACAAAGCAGATATCTTCCCAGGTGTCACTCTTGGTGGCCTTCAGCTGGGGTGTGATTACAACTCCCTTGACCCAACGCTTGTCCAGAGTGTTTCTCGGATGGACCGAGATGACCATCAAATCTATCTGCACGTCGAGAACATTATAGCTAGCTTCGATAGAGTCACAGGTAAGTGCCTGGAATTAAACGCCAGGAATAGTTACGAAGGCCTTCTTTTCTCGTCAATCTCGGTCGGGATGCCTATTACTGAAATGCTTGCGAAACATCGTGTCTTTCCGATAACTGTACCTAGATGGGAATCAGATCGTGCTGGTAGGCTC
>CAYRFU010000418.1:0-5456 GCA_964423525.1 uncultured Burkholderiales bacterium | reverse complement strand
GCCGACGGCTGGGCAGCCGGTTCCTCGACGGCTCCCGCGTAGGCATCCCCCGAGGATGTAGGTCGGTGCGCTTGGTCCTGGCCATAGAAGAAGGATCCGGATTGACGATTCTGCCCAAGGCTAACTTTCATAACGTGGTCAAGGTAACCCGAGAAGCTGAAATAACGCTGACAGAGGCGTGTTAAACGGTCTGCCAGGCATCGGCCCACTACATTCCCCGGTTTATAACCTTGAGCGGGCCGGCCCCCGGGCATCCTCAACCGGGCAGCACCTTGCGAGGCCATCGGTCGCCCTTGAGTCGAGCTAGCCGAGTTCAAGAGTCGAACATCGTCTTAAAACCAGGTAAAAGCCTGTCCACTGATCTGGGGATAAGTCTGTTGATAAAGGCACAGAACCCCCAACTGATAAATCTTGTCAGCACTTTTTAAGGATAGTTGACAAGCCCTAGCAACCCGGATAGAGTGCGTTTACTCCCGTCACGGGGTCGCCCCGCCAAGCGTGAGAGGCGGTGGGGTCTACTCACCCCGACCGGAAGGGTCAAAGGAGTAGGGGTTGGTCGAAAACCGAAATCGACCGCCAGGCTGGTCATCAGCCCGGCCCCCCTGGGAGTTTTTGGAACCGTGAGGATGAAGGGCCGCTGGGGTAACCCGGTAGACCGCCAAAGAGGGACAGGAGGGTGCTCGCCCGCAGCGAGCGACGGACCACTCAGCCGTGCCGGCCACCCCGGCCAAAGAGAGTGAGGTCGCACCAGACTCGAGGTGCCCGTTCCACCAGGTTAGTGGAGAGGTCGTGACAAGCCTCGACCGGAACCGCCCAGGCCGGGCCATCGGCAGATGGTAAAAGGGTGCGGGGTCGTGCCAAACCAAAGAAGCACCACAGTTACGTAAGTGTTGACGTAACAGGGCCCGGAAGGAGGGAAACCTTCGGCAACCGGGAGGTCCGGAAGCAGGCTGGCAACCGGACAGCGGAACGAGATAGCCGCCTCGGCCAGAGATAGTCGAGCAAAGTCCTCGGGGTTGCGGACAGACCAGAGAGCCGCCCAGCGCCGGCTGGAAAACCGGGAGGCGAGGTATCGTCTCGGTGTCTATCCGAGGTGGGGTAGAATCAGGCAACTCGAGCCAGAGTCGAAAGACTCGAAAGCGGGGGCGGAACTGCTTGGCACCGCGACGCGAAAGCGTGAAAAATGAAGCAGGGGTAGCATGCAGACCAGAGGTATGCGCAGCGTTTCGTCTGAAGGCATTCGAAACGAGGCCCGACGCTCTGACCGGACCTGTGAAGGTGAAAGTCGAAAGACACCGGCTCAAGCGGACCACGGGAGCCTGGTGCAGGTGAGGTAGGCGGCCAGGAAACGGCATTCGCCGTGGCGCCACAGCGCCGAGTCCCCTCGGGGACTCACTGTCAGCGAGACTGTGGAGAAAGCTGACGCTAAAAGACGCGGCCTCGGTCGCGTCTTTTTTCCATGAGGTAGCCTGTGAATGAAGGAATGAAAGCCCGCCTGGAGCGACAGTTGGCCGAGCCTTTGTCTGGCCTGGTCGGCCTGACTCGGTCGGATTTTCACTCACTTCTCTTGACGGTCTTGCGGGAACGGGCCGCTCTTCTGTCGCCCAGCGTCATCCGACAAAACTACCAACGCAATCGCTTCGTTCGTCCCTCGCGGGTCTGTCAGCGGCAACTGACCCGGCTCCAGTGGCTAGCTTGGGATGCGATTCCGGGCCAGTTCCAAGCTCTGGAACTCTCCCCCTTAGCTCCCTTCGGATGCTGTTCAGGAGTGGCCCCTGTGGGGCAGGACCGTATCGTTGGCGCCGACCGGGAACTGGAGGTCCTGGCTGACCCTACCAATTTGCTAGCCTTCGAGTGCGCCCAAAGGCGTCAAAAGGATCGCAAAAACCCCGTCCACCTGGCTACCTCGGCTCGCTGCGTGCGGGCCCAACCCTTACAGAGCGAGCACCATACCGCCCACTTTCGCGTGCTCGCTCTGACCAGCGCCGGCCGTCTTAAAAAGGCTTTTCGGACCTCCGCCTTGGTCGTACACCTTTCGGCTTTGGCCGCCGTCGTCGACACGGCCCGTCTGCACGGTTGCCAACTCGGCCCGCCCCGGGTCCGCCTTAGCGATTGGGAGGGCGATCTTTTTGACCAGGTTCGTGACAGACTCGAGGTCGAGGTCTTGCCCCACCACCACCGAACCCGAGCCAGAGGTTACTATCGCTCGGCAGCCTTTCTTCTTGAGGCGGACTGGAATGGGGAGCCCTATGAATTGGGGGACGGCGGATTCGTGGACTGGACCGCCAAGCTTCTCTCGGACCGCAAAGAAGAGCTGTTGATCTCAGGTCTCGGGCTAGAGTTGTTAGCCTACACTTTCGCCTGACCCGCTGGCGCAAAGTGGGAAGGTGAACAAAGTGTTACCGACAGAATTTCAGCATCGTTTCAGATCGACCATGTAATCTAACCCCTGCTCCACCGCTCTCTCCTAAACGAAAGGAGTTTGTTCTGATGAATGTTTCGAGATTTGGTATTAAACCGTATTCTCTCGGCGGCCTGGCCCGCACGATGGTTCAAGGTGCTGTGTCCGGAAGCGTCTGTAACGGAGTAGCGAGCAACCTGGGGGCCAGCACTCCCGGCTTCATGGCCGGCTACGGAGCCCTGACCTTGGTCAATGAGGTAATGAGTGACGACGACTACACTCCTACTAAAGCCACTCTTTTGAGCGCTCCTGCAGGCCTGCTCGGCGCCGGAGTGGGCTATGTTCAGGGGTGGCTCATTCAGGCCGGAGCCTCTTTGTTCCCATCTGTTGGGCCTTTCGTGGGCGGCGCCCTGGGTGGTGCTGTTGTTGCCGGAGCCTTCTATCTGGCGGGAGCCGGCCTCAACGCTATCGCCAACAGCTAAACATCGACGATATGATAAGAGTAACGGTCGTCGCCCTTCTGACTGAAGTCGATTCGATGGAAGGCGATCGAGCGTCCATCGGGTGACCAGGCGGGAGCGTGTTCATCGCCCCCCAAATCGGTCACTTGTTGAACGTTTTTCCCGTTGCCATCCATGACGTAGAGGTCGAGGTCGGGGCCGCCGTCGGCATTGGAAACGAAAGCGATTCGAGAACCGTCTGGGGACCAGGCGGGGTCGAGATTGCGACCTGGCAGGGGGGCCACCATCTTGTCTTTGCCGGTCTCAGGATCGACAACCCACAATTCGGCGATAGGGAACCCGCGAGAGTGACGCTCGAACAGGATGGTCGTGCCATCGGGGGACCACTCCGGATTGCGGTCCCAGTAGCGGCCTCCCTCACCGTCGGTCAACTGGCGGTCCTTTTCTCCTGTGGTATCGGTAACGCGAATCTGGGGGCCGTCTTCATCCCAGGTGTCGTAAACGATCTGCTGGCCGCGTGGATCCCAGGAAAGGTCGAGCATCAACAGTCCATCACCCGACACTTTGGTGAAGTTACTCCCATCAGCATCCATAACCGCCACATGGTTATCACGACCTTTGAAGAAGCGGAAGGCGATCTTGTCTCCCTGGGGGTTGAACTCCGGCTTTCGCCCATCCCAGTGGACAGCTTCCGACTCGCTTCCGTCGGCCTGGCTGACAAACACTCCCCAGGATCCATACTCTTCCCCGGGCGGTTGGGTGAAGGCCGAGTAAACGATGGTCTCTCCATCGGGTGAGAAATCGGGGGTTGCTACCCATCGGTCCTCGGGCCCGAGTCTGGCCTCGATCTCCAGGTCTTCTCGATTGACCACTACCGTGTCGGTGCCCAATTCGAACGCCACTCTCTGACCGTCGGGGGACCAGGAAGGGCGTCCATCGGTATTCTCGTAGGCTGCGAGTCTTGAAATCACCATCGAACTCTCCTCACGAGCCTTGGAGGGACACTCGACTCTAGCCCAGCCGGCGGCTATCCGGTGAGCAAAAATGTTAATACTTGTTCACCTTCTTCTAACCCAGTGTTCGGCTGATGTGGTGTAGTCTTGAAGGTATGACCAGACCCCTGACCGCCACCCTTCTCTGCTTGTTCCTCGGCCTGGCCTGGGCCGACTCGCCCGTCAGGATCGGCTCCAAAGCCAACAGCGAGTCGGTTTTGCTGGCTGAACTCATGGCTCAAACCATCGAACGGAGCGGCGCCGTTCAAGTCGAGAGGATGTATAATCTCGGAGGCACCCGGATCTGTTTCGGAGCTCTCAAGAGTGGCGTGATCGACCTCTATCCCGAATACACGGGCTCTGGCTTTGTCTTTCTTGGCGGTAGCCCCCCACGCGATGCCCTGGAGGCCTACACTCGCGTTCAGACCTTACTCGAAACCTCCCATCGCGCCACTCTTCTCTATCCTTTCGGATTTGAGGACACCTACGTTCTGGTGATGCCTCGCTCTAAGGCTCGTCGTCTCAAGATTCGCACCATCTCTGACCTGGTCGCCCACGGCGACCTGAGAGGGGCTTTCAGTAATGAGTTCTTCCTGCGCCAGGACGGTTACCCTGGCCTCCAGCGGACCTACGGCTTAAAGCTAGCCTCGGCCACTTCACTGGAGCCGGACCAGGCCTGGAAGGCGCTCGACTCGGACGACGTTGACCTGCTCGAGACCTACTCCACCGACCCCAGGCTTCTCACTCGAGAGGTTGAGGTCTTGACCGATGACCTCGAGTTCTTTCCTCCCTATCACGCCGTTCCCTTGATCCGCCTTGAGGCCCTCGAGCGCCACCCCTCTCTACGCCCTCTCTTTCGCAAACTAGCTCTTTCTCTGGATGAAACCACGGTGCAGGAGCTCCTGGTGCGCTTTGAAGGTGGTGAGCCCCTCTATAAGCTGGTCAGCCAGCATCTTGATTTGTCACCTCAGGGTTTTCCTCGCGTCGTCATCAAGACTTCCTTAGGCGACATCGAGGTTGAACTTAACGCTCGCCGGGCCCCGGTGACCACTCGCAACTTCCTTCGCTATGTGAAAGCAGGTCACTATCGCGAGGGTCGTTTTCATCGAACTGTGACCCCTCATAATCAACCTGACAATAAGGTCAAGATCGAGGTCATTCAGGCTGGTCCGCGCCCGGGCACCGAGGACTTTGCCCCCGTTCCCCTGGAACGCACTCGCGAGACGGGCTTGAGCCATCGTCACGGGGTCATCTCCATGGCCAGACTGGGGCCTGACACGGCCACTTCCGACTTTTTCATCTGTGTTGGGGCTCAGCCTGAACTCGACTTTGGCGGCCAACGTAACCCAGACGGCCAGGGCTTTGCGGCCTTTGGTCGGGTGGTCGAGGGGATGGATGTCGTCCGAGCTATCCAGCAGTCCCCCGCCGACGGCCAGTCGCTCGCCCCTCCTGTGACCATCTACAACATCCTTCCATTGCGTTAGCTTGGGTCGGCTTAGTCGGTCTGGCTGGCTTGGCCCGACTTGGCTGGCTTGGACCGGCTTGGCCGGGGGCGCCGCCCTGTGACCACTCATGCACGGTTCCACAGCGGCGCCCCCCAGG
>CAYRFU010000417.1:0-5461 GCA_964423525.1 uncultured Burkholderiales bacterium | reverse complement strand
CGCTTCAGCCATCGCTTTGATGTCGCTACCGCCCTTACCGATGTCGACGAACACTTCGAAAGGACGCCCTTCCTCGTCGTCATTCATAGTAACGTGGGCGGTGCCGGCGGGAGTGGCTTTAGAGATGGTGGCGCCATAGCGCCGGTAAGGTCGAGGGCGAACCTTCGGCCCAGCCGTAGCCGGGACAGGCACGGGAGCCGGGCTCTCTTCGGCCTTCTCTTCCTCCTCTTCCTTGAGATGGAGGACTTGCTCATCCCGGCACTTGTCACGGTAGATCGTGCCACCCTTGCAACCCAGGCGATACATCAGTTCGTAGAGCTCTCGGGTTTGCTCGATAGTGTAATCGGCCGGGCAGTTGCAAGTCTTAGAGATGGCCGAGTCCACCCAGCGCTGGGTGGCTGCCTGGGCTCGAACGTGCTCCTCGGGAGTTAGGTCCATGGCGGCCACGAAGTAGTCAGGAAGCTCTTGGCCAGGGTGAGCGGCTTGCCACTCTTCGACCACGCCCACTTTCTCTTCGTGCATTCCCAGGCGACTCTTGCGGAAGTAGCTCCAGAAGTAGAACGGCTCGATGCCGGTAGAGGTTCCTACCATGGTGCCGACGGTTCCTGTCGGAGCCTGGGTGAGTAGGGTCACGTTGCGGATCCCTTTCTCTTTCACCTGTTGGCGGATCTTTTCCGGCATCTGCTTCATAAAGCCACTTTCTAAGAACGGCTCGGCCTCAAAGTATGGAAAGGAGCCTTTCTCTTCAGCAATATCGATGGAGGCTTGATAGGCCTCCTCGGCGATGAAGCGATAGAGCCTGTCGATGAACTCGACCGATTCGGATGAGCCGTAGCGAAGCTTGAGGCGGAGCAGCATCTCAGCCAGTCCGATCGTACCCATACCGACTCGTCGCTCGTTCTTCTGCTGTTCGGAGTTCTGCTTAAAGAAGTAGGGGGTGGCGTCGATGACGTTGTCTAGAAACCGAACGGCGGTCCGAACCGACTGGCCCAGACGATTCCAGGCCACGTCATTGCCGTTGACGAAACGAGACAGGTTGATATGACCGAGGTTGCACACCGACCAGGCCGGCAGCGGTTGCTCCCCGCAGGGGTTGGTGCAAATCAAGTCACCGCTGTCGTAGTAGTGAGAGTTGGACATCTTGTTGGAGCGGTCGACGAACCACATACCGGGTTCAGCCGAGGCCCAAGCACTTTCGGTGATCTGGTTCCAGATTTCGCGAGCTTTAACGGTTTTATGAACCACCACTTTGCCGCCTTTGGCCCGCCACTTGTCCAGGTTGCCCTTCCACTCGGTCTCATACATCGGGTCGGTGGTGTCAGGGAAGCACAGCTCCCAATCAGCATCGTTGTCGACGGCTTCCATGAAGTCATCGGTGATTCCGACTGAGATGTTGGCATTGGTGATTTTCCCCATCTCTCGCTTGCTGTTGATGAAGTCCAGAACGTCAGGGTGCCAGATGTTAAGGATCAGCATCAGAGCGCCGCGGCGGGATCCTCCCTGCTCGATCAGTCCGGTCACGAAGGAGTAGAGGCCACCCCAGGAGACCGAGCCGGAAGATCGGCCGTTGACACCGCGCACGTAGGCATATCGAGGTCTCAGGCTCGAGAGATTGATGCCCACGCCACCCCCGCGGCTCATAATCTCGGCCATTTGGGACAGAGTATTGAAGATGCCGTCGCGCGAGTCGACCGGACTCGGGATGACGTAGCAGTTGTAGAAGGTCAGGTTCTGATCGGTGCCGCAGGCGGTCAGAATGCGACCGCCCGGAGTGAACTTCCAGCCCTCGAGGAGGTTGCGAAACTCCTTCTCCCACTTGTCGCGGTTTTCGGCCTTCTCGACAGCCGCAGCCCCTTTGGCCACCCGATCCATCAGTTCTTCGACTGTGGTCTCAACCGGCTTGTCGATGTGCTCGAGGGCTCGCTCAACTTCCTCGCCGTCGCGGAGGGTCACGGTGACCATCTGTCCCATAATCGACTTCACCTTGCCGATCTCTCTCTGTCCGGTCTTGGGGTCGACCACCGCCACCACGGTGTCACCCTGCTTGAGGGTTTCTTTCTTGCCGTCTTTCAAGGCATAGCGATCAAGAAAGATTTTTTCGCCCAGGGGCGAGAGCTGATTGGATTCCACCAAAGGGTTCTCTTCCTTCACTTTGACCGGTCTTGCCGTTCCGTTACGACGAGTTTTAGTTGTTGCCACGACGATGCCTCCCTGTGTTGTGTTCCCAGATGGGGTGGTTAATGTTTTTGAAACAAGTGCGAGCGGTGTGCTCGAGTGTTGATGAAATTTCAACATAGCCATAATAATCTTCAATTTTTTAATTGTCAACCGAAAAACGATCGAAAAGCACCATATCTTGGTAGGAAAATAATTCTACGCCCCTATATCTAGTGTTTGGGTTTTCCACAAGGCGAACGCCCCAAGACTCTGGGATCGGAACGCGATCTGGGGAAAACTGTTCTAGTCAAGAGTGGAAAACCGGATCTGTTTACAAATAAGTCACAAGTCGGCCTGGATGGTGTGGAATGTTGGCGATAAGAAAGAGGAGGAAGCGATGCCGCTCACAGCCGTAGAAAGATTCGCAAGCGCTCCCGGAGTTCGTCTCTATCAGAGCGCCGTGTCGGCCCCACCCAAGGGCCCCGAGGACGGAACTGTCTCATTCGGCAGTTACAACGTCAAAAACTTATTTGATGAACACGACCAGGACCCCTCCCGCGGGACGACCGAGAAGCCTCAGCGGGAACTCGAAGCTTTGGCCGAGGTGTTGCTCGACAGTCAGGTCGATGTGGTAGCCCTTCAGGAGGTCGAGAATCTCGAGGTGCTGGAGACCTTTCTCGAGGAGTTCCTACCAGACCAATATCAGCACGCCGTGCTGGTCGAGGGTAACGATGCCAGGGGGATCGACGTGGCGGTCATTTCCAAGTTTCCCGTTACTGACGTGGTCAGTCATAAAGACAACGAGTTTCCCCTTCCTGAGGGAGGCACGACCAAATTCCGCCGAGACCTTCTCCGGGTTGACCTCGAGGTGGGAGAATACCCCTTCTCAGTCTACACCGCTCATCTTAAGTCGAAACGAGGCGGAGAATCGTCTCGGCCTCAGCGAATGGCCGAGGCGGCCGAGTTGCGGCGAGTGGTGGAAGAGGAGATGAAGCCTTTTGACAGCCGCTGGTTCGTGGTCACCGGGGACCTCAACGATTCTCCTCTGTCGGATACGGTGGGCCTGATCCGCGATGGCGATCCGGCCCTGGTCGATCCTCTTGAGGGAAAGGCTTGGGAGGAGCGCGACACCTGGCCTGCGCGTCGGCCCCGTCGTCAATTGGATTACGTCCTGTTCCCTGAGCATATGACAGACGACCTCGTGAGCGCCGAAGTCCTTCATCATCCTCGGGCCTCGACCGCTTCCGACCACTTGATGGTCAAAGCCACCTTCAAGCTACCTTAGACGGTCTCGAACTGCCTCCAGGAAATTGGTCGCCCACTCCCGTTCAGGTCCCTGAGTGGCCATGGTTTCAAGCAGCTCGAGCTGAGCTTTGACTTGGCCCGTTCGCCCTAGGACTTTGACCTGAACTGCATAGGGCGCAAACAGGTGAGGCCATCGCTGGGAGGTGGCTTGAGCCATCTCCAGCGCGGCCGACTCTTGGCCGAGGTCCGCCAGCACCTCGGCCGCAGCGACCGGAAAGTAGGGGTCGTCAGGAAAATCGGCGACCGCTTCTCTCAGGATTTCCAGAGCCTGGTTGAGCTGTTGGGAACTCGCCAAAGCCTGGATATGCATCTTTCTGGCCGAGCGGCTCTTGGGGGCGGCCTTCAGGACTTCAATCGATTCCGGAAACCGCTTGAGACGGGCCAGCGAGGCGGCCAGATTGAGCTTAACCGCCCATAGGTCCGGGGCCGAACGGGAGGCTTGCCGGAAAAATTCGGAGGCACGCTGGGGCTCCCTAGCAAAAAGCAGCCCTGCCAGCCTCACCTGCTGGTAAAATCCGGACCTGGCTTGTTCGAGCTGATGGGTTCTCTCCTGGAGGCCTTGAAAGGGGCTATCGAGGACGAACTGAGCCAACCCAGCCTCAAGCTTGAGTAATTCATTCCAGGCTTCACCGACCTCAGGATGAACCAAACGATAGCCGACCAGCAGTTTTGATTTTCCACTCTTTCGGAACTGACCCACCGCCACTTGAAGGCCGGTGCGTAACTGGTGGACTCGCACAATCCCTTCGGGATCGACTTCGATGCCGTAGGAATTCTCAGGTAGGCTGAAACCGAGATCGTAGCCCTCTATGGTCGTTATTCGACGGTCAGGAGAGACCCGATACTGAAGGCTGAGGAAATCTCGACCCCCGGCCCTTACCGTATCTGGGCCCCAGACGGCCAGTTGAGAAGGGATGCCGGTCGCTTCGATAGCGTTTTCAAGGTAGAACTGATAGTAGTGGGCAGCCTCTTGGGGCCGCTTCAAAGTGGCCAGTCGTCGGGCCAGCCCCAGGTGGGCCTCCAGTTCACCCGGCGGAGCCAGTTCGAGGGCGGATTGAAAGAGCTCGACTCCGTTGCTATCGGTTTGAGCCAATCGGGTCAAACACCGATGACGAAACAGATCGATCGTTTTCAGGCGGAACAGAAACTTGTCGGCGGCGGGGTTGGCCAGGACTAAGACGCTGGTCTCGGGCGGAGCGTGCTCCAGGGCTCGCTGATAGAGTTCGCGAGCTTGATTCTTGCGTCCAAGCTGCTCTGAGGCGTAGCCCGCGTTGTAGAGGGCGAAAGGTTGGTCGGGACGGACTTCGAGATAGCTTTGGTAGAGGGAAAAGGCTTGCTCGTAACGGCCTTCTCGTAAATGCTCATTAGCTTCTCGAAAAGAGTCGGCCTGGGCCGACAATACCAAAAGGACTACCAGGAAAAGGCTTGCTCTCAAGTCCTAGAAGCGATTGTGATAGGTGAGCCGGTAGGTGCCTGGGGGCTCAAGTTTGACGAACATGCCAGGGCGAAGGCCCAGGATCGGAATTCGGTTGGTGTAACCCAGGTCAGCGGTGCTGACCCTCTGAGCTGTGCGCTGCTCGATCATCGCGATTTGGCCCTCGAGGCTGAGCGTGACCCGGTCACGCAACCAGGGGCTCTTGATCCCTTCCATGAGGTTAGGAGCATCGTTGACCTCCTGAACCTGTTCGAGGCCGACGGCCGACACGGCCGCGCGGGGCCGGGCACCCAAGCCCTGACTAGGGTCGAATCCGGGGACGTCCCGCTGAGGCGGCTGTTGCTGACCAGGCTTGGAGTAGGACTCCCGTCCGCGTCGTTGGCGGATCTCGTCAATCTTTTTTCTGTAATCGTCGGGCACCGACTTAACCCTTTCTCACGCTGTTGGATGAGTCGACCCATTATAGCACGTTTCCACCCCAGCTGCTACCACTGTTATTCGGCCTCGTAGGCCTGTTGACATTCGACTGGCCGAGGAAGAAGTGTTATAACACGGAGGCCACTG
>CAYRFU010000416.1:0-5506 GCA_964423525.1 uncultured Burkholderiales bacterium | reverse complement strand
CCTGGTCGAGCTGACCACGCCCCCCATACCCCCCCAGGTAGCCGTTCACCCGCACCGCCGTAGCCGAGTCCAGCCCATTGTGGCGAATAAACTCGCGGTAGACCGGAGCCGCCCTCCTGAGATAGTATTTTTGGTGCTCATCTGAGACGGGATAGAACGACGGGTTGGCATAAAGTTTTGCCGACCGGTGCTGATAAGCTCTCAACAAACCTTCGGTCGACAGGACGGACCGATCAAAGGTGACCTCGACCAGTTCCCGATGATCGCCGGGCTGCTCGTAAGTCGGCTCCGGAGTGGTCCCTCCTCCCAACCCGACCCGAGTCCCCACCACTCCTGGGACGCTCCCTGCCAGGCTTTCGGCCCCCCAAAAGCAGCCGGAGGCCAAATAGACCGTGGTGAGAGAGCTAGGGCTAAGCTGGTTCGGGAACTGGTTGAACCGGAACTCGCCCTGGGGTGAGAGAGCCAACCGACACACCTCAACCACCCGTGCCTCGCCCTTCTGGTTGGGCCAGAAGGCGGCTCCCAGCAAAACCACCGAGGCTATCAGCAGAATTCTCTTCATCTATGGTTAGCAACGCGCCGGAGGCCAAAAAGTTCCGAGCCAGAAAAGGCCCCGATGCCTCGCTCGATCCCCCTCCTCTATTCAGACGAGTTTCTGGTGGCCGCTGATAAACCCTCGGGTTTGGTTGTTCACCGGTCGCAGCAGGCCCCCGACAAACACACCCTTCTCTCTTGCCTTCGCCACCAGCTTGGGCCTGAGGTCTACCCTGTCAACCGACTCGACCGGGGCACTTCCGGAGTTCTGGTCCTGGGCCGTTCCCGCGAGGCTTCTCGAGCCCTGAGCCTGGCCTTCCAGAATCGACAGATTAGAAAAACTTACCTGGCTCTGGTTCGGGGCTGGCCGGGGAGCGGTCAGATCGAACGCTCTCTCGACGGCAAACCGGCCTTCACCCACTACGAAACGGTGGCCTCCCTGGAGCTACCCTGGACGAATGAGGCCTTCCCTACCGCCCGATACGCCCTGATCGAGGTCCGGCCAGGGTCTGGCATTTATCACCAGATTCGCCGACATCTTCGCGGCCTTGGTCATCCGGTCATCGGAGACCGCCAACACGGAAGCAAGGAACACAACCGGCTCTTCACTGCCAACACCGGTCAGAAGCGGCTGATGCTCCATTCCAGGCGGTTGCAGTTGAGCCATCCTGAAGGGGACCGGCCTCTGGACCTGGTTTGCCCCCTACCGGGTCGACTGCGAGGGCTTCTAGCTCAACTCGGAGTGGCCCAAGAAGTGATCAATCGATTTCGCTGAGAGCCTTCTCGATGCGGCGGATCAAGACGGGAAGAATGAACGGCTTAGTGATGTGGTCGACCGACCCCAGCTCAAATCCGGCCACCACCTGGTCTTCACTCATGCGGCCGCTGACCGTGATCACCTTAGAGCTTTTGATCACCCCGTTTTGACTCAACTTCTCTAGAATCTCAAGCCCGGTGATGTCGGGTAGATCCTGGTCGAGGAGTAAGACGCGGGCCCTTAAAGCAGGGTTGCTGCCACACAGATGGGCTAAGGCCTCGTGGCCATCGGAGAACCAGCGAACACTATATTCCAAAGACTCGAGGGAAGCCACCACAACTTCGGCCAGAGGGTCGTCATCTTCCACTAGCACGACATCGATCAGGCTCGAAAGCGTCTCTTTGCTGGCCTCCACCGCCGACACCGTGGCCACCCGAGCCCGCCCCGACTCTTTGGCGTGATACAGGGCTTTATCGGCTTCTTTGTAGAGAACCTCGAGTTCCAGGCCGTCATCGGGAAACTGGGCCACGCCAGCACTGAAAGACACGGAAAACTTCGTGGGCCCCACCGAAAACTCGTGTTGGCGGAGTCGAGCGATCACGTCTTCTAGCCTACGAGCAGCCTGCTCCCTGGTCATCATAAACATCGCCACCACGAACTCTTCTCCACCCCACCGGCTGACCACATCTTCGGCCCGGAACGACTCTTGTAGCAAAGCAGCCGTGTGGCGAAGGACCTCATCCCCGACGGGGTGGCCGTAGGTATCGTTGATCGACTTGAACTTGTCCAGGTCGATGACGGCCATCGATACCGGAAAGAGCCGACGTCGCCCCAGATTGACTAGATGACGAATCGCTTTGATGGCGGGAGCCCTGGTCATCACACCGGTGAGCTCATCCTCTTCCGTCTTGCGGGTGTCTCTGGCCCTTCTCAAACGGGTTGCGATACGAGTTCGCAGCTCCAAAGTTCCTAAAGACTTAGAAAGACAGTCGTCGGCCCCCGCTTCGTAGGCTCGCCGGCGGGTCTCAGCATCCAGGGTCGAAGTCATCACGATGATCGTTTTCTCGGCGAATCGAAGATCGTTTCGCAAAGCTTTACAGAGCTTGATTCCATCGAGTTTGAGCAGGTTGATGTCGAGGATGACGAGATCGGGATTGCGCGTTTGGAGAGCCTCCCACAACTCCTCTGGATCGGACAACGGGGTGAACTGCGTTTTGAGTGGCAGCAGCATCGACTCCAGGCCAGCCAGAAAAACGGGGTCATCGTCGAGAGCCACGATGCGGGTGAAAGACGGAATGGTGAGAAGCTCCTGGAGCTGCTCCAGCAGCCGCCCCGAGTCGATCGGTTTTTCGAGAAGGGCCGAGACACCGGCCGACGCGACCTTCACCCTCTCCTCAAGCGAAGGGTTACGAGCCAGGGCCACCACCGGACACGTCAGCCCCGGCAACACCACCCGCAAGGCGCTGTGTTCCCGTGGAGTGAGCCCCTCGAGGTCGACCACAACTCCCTCAGGCCTGGCGCTCTTCAGCAGATTGGGCAGCTCTTCGAGCCGGACATCGAGAACTCGAATGCCACATCGTAAAGCCTCGGTCGAAACCCCGGTCCGCAGATCCTCATCGCGAGAAGAGAGAGCTACAGTGGGAAGAGAGACAGCCTGGGGAACGAGGCTCCGATTTATCTCAGGGGCTAGAAGGAATTCCACCGTCGCTCGGACGAGACGAAACAGTTCCTGATTCTGCTCGGGGCTGAGGGGCTGCTCTTGGCGTAAGAGATTTTCGATCTTGCGCATCATGGCCGAGCAGTCGACATAGCCAAACGAGCCAAGACTCCCCACACAGCGATGAATTTCGCCTCTCAACTCCTCTTGATGCTGGCTGAGAGCACCGTTCTGGGTATGGGTAATCAGGGCTTCGAGGAGATTCCGGGCCCGAACCTTCACGATCTCCTGCAGTTTCTGATTCTCTCTGACCTCAAGCTGATGGGAACTCTCGTCACTTTGAAAAAGTCGAACAGCCGGCATCTCCAGCCGTAACATCCAGGACAGCTGCCGGGCCAGCTGCTTAAAGTCGATAGGGTGATAGAACAGGCGGCTCACCCCTCGCTTGACCAGCTCGAACACCAGACTCCTATCTTCTGAAGCGAGGGCGGCCGCGAACATGGGCCGGGGCGGGTTCACCACGCCGGTCACTTCAGAGGCCAAAGTCAAAACCTCTTGAGAGTGGTCCCGACCGTCGAGAAAAACCAGAGCGTAAGTGCCTTTCGCTGCTCGCTCGGTTGCTGAGGCTCGCTCGCATCGTTCCACTAGAACACCCTGGAAAAGCACTTCCAGCTGGGCTCGCTCGGCCTCGCTGAACCCGATCAAAAGAAGGGTTTTGGCTCCCTCGGATATCATCAGGGGCGCTTCTCTTCGCGAGCTTCAAGACCCTGTTTGAGGTGATGCGCCTTCCCTAAGCCCCTCCCGAAGGCTGCGAGCTTGCCAAGACCTTTCCAAGATGGAAAAGAGACTTCGAATGGTCATTTCTGGCTCCTGTTACAATTTACGGCTCTCCGGACTCCCGAGCAGCGTCGTCGATGATATTACTCAGATCGTACTTGACAAAGTCGGCGAAGTCTGAGAATAGCCTGGTCTTTCTAATTTGAGTTGGCTCACGCGTTCAGGCCAGGAACGTCAAAGCATCGTCCAGGCGCGAACTACCAATGTAGTCTTTGTCGTAAAGATTCAATAAGTATTCTCCAACTTGAACGTGCTTGGGGCTGTAGTAGGGGTTGGCCAGGACTTGTTTGACGGCCATCAGTCCCGAGTCCCACTCCTTCGACAGGCTGACCAAAGCTTCGGCCATATCGGCCTGAGCGGCACTCAACTGGGGAGCCGCCAACAGCTCCAAAGCGTTTCGCTCTGAGTAATTAATGTGAGCCAGGCCGGTCCGCACGTGCGCGGGCGACAAGTTGGGGTTCTTGACAGCCACGCTAAAGGCTTCGTCTAATGACCACCGTTTAGGGTATTTCACCGAAAGCTCGACCAAAGCCTGATAGAGCTCGACGTGGGACTGGTTCAACCCCTCCGTCTGCACGATCTCCCTGTAGGTCACTTCCCCATTGAAGGAATTACTGCCTCCAGCCAGTTCAGCCACAAAGGCCTTGCCGAGCTGGGCATGGACCGGCCCGAAGTGCTCGGCGTTGAGAGTGATATCCACCACCGTTCCTCCATAATGCCAGGAGACAGAGTCGTCCATCACGTGTCCAACGGCCGACACAACTTCAGCTTGGTACTCGTTGAAATCAGTGGCGGCCAGGAGCCTCTTGGCCGTGGCCGCATTGGAAGAAGTAGAAGAGGGTTCTGCTCGAGCAAAAATCCCAAGAGCTTGTTGTTGCGAGCTCATCTCCACCAACTTCTTGGCCACCTCAGCTTGGGTTTCGTTCAAGTCTGGATTGGCCAGGCCGATTTTCAAGAACTCCGTGGCCCCGTCCCAATGCCCATATTGATCAGACAGTTCCAGCATTCCGGTCAAGAGACTTCTGTGACCCTCGGTCACAGTCTCGGTTTGGAGGACCAGATGTCTCGCTTTTTCCTTCTCGAAAGCGGTATTATCGTCATGGTTAGCGATCTGCTCCAGCATCTGCTGGTGGGCATCGAAGAGAGCGACCATCGCCTCGGCCTGGCTCTGATTCAGGCCCGGGCCGCGAGCCACCAGCTCAAGAAACTGTGACTGGTCCTGTTCGCTTGCTAAAGCGTGCTCTATCACGGCCAGGTTATGCTCCGTGAAGTCGGGATTCTCGAGGGCTGCCTCGAGAATCGCACTGCCGCCCTCGCTGTAGTTGTATTGAGCCCCCTTCTCGGCCATCACTTTGGCCAGGCTGGTTTGGGCCTCGCTGAGATGGCGCGCGCCACCTGTCGCCACTCGAGCCTCGGCCAAGATCAACTCTTCCAACAATTCGCCGGTGACGGCCCGCTCACTATCGTGGTCGTCGATATAGCCGACAATCACTTCGTAGGAGTCGATGCCCTCGGCTTTGAGCCGATCCTCGATGCCAGCTGCTTCCCGCTCGGAGAGGTCGGGCTTGGTCGAGAGGAATCGGAACAGCGCGTTCCCATCAGCCCAGTCCTCTTCACTGAAAGCCTTGGCGAGAACGGCTTCCATCGCTCGGGTCTGGGGGCCTTCCCGAAGCTCTTCGGCCTCCAACACGGTCACGAGGGCGGTCGAAGTTTCAAACTGG
>CAYRFU010000415.1:0-5520 GCA_964423525.1 uncultured Burkholderiales bacterium | reverse complement strand
AGAGCCTACCAGCACGATCTGATTCCCATCTAGGTACAGTTATCGGAAAGACACAACATTGCGCGCGACCGCTTCACCTATTTTCATAGTCCGAATCTTGAATCGTGCGCTTCGTGTGGTTGAGCCATCGGCGAGTCGGTATTCGCCACCTGGCAAGAAATCGGCTTCCGAAATCGTCCCGCTGCGCAGAAGTATCATCACCACGTCGGGTGTCACTTGTACCTCCGCTGCCCCACTGTCTATCACGAAAGGAAGTGTTACCCGCTCGTTGAGCGTTACGTCAGCAACCCAAACGCCACCTTGCTTGGAAATAGGCACCTGGATCTCGTCTGACCAACTTGGATACGAGATGAGCAGAAGGAGGAGCGAAACCAATATCGCCCTACAACTCGCGTGCATAGGGTAGTCTTCTTCTTCTTTTGACGGTATCCCGGCATCCGAACCAAGGCTCGATCCCCGAGTGAGACGAGCGATGATGGGTGGAACTGGAACCCCTAAATCGATTGTGACTCTTGGATGAAAATACAAAGGATTCTCTGGGTCGAAGTCCATTTATCCAGGCATCTTGTATCTCAGGCAGAAGCCTTGGGGTCCGAGGTCCTGGACTCGACGGGTCTGAGCAGCTTTCGGATTGTGATTGCATGCTGAATGGCACTCGGGTTTGGATGGCGCCGTGGGCGCTAGGCCGTTTTGAGTCCCGGGCTAAAGTTGCGGCTCTTTGATTCCGCTTGGTCTGATTCAGGGAGAAGCGCGAGCGCCTCCGCGCAGAAAGTTCGGGCACCCTCGATGTCACCGCCTAAGGCAGCCTCGCGAGCACGTCCAATGGCGCTGTGGAGAGCTGAGCTGTTGGAAGCGTGTTGCTCGCGGGACTCCAACCATTCACAGAATCCGAGGAAAAAGTGGGGCGTTTGGGCGTAGTGAGACATGAACAGCTCCCTGGCTTTCGAGCATACATCCTTCAAACCCTCAACAGACTCTGTTTGGTAGCTCTGTTGCGCATCGCGTCGAAGTTGCTCTACAACACGTAGACCACGAGCATCTTCTGCGATCTCACAGACCCGTTCCGTTTTTTCGAGGAACCCCAACGCCTCGTCATACGAAATCTCAAGCCTATTCGCATGGCCCAGTGGGCGGGCATGGGCTTTGAGATCGGAGAGCTGTTTCTCGATCCGCTCTTCTTCACCAACTTCTGCTCGACCGGCCGCGACCTTCTCAATAGCGGCTTCGAGGTGGGTTAGTTCGGCTTCGATATGTGTTACGTCGGCTGCGCCTGCGTCTATCTGGCTAATGATCTCTCGTGCCACCTCCGCGGAGGCTCTTAGTGTTGGTACGTCGGTCTTTTTGATTTCGCTAGTAAAGCTGACTTCGTATTCTTTGTCTACCAGCGGCACATAGACCCTGGCTTTGAGTATTCTAGATTGGTCCATCCAGAGCCGGACTTCGATCTCTTGGTCAGCGGGGAGGGACCTCTCCAACTCCTCGCCACAGATGACGAGTTCACCCACCTTAACGTTGTCGTGTGCCTCGCGGCTCAGCCCCTCGAGAAAGTAGATGTTCAGCCGGTCGGAAGTGTTCGCTCGCACTAGGTGGGTGGATTTGAAGACTCTCCAGCCATAGGCCGGTAGGGGAGTAGTATGATCGATTACCCAACCGGTGGTCTCATCTTCGAGCATCACGCCATATTTGTATGGCGTGACCGGGTTCGCAGACTCGACTCCGTGCCGAATTGATATAGAAGGTGGCGTCGCGGGCATCTGTGAGCCGGTTGAAGATCTTACCTGCAGTTGGAACTCGGTAACGCCCATTTGGTGCAACGACAGCTCTGCGACGAATGCACCGTTCTTGAGCGCTATCCAGCCAGTCTCCCAGTCGCCACCCGACCTGATGAATCTTACCTCGCTGTTAAGATGGCGGTCATCCGCTACCTTTCCAGAAATGAAGACCTCGTCATCAGGAGAAACCGTCGCGAAATGGAGAGAGAGCTCGACCGAATCTGCTGAACCGACTGGGGACTCAGATTGTTGGTCAACAACAAGCCTGCTCGCATGGATCGCTGCCCCAACTGCAACGACGGTCATAGGGTCGTGCTCAAGAAATATCGGCACGCCGAGGGCCTCCTTCAGCCGCCTGCGGATAATGGGCATCTGCGTGGGACCACCTACCAGGATTACGCCTTCTAAATCCCCTGTGCTGAGACCCTGTGACTCTAGTCGGTCGCAAGTCAATCTCAGGGTCTTCTCGACCAAGTCCATAATTAGCTCTTCGAAGGTGGCCCGCTCGATTTCAAGATGCGGGACGGAAATCCCTAACCGACCCAGGTCGATAGTTGCCGAAGCCTCATCGGTCAGAGCAATTTTTGCTTGTTCACATTCCTGGCTCAGTATCCAAGTCTCTCTGGGCCCGTCCAGATCATCGAGAATGCCCAGGCCCTCTGCTAGATCCCGCTTGACCCATTCAACCAACCTTCTGTCGAACTCCCGCCCCCCTAGATAATTGTCACCCCCGTGGGCAACAACCGCCATGTGGTTGTCGCGCAACCTGATGAGCGAAACGTCGAAGGTGCCCCCGCCAAGGTCGTAAACTAAGTAGTGGCCTTCCTCAGGCTCCTCTTCGCTGAAATAGGCTGTAGCCGCCGCGATAGGTTCTTGTAGAAGGCTCACGGCCTCTAGTCCGGCTAGACTTGCAGCCCCCGACGTCGCCTGGCACTGCGGCTGTTGAAACATTGCAGGGACTGTTATGACGACGTGGCGTAATTCCTCGTCGAACCGTCTTTTTACGGCCGCCTTGAGCTCTTTAAGAATTTCAGCTGACAGCTCGACTGGGGTTCTGAACTCATTATCACTCAGCTCGAGACTGGTCGTGGTTCCCATATGCCGCTTAAACCCGGAAACAACGGTGAAGTCTGGGTCTTTGAGTGCGTCGCGCCCAACCACGATTTGGCCTTGGCGATTGAGAGCTACGGCCGAGGGAATCAGCGGTGACTGGTCTCTACCCCGGATGATTTTTGCGCCTCGTTTGGTCATTTTGGCAATCGCAGAGTTGGTCGTGCCTAGATCAATGCCATAGTCAACGGTCTTCATTCGGACCTCCCTTCCGTGATCACGTCCGCTGGTTTGAGTAGAGCGTCACCGAAGAAGACAGCGGGCGAAAGACACTCAACAATGGTCCTGTTCTGCTGTTCGCCCCGGTGTTCAATGACGTTGACTCTGAGATTCTCGTCATAGCGCCGACCTTCATACTGCTCAGTCGAGTAACCCAGCTCTCTAATTCGGTCGACGGCGCGGCGGACAATGGTGCCGCCACGCGGATCCAAATCAATATCGGCCTGGGATAGCCGCCAGAGATCGACAATCAAAGGCACTAGATGTATTACTGGTAGACTTTGAAGTTCCGCATTTTCTTTCGTCATTCGACCCCCATCCCACGTAAGGTTGATTCTAATTCTCTCAGTCTGGCGAGGCCGGTGTTGAACTCGTCTACTTGCTCGTTGAATTCTCGCTGTCTCTCTTGTAGCGCGGCGTCGCGGCTTCTCAATTGGTCCATTTTAGCGTTGAACGCGTCCACCTCATAGTCGTCATAGGGATCGACGCTGTCTCTCCTCGAGTTGAGTTCTTGAACAGCTTCCTGAAGTGCTGACGCCTCTGTATCCAGCTGCCCACTTCTAGTTTCTAGGTTATTCTTGGCAGTTTCAAGTTCTTGGTTTAGTGTTTTGTATTCTTCCATCAAACGGTTCTTTTTTTGCTCGTCGGCGTCTGCTGGCGCCTGGCGCGGGGGTGGCGGCGGCGGGTTATGTGTGGAGGTCTGGCCTCCCGTTCCACCACCACCGCCGTTGACGCACATAAGAAACGCAATGAAGAGACCTACAAGGCAGCCTGCTCCACTGCCGCTTGGCTGCTTTACTGCAAGTGAGCCAGTCTGCCCGGCCCACGCTCTCTCCTGGGCCGAGACCGAGGCGGCAGTGGTCCCGGCGAGCTTTGCAGCACCCCCCCAATAGGCGACGTTGAAGCCATAGAGCTCCGGATAAGTAATCTTAACTCTGTCGACCCCCTCCAGGAAGACACCCCTCTCGCACGCACGGACAACATCCAACGATTGGCCGAGGAGTTCGCGAATGTCTGCCGTCTCTTCGTCGGCCACGTCTAACATTTGTGCCCGACAGACGGACGCGACCGCTCGAACAGCGCGCGGCAACTTCGGATCTTCACAAGCAGCCTCGGCCTGTCTCACCCTGTGCGCGTGCCTCTTCAGGGACTCAATTAGCTCAGCGTTCTGCTCGACAAAAGTCGGTCCCTTATCTTTCAATATCCTGAGCCATCGCTCTAGGACGTCCGGCTTGATCTTCGGAAGAGTTATAACCAGCTCTCGCCAACGTTCCGAAACGTTGGTGTTTTGGGGCTCGGCGGACCTCTGTATGTGGAGGGCCACCAACGCTTTGAGAAAGTCATCGCCATCTTTCTCGTTCTCGGGAAGCGACTCAAACTCAGTCACCAGTGCCTGAAGGCCACCGATTTTCTCGCAGGCTTCTTCATACTCATCTACGGTTCGCAACCACATCCCTGCGCTGCCAGTTCTATCGATCAGAAGTGACGCGAGACCCTTCAGGTTACAGGCAAGCGCTTGAGAGCTATCGGCAAGTAGGTCCTCGTCAACCGCTTTCAAATTCTCATTGAGTTGCTTCCCCAACTCGATCAAGGGTTTTATCCATCGATCCTCATCGTTTGGGCTGGAGTTCACAATTACGTACACGATATCGAGAGCGAAGTTGGGCTCTCGCGCCCAGGCAGCAACAGCAATCTCGGCCACGTACGTGTAGAGGTGGTTCGCCAGGTTCTCTATCGCATCCTTAACAGTCGCCTCAGCCCGCTGTAAGGTTACCCCTTCTTCGGCTTCTATCAGTTCTTGTAGCAGCTCTGCCAGGTTCCCCTCATCAACGGTCTTAACCCAACTGTCGAGGCATCGCTCTAATGCGTCTAGGGACCTCGGTTCGTTAGTGAAGTTGGAGTAGAGGTGGCCTAAAAACTCAGTGTGAGGGTCGCCGTTCGATAGCTTGAATATATCCTCGGGGAATCGGATTTCCACACCATACTCCACTGGCCAAAGCAGGCGATAAGTCGCCAGTAGGCCAGGATCCTTGTCCATTCTTTGGACCGTGCCGGTGAGTTGGTGCACCTCTTCGGACTCTCTGAACACTCCAGACAACCCAGAGGCGACCTCCAGTCCAACCTTCTTCTTCTTTTCGAACTTGCTGAGTGCCTTGCGCAGTTGGCGCATCGTAGTCTTCGAAGGTAAGTCGAGGACTCGAAATGGGTTCTGTTCTATGAGTTGCTGAAGACTCATCGCGAGGCGCTTTTCCGTTCACGAGAACTCCGGCCGCTGCGGGGTCCCCCTTGTTAACCGATAACTTCAGCAACGCTGATGGACTTCCTGGGTGACATATTCTGTCTTGTTCAGGTCCGCTGACTTAGACTGTGAGGTGTCGGTGAGCAGGCTTGGAATGAAATTTTTTCTATGCTACTCTGG
>CAYRFU010000414.1:0-5523 GCA_964423525.1 uncultured Burkholderiales bacterium | reverse complement strand
GTGAGGCGTGGCGCCAGGCCGAGGCACCCGCCCGCGCTGCGGAGAAACTTTTTAGCAAATTATTCGACCTCAAAGGCACTCTGGAGCGTGACGGGGAGCGCTATGCCCTCACTCTTGGCGAAGGCCTCCTTCGTTGGAGGACGACAGACCACCAACCGATCGAGCACCCTCTTCTGTTGCAGCGATGCCGTTTGTCTTTCGATGCTGACATTCCGGCCTTTACCATCTCCTACAGCGACGAGCCTTTAGAGTTTTTCACCAGCATTCTCAGAGAGGCCGACGAGGCCGATACAACGGGCATCTCCAACCTCCTGGAACAGCTCCGTAACAATCCGCTCGATCCCCTGGCCGAGACCGCAGCCGGATTTCTCCAAGGCACGATGCGTCGCATCTGGCGCAACGGCGAACTGCTCGAAGAGAAGGCCCCGGATTCTGACGACCGGCCAACGATGACTCGAAATCCGGTTTTATTCCTGGCGCCCCGAGGTCGAAGTCTGCAGGAAGCGATTCAAACGTTTTTGACGCAACTGCCCAACCTCGAGCTCTCGACCGGCTTGCTTAATGTGGTCGGCTACGACCCGCCCGAGTGTGACGAGACCAAGCAGCGGCGCGAGCTCGCTCGAACAAAGCCCCTCCTTTTTACGATGCCGAGCAACCCCGAACAGGAACGGGTAGCCCGTCGGCTGGCAGGCTACGGATGCGTTCTGGTCCAGGGTCCACCCGGTACGGGCAAGACCCACACCATCGCCAATCTGATCGGGCATTTACTGGCCGAAGGCAACAGCATTCTGGTGACCAGCCATACGGCCAAAGCTTTGCGGGTGGTGCGCGACAAAGTCGTGCCCGAGCTGCAGCCTCTCTGCGTCTCTGTCCTGGACAACGATCGGGCCAGTCGGTCGCAGCTAGAGGGGGCGGTGAAAGCGATCGCGGATCGTCTTTCAGAAACCGACTCGGAGGGACTAGCGGCCCGCTGTGAGGCACTTCGAAAAGAACGAGAGAGTTTGGAGAGCCAGCTAGAGGAAACCGAGCAAAAGCTTTTGGCCGCTCACCGGAGCGAATACGAAGACCTGGTCGTGGGGGGGGAGGCCACCCCGCCCTCAGAAGCGGCCCGAGGTCTAGCCAAAAGTAAGGGCCAAGACGACTGGCTTCCAGGACCGGTCCAAGCTGGAGAAGTCTGCCCGCTGAGCGAGGCGGAGGTCGACGAACTCTACCGCCTTCAAGAACTGCTGCCACTGGCCGATGAGCGCGCTTTAGAGCACGACCTCCCCGGCTCTGTCGTCTTGCTCAAACCGAGTCAACTGTTGGCCATTTGGCAAGAAATGAAAAGCCTCCAGGAGGCTGGTATCTGTCTTGATTCGGAGCTCTGGAGTCATCAGGAAGCCAAGGAACCGGAGTTACTCGAACTCACCCAAAGGCTAGACGAAGTTTGCAAGCCCCTCCAGGAGGGTCGTGAATGGATCCTTGAGTGTGTCCAGGCTAGTCTAGAGCCAGAAGAGAAGGCGCTCTGGGAACAACTTTTAGATCAGATTCAGCTCTCTTCTCAGCGCAGTGCTGAACTGCGCTCGGTGATCTTGTCCCACGGCCCTGAGGTCGGCGAAATGGAGGTCTCTCATCGTCGTAGCCTAGAGGTGTGTGATGAGATCATCGAGCATCTTCAGCAGAACGGTAAGTTCGGGTTTTTCACTCAGTGGACGAAGAGGGAGTGGTCAGCCGTTCGAGCTGCTGGTAAAGTTTCAGGAGAAGAACCCCAAACGGTCGAGGACTTTCAAGCTATCCGTGCTTTTTTGGAGCTCCGCCACTTGCGCCACGCTCTTGGCGAGCGATGGCGACGACAGCTTGGGCCTCTTAAAGGGCCAGACCTTCCCGCCGAGGAGCCGGAGCGTTTCGCTCGCCAAGTTGGCGAGCAGATTGAGCAGGCCCTCAGCTGGCAGCAGCAAACCTGGGGCCCTTACTTGAGCTTGATAGAAGAACGAGGCCTCCGCTGGGAGGTTCTCGTCAACGAGGTGCCCGTGGACGCGGGCAGGCACCAGGAGCTCTTACGCATCCATAAGTGTCTCAAGAACGGATTCACCGCGGCTATCAGAACGCGGGTCCGCTCGCTTCAGTTTGACCAGTTGAAAGCTCGGGTCGAGGCTTGTCGAGATGCTGTGCGAGCCTACTCGGGTGAGAACAGCCCAGAAGTCGAAGCCGTTCTTAAGGCGCTAGAAAGACAGGACCCGGAGGCCTATGAGGCTGCTTGGCAGCGTCTTTGCGAGCTAGAGCGCCAGTGCCAGAGGGCGATGAGGAGAGCGTCTCTGCTGGGCCGCCTGGAGAAGGTGGCGCCCGGGTGGGCTCAGGTTATAAGGCGCCGGCGGCCTCCCCACGATCAAGGCGCCAAGCCCGGTGAACTTAAAGCCGCTTGGAACTATCGCCAATGGACCGAGATTCTGGAGCAACGTTGGCAGACCGACCTCGATGGCCTTCAGCGCAAAACGGCCCAGCTCAAACAGCGGCTTCACCGCACCACAGCCTCCTACGTCGAAGCTCTCACCTGGAAGCATCAGACCAACCGCACGGGAAATGCAGAGCGGCAAGCCCTGCAGGGCTGGCTGCAACTGATGCGCAAGATCGGCAAAGGGACAGGCAAGATGGCCCCGGAACTGAAAGTGCGAGCTCGGGAGAAGCTAAGAGAATGTCGCACCGCTGTGCCGGTTTGGATCATGCCTCTCAATCGGGTGGCTGAGAGCTACCGGCCTGGCGAGACCCTGTTCGATGTCGTCATCATCGACGAAGCCAGTCAGGCTGACGTCACGGGCTTGATCGCCATGGCTTTGGCGAAGCAGATTGTGGCGGTCGGTGACCACGAACAGGTCAGTCCTTCGGCGGTGGGCGAGAAGGTGGAGGCGGTCTTCGCCCTGGCCGAGGAGCATCTCCAAGGCATTCCCAACCGGGTGCTTTTCGACGGCAAATGTTCGGTTTATGACCTGGCTCAAAGGGCCTTTGGTGAGACCATCCGGTTGCGGGAGCACTTTCGCTGTGTGCCCGAAATCATCGCTTTCTCCAACGCTCTTTGCTACGAGGGCGATATCCAACCGTTGCGTGAATCCGATACGGCTCTGTGGCCCCCCACTCTGAGTTACCGGGTGGTTGGCGGGGAACGGGCCGGCCGGACCAAAACCAACCAGAAGGAGGCTCGTGAGACAGCCGCTCTGATGGCGGCCTGTATGGAGATGCCCGAATACACGGGGGCCACCTTTGGGGTCATCAGCCTGGTGGGTGACGAACAAGCTCTGCTCATCGAGAAGACTGTGAGAGAGCTGGTCGACCTGAGTGAATTCGAAGGCCGCAGGGTGTTATGCGGCAACGCGGCCCAGTTCCAGGGAGACGAGCGGGACGTTATGTTTCTATCGATGGTGGATAGTCCTCGCTCGGAAGGGGGTCCCTTACGCCTGACAGCGGCCACCAACAAGACGGCTCGTCAACGTTACAACGTGGCCGCGAGCCGTGCCCGAAACCAGATGTGGGTGGTACACTCGCTAAACCCCGGCAACGACTTGCAGGGGGAAGACCTTCGGCGCCTTTTGGTCGAGCACGCCGAACGGGCATCCGTTCTGGAAGGGACCATCGAGCGCAACAAAGCCGAAGCCGACTCGCCTTTTGAGGAGATGGTGATGGAGCGGTTGGTCCGAGCCGGTTTTCGGGTCATTCCTCAACTACCGATCGGGGCTTATCGAGTCGATCTGGTGGTGGTCGGTAGTCAGGCACGAGTGGCGGTGGAGTGTGATGGTGACCAATTCCACCCAACCGAGCAACTCGAACACGATCTTCAGCGCCAGGCGATTCTAGAGAGAGTTGGTAACCTTCGCTTTATTCGAATTCGCGGCAGTGCCTTCTTCCGGGACCCTGACGGGGCTATGGCCCAGGTCTTTCAACGCCTCGACGAGTTAAAGATCGAGAGGTTGGGTGTGGAAGAGGCCCGGCCTCACCCCGATGCAAGTTTTGAGTTGCGCCAACGGGTGGTCCGAAGGGCGCGAGAGATCCTGGCAGAGCATTGGCCCGAAGAGCACCCTCCGCTGCTGGTCGAGGCCGGCCCGTTTGAAGAACTGGCCTCGCTGCTTGAGCCGTGGGCAACACTGAGCCTTGAACCCCTCGATTCGAGATTTCCCGAGGAGCTTGGTCCCGAAAGCCGATTGGCGCGTCACTACGGGGAAGAGGTTCTTCTGGTCTTACAAAACAGTTCGGCCCAAGAAGACCTTCTGGCTTTGGCTCGCTCCGAACTGCTTGACGTCATCGTGGTCCGTCTCGACGACCTCAAGGCTACCTCCCAGTCTGTATTGGAGCGTTTTGACCTCGTCCAGGTCACCAACTCGGTTGACGCCCCGGTCCAACCTGTTAGCAAGTCGCCGATACCCAACCCTGGGGAAGAGTCTCCTGTCGTTGAAGAGTCTTTGGATTTCTCAGCTGCTGTGGTCTCACTTTTGATGGACGTGGTCAAGGCAGATGGCGTGATTCTAGCGACTGAGGAAGCGCACGTGCTCGACTTTTTTCGCGAGCGTTTAGGCTACGCCGGTGGCCAATTGGAGGCGATCGAAGCTTTGATCGCTACCTACAGGGTTGAACGAGCACCAGGTCATCTCGTCAGAGCGACCGTTCGCGGGTTGGAGAAAGCCCAGCGAGAACTGATTCTGAAAGCGGCCTTTGAAATCGCCTGGTGCGATGAGGAGTTCCATCCCGATGAAGAACGGATGGTCCGCTCGCTGGCAGCGCAACTCGATCTTGATCTTCGAGACGTGGAAGCCCTCTTCGGCGAGGGTGAGAAGCCGCTAGAGAAGGCCCTGAAGGTGTTGGGCCTGCAAGCGGGCGCAAGCCACGGCGACTTGGAGCGTGCCTATGCCCAGTTGAGTCAGAAGTTCTCACCGGCGGCCTTCGAAGGCCTGGGGGCAGAATTTCAAGAGTTGGCTCGGAGCCGTTTGGCCGAGGTTCACCAGGCCTACCGTGAGTTGGGCCAAAGCGGACTACTTAGCGAGGAAGACGACCCGATTCTGCCGTCGCTCCCTTGAGTGAGGACACCAACTGTCCTCGAGGAACCGTTCCGGATCAACACGAAGCGAGGTGATCATGGCCGTTCCCGATGAGCAGTGAGTCAGCGTAGCCCAGACGGAATTTCCCCACGAGCAAGATGCTCTTTTTCACCCGGGGATTCTTAAGCCCTATAACTTCGTCGAGCATGAGCTGGGACCGGCCCTGGTTTTTCCTTATGACCCAAAGGCCGAGCGGCTCGACCACTACCTGGCCAGCCACGACCAAGAACTCGGGCTGAGCGATCGCCTCTTGCTGGTTCAACAGCTGGCCGACGTGTTGCGCTATGCCCATGCTCGCCGGGTCTACCATCGGGGGCTGGCATCAACCGGCTGAGGCGGCCGGCCATCTGGTGGACATCTTTGGTCTGGGGGCCGTCGCTTTTCACATTCTGACCGGCTCGCCACCAGCCGAATCCCATTTGGACCTTTACCATAAGCTGACGGAGCACCCGGGTCTGCGTCT
>CAYRFU010000413.1:0-5531 GCA_964423525.1 uncultured Burkholderiales bacterium | reverse complement strand
GTCGGCCCGGTCTAAGCTGGTTTGGGCCTCCACGAACAGCGTGCTCACCTTCACACCTTGGCGGGACAGGTCGGCGTCCATCTCGGCCACAAACGGCGGTAGGTCGGGCCGCCGGCCCATGATGAAGTCGACCAGTTGCAGCTGTTCTTGAGGAGGACGTGTTCGACTCCCCGCGACCATGGCGGATAGGCCCCGGACGTGCTTGCCAAGAGCCTCGGCCTGAGTGGTCAGGTTCAGGTCATCGTCGGGAAAGACCAGCTTGGCACTGGCTGGCTGAAGGTTGGCCGTTTCAGCAACCCGGGCGAAGAAATCGGTCCTCAAAGCCGGCTTTTTATCCAGGTTCAGCTCTTTTACGATGCCATCTACTTGCTGCTTTAGTTTCTCGGGCTGGGAGAAACTAGCCGGGTCGACGAGCTTCATCAGACACTCGCCCCAGTGGTCGCTGCTCAGCACCTGTTCGATATGTTTGTCTTTGAGCCAGTTTTGCAAATCAGCTCGTCCCAGGTTGGCCAATTTGGGGAAGACGCGCTCCGATAGGCGTTGGCGAAGAACAGGTCGGCCATTGAGAATGCGGTCATCGACGACCTGGGTAAATCGTTGGTGCCACTGGTCGAGGGGTAGGTGTGTGTCCATCTCGGCCAGGCCGTCCACCAAAAAGAGTCGGGTTCCCGCGTCGAGGTAGCGCGCGGGTTCCTGGCTTCGGCTCAGCAAGCCGTCAAACTGATCCAACTTGAGCCGAGCGGCCACTCTTGGCGAAAGGTCCCGACAGAAGCCGATGGTCGACATCCATGGAGAGTCGTGATCGTGGACGGTTGGCCCACGGTAGGCGTAAGGGTCCTCAAAACTTCTTTCCCGGTGGGGAGGAACGTGGGTGCCAACGCCCTGGGTCAACGCCTGGCTCACGGCTCGTTCACAAAGAGAGGCGGGCTCTAACGTGGTGAGATACTTTTCGATTCCCTCGAGGGCCGGGCTTGAGCCCAAACCTCCCGTCGTGAGGACGCTCACGAGCCCGGTTACGACCTGGCCCTTCAAAGTCTCCGAAACTCCATCATCGCTTAAGATCGAACCATAAAACCGTTGAAGCTCCGGGAGCTCACGGCCCGAGGGCATGACCCTGTTGGGATTGTTCAGGAAGTTGTGGCGAACTGTGCTCAGCTGATTCTCATCCAGCGGTCGCACCTCAGCGCTTCGGAAGAGATTGGCGGTGGAGAAGTCGGTAGTAAAGGCCAGGTCGAGCGCTTGTTGTTGTCTCTGAAAGACTTTTTCAACAGCTGTATTGAGGACCGCCTCGACCTCTGCGCTGAAGGCCGTGTCGGGAGCGAGTGACCCCCGAATTCCGCGGCTTCTTTCAGGGTCTTCATAGACACCTTGGGCTACTCGGTCTCGGAATTTGGCCAGACTGACCTCCCGAATCTCGTCATCCAGTGGTCCCGCTCCCGCCTCCCACGACTTGGGGCTCGGGTCGGTGGTGTCGGCAGCCTTCTGATTGCCCGACAGCCGTCCTAAAGCGAGTTCGAGGCCGCGATGTCCGCCCACCTGAAAATCCCTGTAGCGGGGAGTGCTAACCATGTCGCCAAACTGGGCCAAGAGTGCTTTCCACTCGGGTTTTGACTGCACCAGGCCAGAAACCGCTTTTTGAAAATCGTGGGACATCATCACCCCCCGGGCAAAATCTGCCTCCCTGTTCTCGCCCAGGCTACCCTGGCCCAGGAGCCTGCGAAGTCGGCTTGCCTGAAATTGCCCGTTATGGCTGTGGCGGGTCAGGAATTGAGTGAGGCGGGCGCGACTGGCTGCGTCGAATTCCGGTATCGGCCGTCGTACCCGGGAGCTGAGTGAAGTCAAGAAAAGCAGAGCCTGCTCGAGTTTTTCGTGGGTCTCGAGGGAGGAGTCCTGGAATAGCTCCAGGCTGTTGACAAAGGCGGTCCCCAGAGCTTTGGAGTCTGTCAGCCAAGAGAGGGGCTTCATCTCTTCTGAATATTCCGCCGGTGTCACGCCAGACTGCTTGCAGAATTCTTGAGCCACTTTGGCTACGTTTTGATCATACCTGGCCTGGTCGATTATCTTCTTCTCACGGGGAGGTTTGCTAACTCGGGTGTCCGTGGGCAGGGGTTGGTGAGCAGCCTGAGGGAGCGTGCCTGGTCGGGTTCTACGGAGATGCTCAACCGCCAGCTGGGCCAGGGCCAGTCGGGGACCTTCGTGATGGTGGGTTGAGGCGCCGCTGACGACACCCGAGAAAAGCGTCTCCATCTCGGGTTGAGGGTGCTCGCGATGAAGACGCTCGAGGAGATGCAGACCCTTCTCTAGATCGTAGCCGGCGTGGGCCATCAGCCGGAAGGCTCCCGCGTCAGCCACGACCTCGTGAGCCTGGCTGTTGAGCCAGCGACCGCGGGTGGCTTCGGTATGGCCCTCGATAAGATGGGTCAACTCGTGGCCGACCAGAAAAGCAAGCTCGTCTTCGCTTTTGAGTTTTCGCAGGGTCCCGGCGGTGATGCCCACTTCATAGAACGGCTCTCCGGAACTATCCGGGTCGAGGCACTCCTTGAGGCTGGCCACCACCCGATTGCGCTTGACCTGGTCGGCGCCGACTGCTCCTTTGCTATCCCAGCTGTCGGAGCTGGTCTGGGCAAACGCGTTCAGGCTTTTGCCCGAGTATACGTTCACTCGGACTTTAATCTTTCTGGGCGAGCCGGCCATCAGGCGCTCGACCACTCCTTCCACGTATTGTTGGGCCCGCCGTACCTCCAGGTCGATTTTTCCCCGGGGCGGAGTGAGAAGACTGCCAAACGACTGGGAGTGCCGAGTCCCCCACTCCTTCAGGGCTTCCTGCACCGGCATCAGGGGAGGAGGGGGTAGGGGCGCAACAGCCGTGTTGCCCTTGTCTTGTTCCTTCTTGACCCGGTTCTTTGCCTTGGACGCCTCCATTCCTTCCAGGCCGATGGAGGCTTCATATCGTTCATTGAGCAGCTTCCAATGGCGGTCGAGGCGCAGTTTCTCGTAGGCTTCGAAGGTTCCCGTAAAGCGAGGGAGCGGAGCAACGGGAGTGGTAGCCGGAGCGACGGTCTTGCTGGAAGGCTCGGGAGTGGGAGGGAGGGCTGGAAGGGCCGCCTCTTGGGAGTAAGTGTCCGGGCAAGCGTGAGCCGCCGCCGGGCGTATTCTGCTGGTGCGAATCTCGACTCGATCGAGTGACCGCTTAACACCGAGACGAGACATTTCCATCCTATAATATTCTCTTTGCCGAGCGGCGTCACCTCTGTGCTGGCTCCGCCAGGTAATACCAGCGGCTAAAAATCTTCGCTCGGGATTTCGATCCCGTTAACGTCGAGAACCCCGTCCCCGAAGGTCAAGAGCGCATCGAGTTCGTGTGCCAGAAGAGCTTGGCGAGCCTCAGGGTGGTCCTCCGCTTTTCGGTGCATTCCGGATAGGCGCGTTCCAAGAAAGCCTGGTGCGCCGTCTGGTCGAGACGGAAGAGTGGATGTCGCGCCAATCCGGTTTCTGGCCCCTCAAGCTGGGGGGTTGGGCTCGAGGACGGGAACCACTCCCGTGCGGTCAGGGCTGTCCAGAATGGTCAGCTTCCTGGTTTCAGGGTGGAGCAAAAAGGTCCCGACTTCGCTCTCGATCCTGAGCTCGTCCCCCTGGAAGTCCAGTCGGGTAATAAAGCGCCTTTGGACATCTCGCTCCAAGCCTGGATCGTATTTTAGCCGATAGATCTGACGGTCCCACAGAGTGACGCCTTTCTGCTGGCAGCGAGCCCGAATCCAACCCATCCCTTTCAGACCGCTCCGCTTTTTGAGCAGCAAGCTGGTCGGTGCCCCCACCACAAAGCCGTAGAAGAGCCAGGTCTTGGCCAGCATCAGTCCGCCTACCAAGCAGCAGAGCGAGGCCCACTGCCCTGGGCCATTACCCACCTGGCGCAACCCTGCTGCCAGACGATATCTTCCGCCCTCTGAGAAACTTGAGCCAGGGGTCGACCGGAAGCGAGTCCTTTACGTCGAGTCCAGAACAGGAGAGGCAGTTTGGCAGACGCTGGATGGCCCTCGGGTGAGTCAGTCGCCCTCGGCCAGTCAAGCAGCCGGAGGAAGAGCTTGGCTCGTCAAAGCCGGTCGGGGGCGCTATCTTCAACTCGACCAGCTTCGCCGAATTCGTCCCCAAAGAAAGCGATTCGAACTCGAGTTTCTCAACGGAGAGACGACCTGGATCTCTTGGGGTGCCCGTCACGCTTTATCCGAGGCCCTGGGTCTTGTCGACCTCTACCAGTTACCGTTCCCCGACCACCACCGACCGCTCTACGAAGAGGGCCTGCGCGATTGGCCAGAAGAACTGATGCGGTCGAAGCGATTAAAGGATTGGTTCGGCAACGACGAGCGACGCTTGATCCTAAATCTGGCCTGGCAGGCCTTCCGCTGGCGAGACCGCCAGCTGGGCTATGGCCACGACCACCGGGGGTTCTGGTATCGGCCCGTTGCTCCAGCTTTGCGACGAGCCGGTTTCCTCTCCACCGGCGTTCGTTTCGAGTCGTTGTCTTGGACCACCCTCACCGATATCGGGTTAGCCCTCAAAATTCTTGGCAAGGACCGCCATTATGCTCTCTACGAGTTGCTGCTGGCCGCTTTGGTGGGTGATTACAAACTGTGCGTGTACGAAGACCTCGGCTTCACCGAACCCCGACCCGACCGGCGGGCCTGGGGTGAGAGAGCCGACTGGGTGGTGATGGCAGAGAAGGGCTCACTCGAGGAAGTCGTGCTCCATCTCCATCGTCGCTTTCAGACTAGCTACATTATCTTTGGAGGGATACCATCGTTGGTGGCCACCGAATTTTTTGCCAAAGGCTTGGCCGCGCGCACAAACAATCCCGTCCGACTGGCCGCCCTGGTCGACTTTGACCCTTCCGGATGGATCGCGGGCCACGCTTTTGGTGACCAGCTTCGTCGCTACGGCCTCCAGGTCGATGAGCCAGTCTTTCTCAATCGCCCGGAGCGGTTCACCCCAGAAGAGCTAGAGCTCTTTGCTTACCCCATCAAAGCATCCACGCCTCAGCGCCAGGGAAAAGTCCAGGCCTGGTTACGGCAATCGGGTGGAATCAACGGCCAGCCACTCGGCATCCACGCCGACCACCTACGCCCGTTCGCGCGGGTAGAGCAAGCGCTCCGAGACTCTTTCACCTGAAAGCGATTAGTCGTCCTCGGGCGCCCCCGATGGAACAGCGCTTGGACGGCCCTCGCGAAAGACAGGCTCGACGAGCTCAGACGGAGGAAGCCTGGTCATCAGCCGGAACAGACTCGCTCTTCACTCCCCACTCTTCCCCGCCCCCGTCTTCGAGCAGACCGAACCCGCCGGTAGTGGCTGGATAAAGATAGCCACCGAAACGGTCGAGTCGATCTCCTCGGCCATCTGTCCAAACCAGTTGGTCAGGGGCTTTCCCCTCAACCTCAAGATGCCCATCGTGGAGATGTTTATGACATCGAGAGCACAGGCAGAGACAGTTGTGGGGGAGAGTTTCTCCGCCGTTACAGTAGAACACGATATGGTGAACC
>CAYRFU010000412.1:0-5536 GCA_964423525.1 uncultured Burkholderiales bacterium | reverse complement strand
GCCACCACGGTCCTCGACGGAGGCCTCCTGCCGCTCGTCGCCGCCGCTATGCCGGCGGTGAACGCTAGTCCGGCCCTCCTCTCCTTACTGAGCCAGGGCTATCTCCTGGGTGCGGCTGTAGGGGGGTTGGTAGGATTGGCAGCCGGAGTCGGCGCGGGCGCACTCGTCTGTTACCATGCCGCCAACGGTGCTGAGCTTGAAGGAGCCGCTAATCCACCCAGCCAGACCAAAGGGTTCCTCAGCGGACTGGGCCGGGAACTCCACCAGAGCGGTGCCGAGATGCGGGCTCAAATGGCTGACGTCAGAGAAGCAGAAACCCTGGGCCAAGCGGCCAAATCGGGGGCCTTCGCCGGAGCCTCTTTGGGCGGACCGGTGGGTGCCTATGGAGGACGCTACCAGGGAGCTTTCTTAGGAGCCGCAATCGGGGCGGTGGCCAGCCTCCCTCTCATGACTCAGATCCACCCTGCCCTGGGTGCACTGGGAGTCCTGGCGGGCGGCCTGACTGGTTACGCTATCGGAGAACCGGTCGGCCATCTGGTTGGCTCAGTGGCCGGGGGTGCCGTCGGTGCCGTCGCCGGAGCTGGCTACCACCTGGTGAGCTAAGCTCACAATTCAAGATTTTGATTGAAGCGGAAAAGCCGGGCAGGACGCTGGCGGCCTTGCTTGTGCATCTCGTCGGTCTCGACCACCACGTCGGAAGCCAGAATTTTCTTGCGAAAGTTCCGCTTGTCTAGATTCTGGTCGAGGACGACCTCGTAAGCCCGCTGCAACTGGGTGAGAGTGAATTTCTCGGGCATCAATTGAAAGGCCACTCGGGAATTCATCACTTTGGAGCGGAGCCGGACCAGGGCTCGACCGAGAATGTGGTCGTGGTCAAAAGCCAACTCTGGCAACTCATAAACACTCCACCAGCGGGCCTCACGGGCATCGCTTTGGGCTCGGGGAGCCATCTGCTCGCTGGCTACCAGCGCATAGTAGGAAACCGTGATCACCCGAGTTCTAGGGTCTCGATTCAGAGAGCCAAAGGTATGGAGTTGCTCAAGAAAGACGTCGCGCACACCGGTTTCTTCGTAGAGCTCACGGGCGGCTGCCTTCTCAAGCCCTTCGTCTTCTTGCACGAAGCCACCGGGCAGCGCCCAGCGGTCTTTGAAAGGCCACTGTCCTCGCTGGATGAGAAGAACCCGCAACTCCCTCTCCTGGAGCGTGAAAATCACGACGTCGACGGTGACCGAGGGGCGAAAATATTTTCCTAGATCGTATTGCTTGGCTTCGGGGTGTCGCTTCTCGGCTTCGACCTCTGTGTGAATCTGCTCAAGAGAACGGACTGAAAACGGGAACTGCAAGGGCCAACCTCCTAGAACGGCCATCTTTCCCACCCTGGGGGAACTCCCCTGCCCTTAAGGCAAGGGCACCTTCCGCTTTGGCGGAGGACTTTCGGCTCTTCCGACCAAACCTGGCGCTATGTCAGAGTCCGAGCGGAAGGTATCAAGCGTGGGGGTCACCTTTCGCGACCAACATCTCGAAGCGGAAGCGGCCTGCCAACGGGCTCGCACCCTCCTGTCCCAGGCCGGGGTGGAAGTGTTTGACCTGGGCCAAGTGCTCGACGGTAACGATGTCGACATCTTCCTCTCGCTAGGGGGCGACGGAACTTTGCTGCATGCCTCACGGCTGATGGCCGATCGACGCATTCCGGTCCTGGGAGTCAATTTCGGGCGAGTTGGCTATCTCTGCGCTGCCACCGAAGAGCAGCTGGACGAAACGGTGGAATGTCTTTTACAGGGTCGATATCAACTCGAGGAACGAGCTATGCTGAGAGCCACGGTCCTCAACCGACGCGAGGTCGTCTGGCAAGCCGAGGCCTTCAATGAAGTCCTGGTAGGAGGCAGTAACCGCACTCTCACACTCGACCTTTCTATCAGCGGAGAGCCGATCGGGACCATTCGCGGCGACGGGGTCATCGTGGCCTCTCGAACCGGCTCAACGGCCTACGCTATGTCGGCTGGTGGACCGGTGGTCATGCTGGAAGCGATGGTACTAGTAACCTCCAACGATATCTCCTCGGCTTTGCTGGCACCAACAGTCCTTCCCCTGGAAGCGACCGTAGAGATCACCAATCGCACCAAGGTCACCCGTCCCTACGTGATCGCCGATGGCCAAAAAGACTATCAAATCCACGACGGAACGGTCATCAAAATCGAGAAGTCCTCAAACTCGGTGCTGTTGGCCGACCCCGGCCTGGTCAGCCCGCTAGCCAAGCTCACTAAAAAATCGGCTGAAAGAGCTTGACTTTTTCTCCTTTTCGATTGATCCGAGACAGTCAGCGAGGTATACTGGATGAGCACAGGTCGCCTTGGGGTATTGGGGGGTAGAGACACAATTTCTGTTTCCCCCAAGGAAAGGAGAAAGGCTTCGTTGCCATCATCACTTCGCAAAAGAGGCTTGCAAGTCGCCGCAGGTATTGTCCTCCATTCGAGTCAGGCTCCCGACGGCAATTGGATCGCCTGGATTGAAAAAGAGGGTCGACCCCTCGAGGTCACTGAGGACAAACCTCGAGTTTTCGAGGGAGCCACCTCCTACCAAGCCCAATGCAGCGCCATGAAATGGCTACGCAGTGGGGAGCACGCGCCCCGCAGGGGACGGAGAAGCAAAGCGGTCTCCGGCTAAAAGGCTAAGAGGCCGCCACTGCCGGGAGGTCCAAGTTGACCGAGCGGGTTCCGTAGAGACGACGACCGAGCAGTCGCGAGCCAGTGCGCTCAAACTCGTACGCGCAGCCACTCACTTCGAATCGGTGCTCACCCGATTGCGCCCCTCCGGCCAGCCCCAACTGGACCAGTTCTCGACCAACGAAACAGGCGGGGTCGATCAAGTGCACAGAGGGGCCCATCATCTCTTGAATCAAAGGGGCCAGGAAGGGATAATGGGTGCATCCCAACACCAAAGTGTCGATTTCAGCTCGTTTGAGAGGTTCAAGATACTCGGTCAAAGCGTTGACAGCTTCGGGCCCTTGAATCTGTCCCGCCTCGATCAGAGGCACCAACCGAGGACAGCCAACCACCACCATTTCAGGGCTTCTTTTCCCCATTCGACGGGCTAGGGAAAGAGCGGCTTGAGGATAGGCTCGACTTTTGGCTGTGAGGGCGTTACAGAGAACCCCAATCCGACCGCTCGGAGTCGACTCCACAGCTGCCCGACAAGCCGAATCGATAATGCCCACCACCGGAATGGAGCATTGGCGACGAATAGAGTCGATGGCGATGGCCGACGAAGTATTACAGGCAAGCACTAGAGCTTGGGCGCCGCAGGAGTAGAGGTAACCCGCGATTCGACAGACGAGAAACGAGACGTCGTGGGCAGTGCGCCCCCCGTAAGGCACGTGTGCCGTATCTCCAAAGTAGTGGACAGATAGCCTTGGGAGTTCTGTAAAAAGGCGCTCAGCGACGGTCAGGCCGCCGACCCCAGAATCAAAAACACCTACCACCATGGGCTAAAACCTCCATCGAGCCAGACCGCTCCGCCTAACGAGCAGTCGCTTGGTTTTTCTTCGCACACCGGGGCCGACCTCCTCAGGGAAGGAAACCACCCTGGTCTAATTCTGTCAAGGCCAGAAGGGTCGCCATCTGGACGTGGCTCAAACTCAGCCCCCCCTGGAGATAACAGGCGTAAGGAGGTCGAACAGGCCCATCGGCGGAGACCTCGATAGACGACCCCGCCACGAAGGTCCCACCGGCCATGAGAATCGGGTCCCGATAGCCGGGATTCACCACCGGCGTGGGTTGAGCCGAGTGGTCGACGGGACCTGCCTTTTGAACTCCTCGACAGAAAGCCAGCTGAGCTTCAGGTGAACCCAGTCGAACAGCTTGGATCAGGTCCGTTCTTGGCTCATCCCAAACCGGGGAGGTCTCCAATCCCACCTTCTCCATCATCCAAGCCGCCCAAATAGCTCCTTCCAAGGCCTGACCAACGGTCTGGGGAGCCATAAAAAGACCTTGAGCTAGAGAGCGATTGTGTCCCAGAGAAGGACCCTGTTCTCCACCGATTCCGGGGGCAGTCAAGACTAGGGCAGCTCCTTCCACCGCGCTGGCCTGACCAGCCAGGTAGCCTCCCGTGGTCAAGAGCCCTCCGCCCAGATTTTTAATCAGGGAACCGGCCACCAAGTCAGCCCCCAACTCGATCGGTTCACGGGCTTCGACCAGTTCGCCATAACAGTTGTCAACCAGAATGGTGACAACGGGATTCACCTGTCGCACTCTCTCCATCGCGCTCCCAAGTTCTTCAAGGGCAAACGACTTCCGCCAGGTGTACCCCCGCGAGCGCTGGAGAAAGACGGCCCCGGTGTTTGCATCGACTAAGCGGTCGATTCCATCAAGATCGATCTGACCGTCGCACAAGGCCAGTTCCCGGTAGCCTACCCCCCAACTCTCAAGCGACCCCCTGCCCGGACCGATCACCGGCATTAGGGTATCGTAGGGCGGTCCCGTCAAGCTGACCAAGTTCTGACCCAGTTCGAGACTGCCGAAAAGGCCAGCCGAGATCGCGTGGGTGCCACTGACAAACTGATGGCGAAGCAACCCACTTTCGGCTCGAAAAATTCTGGCAACCACCCGGTCCAGTAGCTCTCGCCCGAGGTCACCGTAGCCGTAGCCCGTGGTGGGAGCGAAGTGCCCTTCTCCCAAGCCCTCCGCCTGGAAAGCTCTGAGCACCTTCCACTGGTTGGTAAAAACAGTTTCTCGGACAGCCGCCCGAACCTGGCTAGTAGCCTGGTCGGCCTGCCTCGCCAACTGCTCGAAACCCGAAGAGATTCCTAGTTCGGCGTAACTCATCGGCGCCGGTTCGGGTCGGCTCGACCTCCTCCTGTCGCAGGACAGGGCCAGAGCCCCAGGAAATCTGAGGTTCATGGCCAGACTTCGTTTCCATATCAAGAGCAGACTGGCCCCGACGGCGGCCCGGCGGGGCCGAATTGACACAGACCACGGGTCGATCGAGACCCCCGAATTCCTGCCCGTGGGCACCCAGGCCACGGTCAAGGCCCTGAGCCCGCGAGACCTGACAGAACTAGGCGTCCAAGGGGTGCTGGCCAATACCTACCACCTGTATCTGCGCCCCGGTTCGGAGTTGGTGCAAGAACTGGGGGGACTGCATCATTTCATGGGATGGCACCGTCCTATCTTGACCGATTCAGGTGGGTTTCAGGCCTTCTCGCTGGGAGCGGCTCGCGAACACGGAGTCAGCAAGATCGGCGGAGTCTTTCCCGGTGAAGCCTCGCCCTCACCCGTCGCCCCCCGCGACAAACTCGTCGAAATCGACCAAGACGGAGTGACTTTTCGTTCCTACATCGACGGCTCCATCCACCGCTTCACCCCCGAGGTCTCGATCGAAATCCAAAGGCAGCTGGGAGCGGACCTGATCTTGGCCTTCGATGAATGCACCTCGCCTTTGGCCAGCCGCGAATACACCGAGCAATCCCTGGACCGCACTCATCGTTGGGCCGAGCGTTCGCTAGCCGCGCCTCGGGGCCCCCACCAATCGCTTTACGGAA
>CAYRFU010000411.1:0-5550 GCA_964423525.1 uncultured Burkholderiales bacterium | reverse complement strand
AGGCCGAATGGCTCCGTTGGGTCGACGAGTCTGGCAATCTGTTAGCACTCGGACACGAAGAGGCGGTAAGGGCGGAGCAAGCAACCCGGCAGGCCGAGCAGGAGTCGGCGCGTCGCAAGGCTCTCGAGGAGCGCCTGCGAGAACTCGGGGTGGACCCCGACGGCGTCTCGGGCTGCTAAACCGGGGGGTGCAAGTCTAGGCGCGGCGAGGCGGCAATGTAGCTTGAACCGGGTGGGGGAAGGCCTGGGTAGGGGTTCTCCAGAAGGCCCTCCCCCTATGCAACAAACCTTTGAATTCGATCAGGAGCTCGAGGACCAGTTTGTTTCGCTGGTGGAAACGAGCTGGGAGCGCTACGACGACATCGAGCGGAATTCGTGGCTAGACGATGTGTTCGTGGGAGCGGTGGTCACGGCTCACCTCGACGAGGGCCTTTTTCTGTTGACTACAACCTCGGATGGCGTCAGTCACTATCTGATGTTCTCAAACCCCGAGAGGGACCGCTTTATCGTGAGAGTCGACCACCGACGAGGAGAGGACTATCTGTTCTCCAAGACGGTCGGGCATTTGATGGCGGTCGAGGTGCGAGTGGGGCGTTCCTATCCGAATTTGAGTAAGATCTGGAAGGCTACCAAATCGGAGATGAAAGGTGGACTGTCGGGCAAAGGCCGCATCTCGGGATTTGAGGACCCCGGCGTCATGAAAATCGACGCTGAGGGGACCATCGCCTACTGCCACACCACCCTTCTTTTGGACGTCAAGGATTACGTCGACACTAAGACGCTCGAAGCCGACCAGGCAAAGATCTGGTCGCATATCCAGGCGACCTACCAGTCGCTTGAAAAGTATCTGGCGGGGGTGATGAGCTAGTGGCGATTTTGAAAATGTTCTCCGACGCCTTCCAGGGGTTGGAGGAGATGACCAGCAAAGACGAGATCGTTTTTGGCGAGATCATCCGCCTGTTCGTGAAAAAGGGTCATCCGATGATCGGTTTCTCGGCCCAGTCGGGCAAGCAATCGGCCCGTTTCTTGATGAACGGCGAGGTCCTGTTCGCTCTGCGGGTGACGCTGGATAAGATGGGTTTTGCCGGCTTTCTCAAGATCACGGCTGAGGTGCGCAACAAGCTGGCCGACCCCGACGACATGATCTCGATGTTTAAGACCGATCTCTCCAACGTTTTGAAGGTGCCGCTACTGGGTGCCATCAAGGTGAACCATGAATATAACACCATTTACGCCACCAGCACTTCGGTGAAGAAGATCTCAAGTTATTTCATCGGAAAGGGCACGATCGACCGAGATGTCTTGGCCGGAGATATGGACGAGCTGGTCAAGAAGCTTGAGGAAGCCCTCAGGAAGTTCAAAAAGGTATGACCGAGTTTCAAACTCTGGTGCGCGAATGCCAGGACCGCTACGTTGGCCTTCGTCGTAAGGTTCAGTATTTTGAGATGTTCGGAGGAGCGGTCATCGAGGCTTTGCGCGAGCGAGACTATCGCCTGACCGACTTCGACAAGCATGGAGACAACCTCGAGCTTTGTTTCGAGCAACGCGACCTGGACGAATTTAGAGTGGTCATCTTGCCTTATCGCAAAGACCTGCCCTATCTCTTTCAGCGCGGTCATCTGGCTCAACTGAAGCTGGAACTCGGTAGATTTTGCAACGATCCCGAAACGTTGAGAGAGGCCATCGACGTGAACACCAGGGCTTCCTTTGGAACGATGTTGGGCGGACCGATGATGACCACACTCGATATTCACTCAGCCGGAAGCCGGCTCCAGGAGCCGGGCACCATGACGTTCTCGGTGAAGGGGTCGAGGCTCTACGCCTCGACCAACGTGATTCTCGACCTCGACGCTTACCGGATTTCAGATTTCGAACTCAATATTGCCAAGGTTGGGGCGGATTTTAAAGCCCTGTTTTACGGTTTGGAGAAGTATCTTCATCTGCTGGTGAAGAGCCTGGCGCCGAAGGAATGACACGAGCCGCGCTCCTGTCGGTGGCGGCGGCCATCCTGGTGGGAGCCGTGTTGAGAGGTTGGGATTTAGGGGGGCCTAGTCTGTCTGGAGACGAGGGGGCGACCTTCTACTTCTCTCTCTTCGCCCCCAGCGCCTTACCAGCTGCCCTGAAGTCCGCCGGAGAGGTTCACCCTCCCGGATTTTTCCTCTTCAACCATTACTGGATGAAGGTAGCTCTCAGCGAGAGTTTTCTCCGGCTGCCCTCGCTTCTGTTTGGCCTCTTAACGCTGGCGGTCGCGAGCACTCTTTACTGGCAGCTCGATCAGGAAACGATGGTCTGGCCTTTGGCTCTGCTGACGGTCTCAACCCTCTCTATTCAGGCCAGTCGGGAGTTCCGGCAGTATGCCCTTTTGACCCTGTTGGTCTGCCTGGCTCTGGCCTCTTTGTTGGCCTGGCTCAAGACTTCGAAAGCGGGTTTTTTGGTGGGCTACGCTGCTGCCTGCGCTCTCTCTTACTGGGTTCACTACCTTTCCTTCTTTGCTTTACCGGTGGGCTTGGCCTGGGTGCTGGTTTTTGGAAACGGACGCTGGAAGGCTTGGTGGGGAGCTGTGGCCGGGTCCTTTGTGCCTTTTCTCCCCTGGGTGCCAAGTTTGTTGGGACAGGTCCAAGCCCAGGACCTGATGATTCGGCCGGCTCCTGGCTGGGCGGGTCTGGTGGAGCTTTTTTCTCGCCTGTCCGTTGGCGATGTGGGGGCGGCTGGGGACCCGCTCCAGATCGCTTGGGGAGCTGTTGTCCTGGTAGGCTTGGGGGTTCTGATCGGCTCGAGATGGCAGAAGCTAGAGATTCGGCTGTGCGCCTTATGGCTGCTGCTTCCGATCGGGCTGGTCTTCGGGTTGTCGGTCGTTTCTTCTATCCGGATCTTCGAGTTCAAGTATTTTGTCTGGACAATCCCGGCTCTCTGTTTTCTGGTCACTCGCCTCCCGGCGCCGCGGGTTGTGACGGTGTGCCTGGTAGTGGCCAATCTCGTGACCTGGGTGGTGGTGGTCTACAACGGCCAACAGTATGGACCGAACTGGCGTCTGGCGTCTGTTGTCTTGCGCCAGGTTCCGCCGGAGGCTGCCATCTGGATCCACCCGTCTATGGTGGCCGCACCTTTGCTCTATTACGGCCTCAAGCCAGAGCGGCTTACTCCAGTCGACCACTTTCAGGCTGAGAAGCTCGAGGGGAAGGAGTTGGTTTATCTGGTGACGCTGCCCAACCATCCTTTTGTGGCCCGTCAGAAGTTGGTCAGTCATTTCCAGGACTGGGAGGGTCAGATTTTAGTGGAATCGCAGCCTCGCCTTCCCTCGGCCTGGATACGGATCTACCGTTTTAGCCGGGACTCAAGGTGAAGAGAAAACCTTGAGAGAAGTTTAGGGGTATGGGAGAACAAGAGCTACGCAACCTTCTTGAAACGAACTTTCGCTTTCTTTCGATCACCATGCGAGAGGGTGCCGGTGAACTCTCTGAAGTCCGAGGCGGGCTTTCTGAAGTTCGGCGAGAGCTAGCTGACGTCAAAGAGCGTCTCGAGAGCGCCACTAATCGGATGGATGATGTCACCGAACGATTGGGAAAGGTGGAGTCGGGCTACCTGGCCATGGCCGACCGTCTTGACGAAGCCATTGGTGCCATCGGCCTGGTGGCTCACGGCACTGGCGAGCTGCGGGCCGAGCGGGTCGATCTTCGGCAGGAGGTCGAGGACCTGAAAGAGCGAGTCACCCGGTTAGAGCACGAGCGGGAGGCAAGCTAGGACTGGTTTTGGCCCACTGGCGGGCGATCTCGGCCTTTTTACCGGTCTGGCGCCGACAAATCAGGCGGGATCGGCTACTCTGTGGGTGGGTTGAATGAACGATGAGCACGCGGGACGCGACCACCGCGTCCCTACGGCCCCGGCGATAAAGCCGGGGCCGATTTCTTTTAGCGGAGATCGAGGGTGATGGGAAAGTGGTCGCTGGCCTGCTTGACGCCCTTGCGCCAAACTTTGGGCGACCCTTCGACCACTCGACTGGAAAGGGCACGATTGGGGAGAATGTGATCGAGCACGAGAGGTCGGCCTCGGTAGAGGTAAGTGTGGCGCTCGGGTAACCCGTGGAAGGGGTCGACCAGGTCCGCTAGAGGCTCGAGGGACCAGGAGTCGAAAGACTCGTTGAGGTCCCCCAGAACGGCCACCAGCCGCCCTTCACGCTCGGCTACGATCTGAGCGACTCCCATCGCTTGAGCCCGCCGCTTGGCGTCGGCCGTGGCTCCGGGGTTGCGGTTGCTGATGAAATGGTTGACCAGCACGGTCACGGGCAGTTCGCCACCGATTTCAACCTCCAGGCAGTCCCGGGAGAACTTGTAGTTTTTCGGTGTGCCGGTGACGTAGGGTAAGAGTCGGTGACTGTGACTTCGGATATGCTCGACCGGGCGCCGGGTGAGGAGGGCCACATCGATGCCGCGACGGTGGTCGTTGCCCTCGATCAGAATAGGGCGGTAGCCGGGAAGCTCCTGGGCCAGTCGCTCGAGAATCTCTTCGTTTTCGACCTCTTGCAGTCCGATGACGTCAGCCTCTAGCCGTTTGAGCACGAAGGCCAGTCGAGCCAGCTTGCTCTTGACTTCCTGGGGGGACGGAACTTCGTCGTTGTTGGGGTCGTCGACTTCGTCGAACAGGTTCTGCACGTTCCAGCTGGCCAGTCGCATCGGCTGACTGGCCGGAGGAACGGGCTTCGGAGGCGGGGCCTCGGAGCAAGCCACCAGGATGAGTAGGAGCAAGATTAAGATCGGCACACGACTAGCTTGGCAGGGGGAGATGAACGGGCCGTTTCCAGGATGTTGCGAGCTGATTGCGATAGTGTTGCCGATCGATGAACGGAGGGGCTCTGGGCGGTGGAGCGAGAACATCTAGGTATGACTATCGACGTTCGTCCAGGCCGCTTTACAGTGGAGGAGTATGGCAGGATGATCGAGGCTGGAATCTTCGCTCCTGACGAGAAGGTCGAGTTGATCGAGGGAGAGATTCTGCCCGTAAGTCCGAAAGACCCACCCCACGCTTCCCGCATTGCCCGTCTCACCACCCTTTTTGTCAAGCGATTCGGAGACACCCACGAGGTTAGGGTGCAGCTACCGTTGACCCTGGGCACGCGTAGCGAACCTGAACCGGATTTCGCTTTGGTGTCGTTAGCCGTGGCCGACGCGGCGGCCCGTCACCCAGACAAGGCCGACCTCATCATCGAGATGTGCGATTCCTCTCTCTCGTTTGATCGCAACGCGAAGGCAAGCCTTTACGCCAAGCACGGAATGGCGGATTACTGGGTTTTGAACCTTGCCGGGCAGAGACTTGAGGTGCGGCGGGACCCGGCCGAATATCCTCCCGGCGCTTACGGCTGGACCTATTCGAGTTTAACCTTGCTCGCTCCGGGTCAGGAGATAGCCCCTCTTTTCAGCCAAGAGACGGTCTTTTCGGTTTCTGAGCTGCTCGGAATCAGCTGACTGTTACCGTTTGAGAGTGCCAGCGATAGGCATCTTCGACGACGCTTGTTAAGGTGTTTTGAGCCTTCCAACCCAACAGCTCCTGGGCCAGG
>CAYRFU010000410.1:0-5606 GCA_964423525.1 uncultured Burkholderiales bacterium | reverse complement strand
AACTCACCAGAACCAAAGGAATCAGGCGGGAAAAGGGCTCTGGACTCACCGAAGGAGACTGATAGAGCGTAACAGGAATCTGTTCTCTCCGAGCCAGATAATCGGCCTCTTGCAGCTCCTCTTCCAGGAAAAGTCCCTCCCAGAATTGATTGAGGACAGACCGATGGGCTCGACGACCTTGCTCCAAAAATCCGACCTGGGAAGCGATTCCGCTGGCGGCCACCTGATTGTAGAGAAGCTGAGCTTGACCTGGTGGACACCATTGTGCCCAAACGCTAGCCGCTTGGTGGCGGTGGCGTAGTCCATTCAAGAGGCGCTCCACCTGAGGGTCCACTGTGTCGTCGGCCACCTGGTGCATGGCGAAATACCAACGCCAGGTGAAAGGCTTCTGATCGGGTAACGTCGAGCTCAGAGGCTTGAGCTCCGGGTGCTGCTCAAATAAGGGTCGGTAGGTCTTTTCTTTGGCCAGATCCCAGCCCTGGTTGGCTTTCTGACGATGGTCGATGGTCAACTTGTAGCCATCCGGGAGGGGATGACTCCACTCTAAACCGAGGGCCAAGAGACCCGGCATCACCAGAGCCAGGATGACCCAGCAGCTCAAAAGCCGCACAGCGTTCTGGACCGAGCTGGCTGGGCCGGTCACTAAGGCTAAGATCAGACTCCACCAGAATCCGAGGTAGGTAAGAGTTACCAACCACCAGAGCCCAACCCGACTATCCCAAGGCAGTTGGCAAAACCAGGCAGCGTAGCCGAATAGGACGGCGATCAAACCGACGACCAGACCGCCTCTCAGCAACCAGCGTCGCAGGAAAACTCCACCAAGCGAGGGGGTTAGGGCAGCCAATTGGAGGAGCTGGCCGGACTCCCGTTCTTGGGAGACCAGGCCGTAGCCGAGACCGACCAGGACCAAAGGGGCCAACCAGACGATCACAAAAGCCAGGTCGAAGTTACCCGCCAGCCAGGCCGATGGGTTCCCAAGCTCGGCATCGAATAAACGAGAGTAGAGTCCTTTGGCGGCTAGCACCAACACGGAAGGCTGCAAATCGCTCTGTCCCAAAGATAACGCGGCCCAAACATCAGGGTGATGCACAACCACCATATGGGTGAAGTAGACAAAGTAACCCAGCGAGGACTTCTCCCCCAGGCGGGTCCGGTAGTAGCCCTCGTCGATCTGCTCTTGAAGCTGAGGAGCAGCCGAGATCTGGTCGAGTTCTCGCTCCCGAGAAGCTTGACCAAAGTGAATGGCCACCAGGCCGGCCGCGAAAAACAGAACCAGGCAGGCCAACAAGACCGGCTGTCGGGCCAGGTCCAGAAACTCTCGTCGCCACTCGCTCATCGGTCCTCCCGGGTCCAGTTCTGACTAGCGAACAGTCCGACCATTAACAACAGGGGCCACCCGACCAGAGCCGTCAGGGCCAGGCCATGGTTGGAAAGGCCCCAGAAAAGCCCCCTGGAGCTCCACCGAAAGGGCGGAAAATCTTGCCAGTGCTCACGGGAGATCCGCTGCCGCCGGTCGTCTTCGAAACGGATCGCTTCGGTGTGAAGCTGATTGAGTCGGTCGACCATCTTAAACCGGTGCTCCTCGGCCCGTCTCTGAAAATCGACGAAATGCTCAAAATCGGTGGCGCAAACGGCCGAAGAAACCGGCTGAATGGCCAAAAGGGGGTCAAAAAAGGCTCCGAATTCCACTAGGCGGTTCTGAGCCTGGTAGATCTCCTGAAGGCGCCGGTAATGCTTATCATACACTTCGGCCGACAACTCCTCGCCTCGACGCATCGCGATCCCCTTAAAGTTGACCGGCAGGTCCTCCAGGCGACTGACCCCGTGGCGTTCTAGCAGGTCCTTCTTCATTTGTTCGAACTGCTGGTCTGCGTGGTGGTGTCCATCACCGTGGCGTATTACGTCAGCGTGCATGGCGGCGGCGAACTCCTGACTGGAGGGCGACGGATAGAGCCGTTCGCCAAGCGAAGGGAGTAAGCGGGGCACAAAAATCACCAGGAGTGCCCACAGAGCCAGCAATACCACCAGGGAGGTGGTGGAGTTTCGCGACTCACGAGAAACCAGTACCGTCAGCAGGGCCCAGGTGAGAAGATAGAGGCAATAACTCACTGCGAGAGTGACCAACCGGGGCCAGAACTCAGCATCGGCAGATCCGGAACGTCCCAGGGTGAGCGCAAACAGGCCAACCAAAGGGGCCGCCAGCCCAAGGCTCAGGAGAAACAGAGCCGCGACTTTGCCAGCCAAGAGGCGGCGCTCGGAAAGGCCCTGACTCAGGAGAATGGTCAACATGCCAGACTCTCTCTCTCCACTCACGCTGGCAAACCCGGCCATCACGATCAACAAAGGAAAGAGCAGCTGGAGAATGGAGGCGGGGCAGAACTGACCAAATCGCAGTAATCCACTGGAATGGCGCGCCTGGCTGAAGTTCGGTGGGTTCTGCTTATGGGCCTCGAGGAAGATCGAGTTCCCGAGAAACCGATCCACTCCCAGGTCGAAAGCCGTCCAGAGGCTAGGGACTCGGAATGCGAAAGTTCCGTAGTGGGCCACCCGGTGAGGATGACGGTCAGGTTGGTCGGCCCACTGCTGGTCAACTTGCTGCTGGAAGCTCCGTCGTTCAGACTGAGCCGCTTGCTGCTCCCAGTGACCACCAACAACGGCTACGATGCCCAATATCAGGACCAGGGCGGCCTGCCAAAGAAAGCGCCGGTCACGAAGGTTTTGCAGCAATTCTTTGACGATGAGACTGGTCACAAGCCTCGCATGTGCTCCAGGTAGATCTGTTGGAGGTTGACCGCATCGACCTGGTTGGCGACCAGTTCGTCGACCAGCTTTCCTGAACGCATAATGCCGATGCGGTGACCGACCTCGCGGGCTCGAAAAAGGTCGTGGGTGACCATGAAGACGGCCGCACCTCGGCCGGCCAGCAAACACACTAGCTCGCCAAACTCGGCGGCTGCTTTGGGGTCGAGGCCGGAGGTCGGCTCGTCGAGCAGTAACAAGCGGCTCTGGCGGGCCAGGGCGAGAGCCACCACCACCTTCTGACGCATCCCCTTAGAGTATTCACCGGTCAGGCGATGATGACTATCACTGGCCAAGCCAGCCCGCGTCAGGAGATCACTCAATTGCCCCCGCTCGTGAGGCAACCCGCCCAGGCGAGCGAGGTAGGTCAAGTTCTCCAAACCCGTCAGGTTGGGATAGAGCCGAACCTGTTCGGGAATGTAGGTGATCTGGCTGCGGCAGGCGGCTAGCTCTCGTCCCACCTCACGACCTCCCACCAGAGCCTCACCTTCGGTAGGAGTAAGGAAACCCAAGAACAGCTTCACTGTGGTGGTCTTGCCGGCTCCGTTAGCGCCGAGCAGGCAATAGATCTCACCAGGCAGGACCTGGAGATTCAACCGCTCCAGCGCTTGGACCGACTTGAATCTCTTACTCAAGCCACGGGCTTGCATCACGGGTTCGATGGTTGCGTTCATCAGGCCCATAGTGAGGGGCATCCGAGCTGGCGTCAAGGAGCCGCGAAGTTAACATCAGGACAGAAATCTGTTCATCTAAAGGCAATGGCCTTTTTCAACCTAGGGGTCCATACTGGGGCCGCAAGGTTAACCTAGGAGAATTTTATGATATCCCCTCGCCATCTGACCGTCGAGTGGTCGACGCCGCCAGCACAGGGCCCGTCCTGTCCGACCAACTGGCTTCGCGACAACTATCGCCAAACCACCGGAGAAACCAACTATCCCGACCGCCTGGACCTGACGGCTGAGAAAATGGCTCTGGAGATCAGCCAGTGTCATCAAGAGTTGAGCCAACTCGAGACTCTGGCTCCCGGACCGGTCACCGACCGCTGCTTTAGCCGTCTAGTGGAACTGTCTTTCGGAATCTACCCACCGGGTGTTCGCGAGTTGGCTTTGGCCAGCCTGGAACCGGGACTTGGCCAGGAGTTGATCGACCTTTGTCAACTGGGCGAGAGCGAAATGGAAAAGTCCTACTCTCGCAAAGCGGCCGAATGGTTCCGTCAAGATCCCGAAGGAGCCGTGTCCGAGGTCCGCCGGCGAGCACTTGAAGTCGTGGGCGAAGAGGCCGAGCCCCGTCGACTGGCTATCGAACTGCTCCGGCAAATCTACAGCCCTCCAGGCCATAAGCCGTTTCCCTATCTGGACAACTACGTCGACATGGTCATGCAGGCTGAGGCCCCCATCGCTTCCAAGCTGCTCAGCGGAAAAGCTCCCAACTTGACCTTCACCGGTAGCGGGGCCATGGACCTAACGGCTGATCTGATGCTGATAGAACTCGGCTCCACCCACCCAAACCTCACTGTGACCGAGGTGGACCTCGACGGAGAGGCCCTGGAACTGGCTCAAGCCCTGACCGCCTTCAAAGAAGCTGCCGGCGCTGTACCGCCTGGGCGAAAACGGTTCGTGGAGGGCGACGCTGCGGCTTTCCGTTATACGAATCAAGTTCAGAGGGAGGGCGAAATACAAACCGACCTGCTCTTTCTGGCGGCCGCCCTGCCCACCGATGTCCGAAACTCTATCCTGGCTCAGCTCAGCCGAGATGGACAACCGGTCCAGGGGCTGATGGTTCGAGACTCGCCCGGTCTGACCGGCCAACTTCTTTACCCTCCCACCGATCTCGAGGCTCTCGAGCAGGCCGGCTACCAGCCCGTCCACCAAGCCCACCCCATCCATCAACTGCTCAACGGGGAAGTGATCCTGTGGCCAGGTGAAGGAAGCCTGGCCCCAGTGTCTCACGAAATCGTCAACTCAACCATCGGCGCCTCGGCCACTAAGATCTTGCCCGACGAGGGGTAAGGTTGAGGTAAGATCGGTGTCTTAGAATGAGCCTACGGCAAGCAAAAACGACGTGCATTGGAAACGTCCCCTTTCGCATCCCCGCGGCTTCGGCCGCGGGTTTTTTCTTTAGCGACGGGTGAGCAAGAAAGCCGGGCCAAAAATAGGTAAATTTTTTGTAAACAACCGAAGACTTTAACAACTGCGTGGCGAAGTGTGATCAAGACCACAGAACGAGAAGATGGGAGTCGCTAAGCTAGGTCCATGATGTCCTTGTCAGCTCACGAAACAATGGAGAACTACAGCCACCCGCACTACGTCGAACTACTCCACGTCTTCGCGGCCGACGCCAACATGACGCCCCAGGAGTATCTTCAGACAGCGCCCAGTTAACGACCAAACGATGAGGAACCAACATAAAAGGCGGTCCCGCGGGACCGCCTTTTGAACTATCTTGGCTTTCTAGTTGGCCAGGTGGTAAGGGATTTGAGCAGCTTCCTCCGCTAGCTCCTGGTAGCGCTGACCTTTGTCCTCCAGGACTTGACCAGCCTCTTCCTTTTCAGCCCCTTCGCGGGCCTCATCCACACCCGCTTCAACCTGGGTGAGACCCTGATTAACTTTGGCGTTACCCTCGCGCACATCCTGACGACCGACGATCTCCTGGATGTTGCCGGCCTGAATGTCGTTGAGGCCCTCCTGCTGTTGGCCGAAGCCCGCTCGTGCGGCGGCATCGGCCTCCTGCATCCGACCGAGAGCCTGCTGACGAGGCTCAACGGTGGCAGCCTTCTCGGTCGCTCCCTCGGCCACTTGGCCCAAACC
>CAYRFU010000409.1:0-5660 GCA_964423525.1 uncultured Burkholderiales bacterium | reverse complement strand
AGCGTTCGTCAGTCTCGGAGCCCCCGTAATGTTCCGGTGAAGCGGTGGTGACGGTGCCCAAGGACTCCGTGTCGGCCATTTTTTCTCCTTTGTGGAGTCGGGCGATGCCGAAGTCGATCAAGCGGATCGTATTGCCTTGCAAAAGGATGTTTTCCGGCTTCAGGTCTCGGTAGATGACCGGTGGCTCTTGGTTGTGGAGGTGTTCAAAGACGTCGCAAAGCTGGACTCCCCGATCCCTGACTTGGGTTTCGTCGAGAGGACCATTGGCGAGATAGCGGTTGAGAGGGACAGCCTCGATCGACTCCATGACAAGATAGTAAAATCCGCTCTCTTCAAAAAGACCTACAAAATCGACAATACCGGGGTGATTGAGTCGCTCCAGCAGGCGCTTTTCCTGGGTCAGAGCCATCACTAGAGTGGAGCTACTGGAGGGAACCTCCTTCAAGACGAAAGTCTGCCCCTCTTTCTGTCCCCGATAAACCGTGCTCATCCCGCCCGAGGCCAGGTAGCTAAGCTGGTAGCCACCGACGACGGTCCCGTCACTCCAGGCTGACCGGTGGGGTTGGTGGGGGATCGGGACTCGCTCGCCAGTGTGCATCGCAGTGAATAACACCGAGACGACGAACCTGGTTCCTGGGTTACATCAGTATTAAGAACATGTTACTAAAATGTTTCTGGTGGGAGCCGGTGGTCAGGCTTGTTAACTTCTCGTCTCTTGGGAAGAGCTGCTTGAAGTGATATGATGAGGTTATGGGAAGAGTTGTCTCGATTTTTGTCCTGATTTTGGCCCTGATTGCGCAAGCTGGCGCCCAGGCAACGATGTCGGGGAACCTGGAGAATTATGACGGCAGCACCGGAATCCTGGTGCTCAAGCTGGGTGATAAGAAGCTCAAGCGGTTCAAGCTGGTCAAGAACGCCAAAGTGGAGTGGATGGGGCGAAACGTCTCCCCCAACGCCCTTCGCCAGGGTGCCAAAGTGGCGGTTCGTCTCTGTGGCGCCATCAACGAAGACCCGGTGCCGGTCAACCTTGTGACCGACTGGGGCAACTCCTCTCAGTATGTGGCCAAAGCAGCCCGAGCCCCCTACTACACTCGCAAAGGTGAATACGCCACCAGTGCTGGCGTGGGAGGAACCCCTGAGGGGGCTCCGGTGGTCGACGATCCGGCCAAGACGGTAGGGATGTTGGGCAACGGAGGGATCGCTCCCACCGGACCGCCTGCCGGGGTGATGAATCCCGCTCCTACCGGCGTGGCCCCGATGGCTCCTGGGCCTCACAATTTAGGCATGAGTAATCAAGGCTCGAAAATGGCGCTGCCCCAGAATCTGATGTATTCCAGTTCCCCCTCTCCCTTCGGAATGGATTCGGGCAATTCGGCGGCGGGAATGATGGGAATGAGTTCTCCTTACGAGGGGATGATGGGTGCTGGCCAGAATTACGGTGGCGGTCAGATGCAGCTTCAAGGTCGAGTGTTGCAGGCCGATGCCGCCAGTCGAACCCTGGTGATCCAGGCCCTCAACTCTCCTTCTCCGCAGCAAGTGATTGTGGCCCCGGGCGCCTCGGTGGACCCGAACGCTTTCCAGCCTGGCGGGATGGTGAACGTCAGTGGAATCCCGGTAGCGGGGGCCATCCAGGCCTTCTCCGTGACAGCGGCCGGAAGGTAGCTCCTGGCCACTGGAGACAGTGGACAAAAAAGAGCAACTCATAGAAAAGGTTCTTACGATGGCCCTCTCCTCGGGCCGTCGCTTTTTCATACTGGGCTGGATCGCTGGGCTCATTCTGATTTGCGGTTTGATCGTCTGGTTCCTCACAGCTGTCCATATTGTGGCCAGTATTCTGGCCATCTCGATTTTGTTCGCTTATGTTCTCTTGCCTCTGGTGGAATTTTTTGCCAGGCCGCTGCGCCTGGTGATCCCGGCCGAGCTGAAGGTGCATCCCAAAGTCAGAGCTGTCCGACTGCGAGAGGAGGCCAAAGTCTATCAGTTCACCTCGGTGGGGATGCCTCGAGTGGTGGCCATTCTGGTTGTTTACCTGCTGGTCGGGATCACCATCGCCATCGCTTTCACCTATCTGATGCCGGTCATTCACGAGCAGTTTGCTGGCTTAACGGAGAACCTGAGTTCGATGACCGCCAATCTCCAGAGCACGCTGGAGCGGCAGGTCGAATGGTTTCAATCGAACGCCCCCGTTTTTGCCCGTCCCTGGGCCAGTCAGATTCATCCCGACACTATCCGTCTCGAGGACTTCGCCGAGGAGGTTCGGGCCGCTCTTCCGGGGGTGGTGGGTGCGACCTTCAGCGGTGTCAAGTTCGTGGGTGGGGTTCTGGCCACCGGCATTCTGGTTCCACTCTTTTCCTTCTACTTGCTGCTCGATGGAGACCGCTACTCCCGAGCCTTTATGCGCCTGGTTCCCAAACAGTGGAAGGTCGAAGTCAAAGGCCTTATTGGACAGGTTGACCAGGTGCTGGGGCGCTACATTCGAGGCCAGTTGTTGGTGTGTTCCACCATCGGTGTCTCGATCGCTTTGATCTTGAGTATCATGGGGGTCGACTACGCTATCCTGATCGGGGTCTTTGCCGGGGTGGTCGATATCATACCCTACGTTGGCGTCGCCATCGGCCTGGTCCCGGCCTTTGTCATCGCCCTGCTGCAGAAGGGCGTTTGGTTTGCGGTGGCCGTGGTGGTGGTGATGGAAATTGTGCATTGGACCGAAGGTCACATCATCGTCCCAGCCGTGATCGGACACTCGGTCGGTCTGCCTCCTCTGGTGGTGATGGTGGCCCTGGGTGCTGGTGCCGAACTGGGCGGCATCATGGGAATGGTGTTGGCCATCCCTGCAGCCGCCATCATCAGCGTTCTAGGTAAACACTACGCCGACCGACTGGAAGCGGCTGAGTCCGAAGGGCCCTGAACGTAAAGATAGATCGGCGTCACCTCCCCACGAGAGGAGGTCCACTTTGTCTGTTGGCGGCAAGGCCACCCAGGTAGAGCGAAGTCGTGAGTGACGATGCGAGTGCCCGGCCTAACCTCTTGCAGCTTATCCGAGAGTCGATGCAGAGTGTTGGTGGTCAGATAAAGAACGACCAGGGTCGCCGAGGAGAGGTCGGCTTCAAAGAAATCGCCTTGACTGATCTCGACCTGCTCCTCCAGGCCGCGTTCGGCGATATTCGTCCAGGCCAACTCAACCACTCCCGGCTGAAGCTCGAGGCCTACCCCTCGGGCGCCGTACTCCTCGGCCGCCATCATCAAAACCTTACCGTCCCCACAACCTAGATCGTAAACGGTATCTCGCTGGCTGACCTCGGCCGCTTCGAGTTTTGCGCGGATCAGCTCGGGAGGGGTGGGGATATAGGCGTCACTGACAGCGATGAGACCACTTTCCGAGTCATCCAGCGATGAGAACGCGTTTGAGCTCGTTGTTCTCCCGGTCCAGATAGGCCATGTAGTAGTGGCCGTCAGGCTTGAGGAAGTCGGCCAGGGTGGGCTCGTGGCCTTCTTCCGGAATCAGAATGTCGCCGTTTCTTTGGAGCAACTCGATATCGGCCTTCAGCTGAGCCTTCTTCTGGGCTTCATCGTCACTGGCGAAAATGTCGCGCTCGTGGTCAGCCTTCACCGTCACGCCGGCCAGGGTGCCGAACTCTTCACCCAACTGGATGGTCAGCTCCTCGACCGGACCGGGTCGACGCGAGCCCACCTCTTCGCCCGTGATGGTGAGTCGAGGCGAAAGGATCTGGCGCTGGCTGAAGATCTGGGTGATCATCTCCTGGCGTTTTCCACCGTTCAATTGCTGGTCCCCTTCCAGCAAGCCCTCAGCTAGATTTCGGAACGACACAAAGCTGCCTCGAGGAGCGTTGTCGAGTTGCCCGATCAAGAGCCGCCAACCTTCCTGCCCGGCTTTTTTCAAAGCCACCTTAGGGCTGTCACCTTGGGCACGGTGTTCGTCTGAGATGGCGTCAAGCAGGTCGTAGAAAGCGCCAGTCCAGACGCGGGCAAAGCTATGGGACTCGCGAGCGAGCTGGTCGTCTGGGACGGGATGCTCTTCCGGGTCAGGTAGCGTGTTAGGGTCTACATAGTTGAAATCGTTGCGGGAATCACGAACGGCGTGGCGGCCGATGGCCGGTCCCATTTCCTCACCCAGAGCCGAGATGATGTTGGGGTTGGAAAGGTCTCCTCCGGCGTCTCGAACGACGGTGTCGACGGTGGCCTCATCTTCCAACGACATCAGCATGGAGATGATGTCACCGAAAGCCTCGTAGTAGGCGGCTGCCTCGAAGGAGAAAGAGCTCATAAAATTGGGTCGAATGGCGTCGAGGATGGCGTGGCCGGCTTCGTGAGCCACGATCTCGCCCGAGTTGGCGGTGCTGGTGGCCACTCCGTCGCTGGTGTATTGGAAGAAGAAGAGGTTGCCCATCGGACGATAGTAGAAGGCGTTGGGAAAATCGAACGGGGTCTGCTCACCGGCGTGAGGGGCCAGGCCCAGCTGCTCTTCGTCAAAGGCCCACTGGATCGAGCGCCCAGTGAACTCCACCAGCTTCTCTTCGAAGGTGTCGATGGTGTGGTGGGCGTTCGAGACGGCGTTGGCAGTGCTATACTCTTTGGTGCTGTCGTCATACACGAAGGTCCCGTTGCTAGCCGCCTCGAGTCGCAGGCTGTCATCGGGGAGAAAGCGGCCTTGGTTGGGCAGAAAGTGATAGTTTCTCAGCTTGACGTGCTCGGTCTCCAGCTTTTCCCCCACGGTGACCTCGTCGATGGTGATGGTCGAGGGTTCGAGGACCGAAGAGTCCTGGGGGTTGAAACTGAAGGTTTGACTGCGACCACGGTTGGCCAAGACAGTTGCATCGTTCGCTTGCTTCTCTACTTCCGTCTGGACTGTCGAGATGACATCATGGTTTGCGCCTCAAGCTTGTTTCTGATCTGTTACTTTTCAGGATGTCTTAAGGGTTGCAGCCAAAGCTCCCAGAAGAAGTCGTTAATGAAGCTCTTGGAAATAGCTGACCGCTTGGCTAAGGAATTCCGTGCCCGAGCCGAGACCGCAGACCGCGACCCAGACCTGGTTGCCCGACAGGTAAGAGAGGTCGCCCAAGCCGGACTGTTCCGTCTTCTCCTGGGTGCCGATAGCGCAGCCCGGCGGGATTATCTCGAAACGATGTCGTCGGCTTGCGGCGTGACCACCTTCACCGCCAGTCAACATCAGAGCGCCTGTCATCGGATTCAAAAGCACGATCCAAAGCTGCTAGAATGCTGGCTCAAAGGGGAGCGGATGGCAGGTATCTGCTTCGCCCACGTCCGGCGCCCAGGGAGACCCTGCGTCACAGCCACTGAACGGGCTGGCACTATCACTTTTGAGGGCAAGGCGCCGTGGTTCACCGGCTGGGGTTTGATGGACGACGTGGTCTTTGCGGGCACCGACCCCAAAAGGGATTACCTCTTTGCCGTGACTCATTTGAACCGACCCGAGATTCGAGCCGGAGAGCCGCTTGGGCTCTGTGCCATGCAAGCCTCCAATACAATGCCTCTCGAGTTCCGACGCCTCTCGATTGCAAGTGATCGGTTGTTGGCTCGGGTTACCGCAGGCGAGCTGGCTCAGGCGGATCGAGCCGCTATCCTGGCCAACTCGGCCCGCTCCTGGGGAGTGACTCGAAGGGCGACCACCTTGCTCGAGA
>CAYRFU010000408.1:3629-5694 GCA_964423525.1 uncultured Burkholderiales bacterium | reverse complement strand
AGCGGTCCCCGAAGTTCAAAAATCTTGGCGGCGAGGGCCGGACCATCAAGGGCAGGCGGGCCACCAGGCTCGCCTCGCCCTGACCGAACTGCTTTCCCCCCCCATCGGCGGCCACCGCCATGATGCGATACCGGGTGAGGTTGTCAGGCACTTTCACCTTGACCGTCGCTTGACCCTGGGCATCGGTGGGCAAAGCTCCTCGGAAAAGGGCGAGGGCGTTGAAATCGGTGCGCATCGCGATGGCCGGCGCGTCGTTGCTGGCTTTGTCTCTTTTGCCCGATGCCCGGCTCCTCGCCTTAGCCTGGGGGGCCGCCGCCGACGGTGCCGGAGCGAGAGCCTCCGACTCGGCCCGACCCATAAAGCCGGGGATAGGGCCACGAAGCTCAATGCCTCCATCCATCTCAGCGGTAACTAGAGTCAGCTCTTCCTCAGGGACAAGATCTTCCAGGCTCGCTAGAGCCACGTAGCCACGATTGTGGTAGTCGGAAACGGAGGAGGGTCGGTGGGGATAGAAGGCGGCCAGGGGGTCTGGGAGCTGGTAGTTGGTCAAAGCCAAAACGGCTTCGTCGACCACGATGACGGCCACCTCACTGTTGGCCACTGGGAGACCTTTGGCGTTGGTAACTTTGACCGTTAACTCGGTTTCTCCGCCGGGCTTGAGCGCCTTCTGAGCGGGTTCCACCTCGAGGGCCAACCGACGCCCATCGGGGGGAACCGAGAGGTTCAAGCTGCCCACGGCGTAGGCTGGCCGTTGGCTGGAAAGCGGCTCCCCCTCTGGTCCGGTGCGAGCGGTGGCCCCCACCAGGTCGACCTGGAGATGGAGATTGGGCGTGTGAAACTCCTCGATCGGCACTTTAATGATGTGACTGGTGCCCCTAAAGGAGACTTGCTCCTTCTTCAGCAGACCGTTACGGCGCAGACTGACCACTGCCTGGCCGTTGGCGAAAGGAGCGAGAGCTAGGATTTCGGCCGTATCACCCGGTTGATAGGTCTTCTTATCAGGGATCAGGGTGACTCGCTCCTGTTCCACTTTGCGACTAGGCGGAATTTTGCCGCCCGCCACCCAGAGCGAAAGAGTGCTCTGATTGACCCGATCTTGCTCGTCTCGGATGGTGGCCGTCAGACGGTAGGTGCCGCCCTGGCCGGGTCGGAAAGAGAAGGCTACGGGATCCGTGCTGGAGCGAACAGACTGCCGTTGGAGGTCGTAATCTTTCTGGACGTATTCGCCCTTCTCATAGGCCCACTCCTGACGCACCAGTTCGAGTTCGACGTCCGTGCCGGCCACCGCCTTGCCGTCCAGGTCGGTCACGATCGCTTCCAGGTCGAACTCCTGGCCGGCTTCCACGAAGGTCCGTTCACTCTTGAGACCAACGTAGAGGTCGGCCGGATGAACCAAGAGAGTGGAAGAAGAGGACCACTGCTGGCGATTGACGTCGGTCACCGAAGCCTGTGCCGTGATCGAGGTGGCCCGCGGAGGATAGACCGACTGAAACTCCAGGCCGAGGTGATGGGCCCCGGAGGCGTCGGTTCGAGCCTCGAACCGTTTGGAATCGGCAGGCTGACTCGGAGAGCGCCACCAGCGGCCCATATCCCACCAGGGCGTCCACGACCCGAAGCTAAAGTCGGAGCGGTTGGGGGGACGAAAACTCCCAGCCGCACTGGACACCGACCAATTGACCTCGGCCCCCGGCAACCCACCGCCAGCGTAGTAGCTGGCCTGAACTTTGACGTTGGCTTTGGCGCCGACCAGGTGGGGCCCGGGCGAGGCCGAGGTCGTCACTTCGAACTCCGGCCTCCGAAATTCCTGAATCTGAAAACTATGATGATGGATGCCCCCGGCTAATCCACTGAGAGTCGACAGTTCTACCCGGGCGGTGCCGAGATTGGGGGTCTTGGGGAGGTCGAACTGAAAGTCGAAGCCGCCTGAGTTGGCCATCGGCGCCTTCCCGTCAAGCAGCTTGACCCCTCGAGAGTCGTAGACAACATAGCTGAGCTGGTCGGCCAGGCTGAGAGGAACCCCGAAGAGGTCGCCCTTAGGATTGCCCTGCTTTTGGCGCACCCAACC
>CAYRFU010000408.1:0-3619 GCA_964423525.1 uncultured Burkholderiales bacterium | reverse complement strand
CTTGAGGCTGACTCTCTCGCCGGGACGATACATCTTGCGGTCATCGACTGTATACCAGAGGATCGAGTCGCCGACGCTCCGAGCCAGCCAGCTTCCGCTACCTCCGTAGAAATAGCCTCGATCGGGGAGCAAAGCCAGGTCTTGGCCCTGACGTGCGGCCAGCATATTGATGGTCTGAGACTGGCGAGCCGGGAGGCCGATCTTCCCGGTTCCGTCGGCGCCGCTGGTGGTCACTCGCTGTTGGGGCAGGAGGGTGACTTCCACCCCCTCCAGAGGCTTGCCGTCTTGTAGGGAGGTAGTGAAAACCTGAATTTCATCCTGATCGACCATAGCGTCCAGGCCGATCTGAGTAGCCTGAACCCAGTGAATCAGTTGATGTCGCTCCCAGCGGTTTTTGGGAAGGTCGGTGTCTTCGATGATGAGGGCGAGCTGTCCGAACCCTTCCGGTAGCGCTTCACTGAGGTCGAGGTTGGTTTCGGTCAGCTCGTCAGGCTCCCCCTGAAGCTCTACCACCTTGTCCAGCACGGACTTCCCGGGAAAAGGCGGCGGGGGATCGTTTCGCCACTGTTGGTGATACTCCGAAAACGCTTTCCAGTCGTCGGGGGTCAACTGGTGGGCCCTGACACGAACGCTCTTGACATTGATGGAGTAGAGCGGAAACGTGGGCTTCGCATAGGGATCGAGAATCACCATCCCGGAAGCTGGAGTTGAGAGCTGCTTGCCGGCTCGGCCGACTTTGAAGGTGAGAGTCTGGGGCTCACCCAGAAACTGCTCGAAAATGTCGGGGACTCGCTTGTGTAGGGTCACTTTGTAGGTCGTGTTCCCTTTGGTGCGACCCCTCATCCTGATAGAACGGCCCTGGGCCTCGACCCGGAAGCCCGGGACCTCCGGCTCAACCGTCACCATATCGGAGAGGAACAGTTCCTCGTTGAGAGGATTGTTGAATTCGATCCACCAGGGCGAAAGGGGCGCACAGTCGTGGTCATCACAGGACTGATCGACCACTTTTAGGGGCCCGTAGGTCGTGAAAGCAAAGGTCTGGTCGGAGGGCGTGGTGCGGGGGCCCTCGGCCGAAGGCGCACCTTTTTTGACCTTGACGGCGATGGTGCTGTGGACCGGCAGCGGCTGAGACGGTCGGATCACCACATAACGACCTACCTTGGCTTGTTGGATCAGGTTTCTAACCTGCTCGTCCTCAGCCTGGTCGGCCGCCGAAGCTTGACGAAAGGGAAAGATCTGGCCGGAAGCGGAAAGCTCGAGAAAAGGCAACAGAGCCTCGGTCTCAACCTCCTGGTTGAAAGCCAGAAAAATAACCGGCTGGAGACCCGTTGGTCCCGAGGTCGGGTGGGATTGCGTCAATTTCAGGGCCGGGGTCTTGAATTCGTAGCCAACGGCAGAGGCCAGCGACTGACCGCTGAAGCTTTTGGTGCCGGCCGGCACCTCGACGGTGTATTCCGTGGCCATGGGAAAGCGAGGGTCAGGGTCGAACAGCACTGTCTTCGCTCCCACCCAGCGCCATTGACCTTTGGGGGTTGGTGTGAGTTGGACAGGCAGGGTCTTGACGGCCTCGGCGTGAGAGGTCACTTCCACCATCGGCTGATTGAAGGTCACGCTCAGATGAGAAGCCAGTTCGACCTCCCCCTCCGGCCCGAAACGAAGGACTTCCAGAGGCTGGTCGACGGGATCGGACGGCGCCAAATCGGTCGGAGGCGGAGGAAATTTCTGCTCGACCACCTGGCCGGTCTTGGGTGCCGGCTGAGAGTCCTCGCGCTTGGCAAACGGTGTCTGGTTTCCATCCTTTTCCGGCAACGCCGGAAGGCGCTTGAGAAGCCGGTCAATCGAAGTCTGTTCGAGCGGCTCAGCCTGGACTGGCTTGGTCACCTGTCGGCCAGCTTGCTCGGGAACGCCCTCCCCGAGTTCAAATTGAAACCCCGGCTCCCGCACTTCGGTTTCGGCTCGCTCCTGGGCCTGTTGGCCTGGCGCCAGACAACCCCCAAGCACGCATAAGGTCAAAATCATCAGTAGTTTTCGCATACATCCCCGATCCTGGACGGAAGTTTTCCTAACCGTCGCGGGACTCCTGGCGATATTCCAGTCCTTCCCCGATGGCTCGTTGGGAGCAAGCCAGACTGGCGCCTCGAAGCTAGAAATTGACCCATCGATTCTGAGACGGGCCCTTAGAAGTTCATGTTCATGACCTGGCGCACTTCGTCCAGTGTCTTGATGGCCTCTGCTCTGGCGACCTCGATGCCGGACTGTAGGACTTTGCTTACGAGTTCCTGGTCCCGGGCTAGCTCCAGGCGCTTGGCCCTGATCTCTTTGAGATATTCGTTGAGCGCCTCGGTCACCGTCTTTTTCAGTTGACCCGCTCCACCGTCACCGATCTGCTGGGCGATGTCGGCCGGGCTTTGCCCCGTGCAAAGGCTCGTTATCAAAAGCAGGTTGGCGACTTCAGGTCGGTTCTCCGGGTCGTAGGTGATATGTCGTTGGGAGTCGGTTTTGGCTTTCTTGATGAGCTTGGCCGTTTCATCGGCGGTCGCTCCGAGCAGAATGGCGTTGTTGCGGCTCTTGCTCATCTTTTGCCCCCCGTCGAGACCCAGAATCATGGGAGCCTCGCTCAGGAGAGGGTGAGGCTCGGGGAAGACGCGCTCCTTTTTGGAAAACCTCTTGTTAAAGCGGCGGGCGATCAGTCTGCTCATTTCCAGGTGAGGGATCTGATCTTTGCCCACGGGCACCAGATTCGCTTTGCAGAAAAGAATGTCAGCCGCCTGGTGGACGGGATAAGTATACATCCCGGCATTGATCTGCTTGAGCCCAGCGGCCTGAATTTCTTCTTTAATGGTGGGATTGCGGTCAAGCTCCGACATCGTGACCAAGGTCAGAAAAGGTAGAAGGAGTTGGTTCAACTCGGGGATATGGCTGTGAGGAAAAATCACACATTTCTCCGGATCGAGCCCCGTGGCCAGATAGTCCAGGGTCAACTCACGCACATGGTTGGCGATGTCCTTGAAAGTGTCGCGGTCGGTCAGCACCTGATAGTCGGCGATCACCACAAAAATTGGAACCCCGAGGTTCTGCAGACGCACCCGATTGGCCAAGGACCCGAAGAGGTGGCCTATGTGGAGAGCCCCGGTAGGTCGGTCGCCGGTCAGAACCCGAAATTTCGTGGGTGTCTCTTTGAGTTCTTTTTCGATAGCCTCGCTTCGGGCTATGGTGGCGGCGTAGGTTGCGGAAATAGAGGTCTCACTGCTCATAGGCTGGGCAGGTTCGAGTGTCTAGGGAAAGAGCCCTGTCAACACGGTCACCGCCGCCGAGCGACGCAGATCCCAGGCCCGGGCCGGCCAGGACTTCGCCTGGCCAAAGCCGGTCCGATCAACAGGCTAATCTGCGCACCGGTTTCAAGAAAAAAGGCCCCGTGGTAGCGAGCGTTAGCTCGCGTCACGGGGCCGTCAAGATCTTCTGCACCGTCTTTCGACCGCGCTTCTACCGCTGCCCGGGGTGGTTACGGGAAGCGCGCCCCTCGATCATCGTGAACCCCCAACCCACCAACATAACTCTTGGGCGAGGGGCGCAACCCCGTTTTCGTGTTATTCTGATCCTTTTGACTGCAAGGCACGGC
>CAYRFU010000407.1:0-5717 GCA_964423525.1 uncultured Burkholderiales bacterium | reverse complement strand
GACCGCCTCGGCCCTGATTGGCTCCGGCGTAACAGCCGCCTCGGCCCTGATTGGCTCCGGCGTAACAGCCGCCTCGGGCGGCCCGGGCGTATGCGAAGGCTCTGATGGTGGGGGCTCTGCTTTGACTGGGGACGTTGGCTGCGGGCGAGGCTTAGGAACAGGAACCTCGGGGATGGCGCCGTCGGCCGACATAGGGCGCCGAAGCAACGGCTTCGTTGGCCCTTTCTTCAAAGGAAACTTGGCGCCTCCGCGCGCCATCAACTTATGGCCGGAGTTTTTTGACACCAAACCAGGGAGCCCACCAGACCCGTCTAAAGTCCCTTTCTTCACCAGGCCTTTGCGCCAATCTCCCGTGGGCTTGCGCATCGGCTCAGGAGGCCCTTCGAGTTGGACGGTGTCAGCCTCCTGACCCCAATCAGCAGGAAACGGACTGGGTTGATGCACCAGGCCAGCCGGACCGTTAAGAACCAGCTCGGTCTCGTCGATCAAAATCCCACTAGCGGTGGCGATCTGAATCAAGCGCTCTCGGTAGAGGTCTCGCTTGACCCCCGCCGTCAAATTGGCGCTATCCAACAGTTCGCGAGCCCTCAAACAGGCCCACACCGGCCCCAGAGCTGGGTTGGCCGTCGGCTGGGCGTTGACCGAGCCAGTAAAAACCACTCCCGTCTCGTCACAAGAGCGAAACTTGAGAGTCGTCTCACTGCCTGGTCCCAGACACTCTACCACCCCGTTCGGGCTCAAACAGCCCAGCACAGACGGTCCGACCTCGTTGCGATCGATGCTGGTGCCTTGACAATCGAGATCGACCTCGGTCAGCAGAGCTCGAGTCTGGCCCAGAAGGGCTCTCAACGGTCCCTTGCAGTAGCCTTTAGGAGCGGCCGCAAATTCCCCGCGAGTGAGCAGGGCTAGTCGCCTCAAAAAGGAGAGGTTAGCGGACGGTCCTACTCCGAGGGTGTAGAATCGTTTGTCACTGGCAGCAAAATCGATCGACTTCAAAATGGTCGGCTCGTTACCGACGTGGCCTCCGGCGATGACAAAGATACAAATCTCCCGACCTTCCGTGTTAGGCAGGGTCTCGATTCTCTCAAGTAGGGGAAGGATATCAGCCCGACCAGTGGGGGTGACCCCTTTCAGCCAGTCGACAGCGCTCTCAAGCTCACTGGTTTCGTAGAAGTCGCCCCCCCGGAACCCATCGATATTCCGACCGATCGTCACCAGTGAAAAACGGTCCTCCGGTCCCAACGTCTTCAAGGCGGCCTCTAGCCCTTCACTCACGAACTGGAACAGGTCGCCTTTCATGTTATCCGAGCCGTCGATGGCAAAGACCAGGTCGCGAGGAGGGCCTTCTTCGGAAAGATTAGTGGGCGGAAAGATGCTAAAGAGAAAATAATGGCCGTTGGCCCTCATCCAACTACGAGGAACGTCTGGCACCCCTAGCCGGTAGCGGAGCACGAAATCCCCGTCGGTGATGGAGGTCTGGGTGAAGGTGATGTGACTATCCCCAGTCTCTAGTTGGCGAATGCTGCTCGGATGGGTTGCTTCCGGAGGTCCCGCCAGCAGGCCACCGCTCTCCAGCAAAACATCGATTTTATAACCCGTTTTGGATTTGTCTATGGCGAACCTTTCGTCGACATCGATCGGGAATCGGAGGTAGTAGTAGCCGCCCCGGGATTCGATAGGAACGCAATACTCCAGCAAAACGTGGGCTTTGTCGGTAGGCTTCACAGTCCCCAGGACGGCTGTCAAGACCGGCTCCTCAACCCCATCCAGCTTGGAGTGAACCCAATCAACGGCCACCGGGCTGGCGGTCTTGTCTCTCGGGACGACCCCGCCCTGATAACGACGGATAGAGACGGAGGCCTCGAACTTTGTCAGCGCGGCCTGGGCGGGAAGAGGGTAAACAAAAGCCGCATGGGACCCATCCCCGCCCGAGAAGAGCAGGGCGACCACGATACGAGCAGCCTGGCCGGTGCAATGAGCTTGCAACTGTACTTTCTCGGGAGCGCTGACGGCTCCGGCGGAACTCAGAAGCAGGCCTGTGCCGAGTGGAATCTTCTGCTCGGACCGCCGGTCTATCTCATGTTGGGGTCCGGTTACTTGGGTCAAGAGGTATAGTCTCCGAGGGAACTACTACGAGATTCTCACTCCGCCGCCCTGCTCTAATCGAACGTCGGGAGGCCCCCTCGGGAACTCTACACGGAAGGAAGTTCCTTAGCTCAACGAGAAGTCGGCGACGGGTCTGTTCGGGGTAGTCCGCACCCTTTCCAGACCACTATAAACCCACGAAAAGGCAATCCCCCTAGATGCTCAAAATTTTCCAGAGACGCCTTCCCGTCGAGCTTAACTCCGAGGAGGCCGCCCAGGTCCAGCGGAACCTGCAAGCTCGTTTCAACTCGCTGCTGGCCGGAGTCCGACTGGAATACCTCCGCCGACTAGGCCTGGACAGCGAGCCCGGCGTCGTCTTTACCCCGCCGAAAGATTCCGCCCTGACTGCCGGCGAAATTTTCATGCCGGAGCCTGGCACGATTTTCTACATTAAATATGGAAACGAAGACCATTGTCTTGAAGCCGGGGCCATCTCAAACCAAAAAGATGGAGACTTCTCAGATTTTTTTAGCGAGGTGCGCCAATGCGTTCTTCAGCTGAATAAGCCGGCCATCGATTGGGAAGCGGTCAGTGAGGGATTGCGCTTACCGGAAGACTCTCGCCCAGCCGATGTCGAGGTCTCCGAAAAGGAACTGGAAGCCGCTCGGGAGATGATGTCTGAAGAGTCGAGGAAGCTGTTGGCCTTTCTCTCGGCCTCGGAATCGATCCCCAGCAACCAGCTCGACTTTCAAGAGTTCCCGACGGCCGCCCAGTTGCTAGCCCATTTCGAGGAGCTCGACTTGGTGCGAAAAGACTATGCCGTGATCGACCGCAAAACCGGTCAACAGATCCTACGAGTTCCCAGCCGAGCTAGCCTCGAAGAAGCCTCCCAAAAATTCTTCATCGGAGGCACGGCCATCACTGAGGACACGGTCGACGAGGTGCTCAGCTGCACCCCGTTCTGCCGTAGCCTCCTCCTTAACGACCAATGGTTGCTGCTGCTGCTGCTAGGAACTCTCAAAAACCTGGGCGTCTCCAACCAAGATATCCAGGTTTGCCAGACAGCCGACACTCCCACCCGCGTCTTTCTCACCCTGAATCAGCAACGATTCCTGGTCGTCTTGAGCAATCGGAAGATGACCCTAGATGACGCTTACTTGGTAGGGGCCCAGGTGGCTGCCTACAATCTCGAGGACGTCATTTTGCTCTCGACCGACAAAACCTCGACTTTGATGCGTCATCACCTGCAGCAAACCAACGACGGGGTCACTTTCAACTTCATCGACTCGTTGGGTGACCTCGAGTCCGCTCTCAACTCGATTCTTCTCGAACGTCAGCGGGACTACATTCGAGATGTTCTCGACCCTCTGGCCGAACTCACTCCGGTTAGAATTCAAGAATTAGTGATCCAAAAGATGGCCCCCGACCAGGCTCAGACCGAAGCCTCTCCCCGAGCCTCCTTTCCCGATCCTCCGAGCTTGAACGAGACAGAGGAAGAAAGCCTCCCCGAATTCGAACCACCGCCGATGGAGCCCCCTCAGGCCAGCGAGCCTCCTCGCACCGAGCCTGAGCACAACCATCGCGGTCCCGAACTCCCGGACCTCCCGAAAGCCACTGAAGCTCAGGGTTCGAGAGATGTTCCCGAGATTCAGATGCCCGACCTGGTGCCCGACCTGCCACCGGCTGACGAGTATGTTCCAGAAATCCCCTCTCCAGTCGAGGCTGAGACGGGCGCTTCACGCGAGGACTAGCCTCCTTCTCCTGGGCCTTTTCTTAGCTCTGGCGGGATGCAGCCAGAAGGAGGCCGCCATCATGGTCTTCGCAGCTGCGAGCTTAGCCGATGTCTTACCCTTAGCAGCGGCTGACTTTGAATCGGCAGGTGGACCGAAGGTTCGCTTCCATTTCGCCGCTTCGACCACCCTGGCCAACCAGATCCGAAGAGGGTTACCGGCCGACCTGTTTATAGCTGCCTCCCCTAGAGCCGCGAACCGGGTCGCAGGCGCTACCCAAACGTTGGCCAGTAACCATCTCGTTCTGGTCGTTCGCGACCCCGAGCTGACTCAACTCGCCTGGCCAGAATCGCTCTCTAGCCTCGACAAAATTGCCATCGGCAACCCCGAGACGGCACCGGTAGGGGAATATGCTATGAAAGCCCTGGAGAGCTTTGACTTGGGTCGGCGCTTGATCCCAACTGCCAACGCTCGGGCTGCTCTTGCCTCTACCGAGCGCGGGGTCGCGCAGGCGGCCGTGGTTTATGCCACCGACGCTGCCACCAGCCAGAAGGTCCAGCTCGCATATCGTTTCCCTTTGTCTGAGCCGATCGAATATGTAGCCGTCGTGCCTGATGGTCGCCCCCAGGGAAGACCTTTCCTCGACTATCTCATCTCGGCCGATGGCCAAAAACGCTTTCGCGAAGCGGGCTTTCAAGAAAGGCCTCCCGGAGAGTGAGTGGAACAGATCGGCATGCGTAAATGGATTTTCCTTCTCGCCTGCCTTGCCTGGCTGGGCTGTAATCAAACCTCAACCACCCCGCCTCCGGCCAGCCCAACTGAGCAAGCCCCGTCCAAACGGGTCTTTTTTGTCAACCTAAACGATGGTGACACGGTCACCAGTCCGGTGCTGATCCAGATGGGAGTTGAAGGCATGGAAGTCCATCCCGCTGGTCAAGAGAAACCAGACTCCGGCCATCACCACATCGTGGTCAACGGCAGCTTCGTTCCAGAAGGTGAAGTTGTCCCGGCCAACGAGAATCATATCCACTTTGGTAAAGGCGACACCGAAACTGAGCTTGAGCTTCCACCTGGCGAGCACACTTTGACCCTTCAATTTGCCGATTACGCTCATCGTTCTTACGGTGAAGCCCTTTCAGCTACGATTAAAGTCAGCGTCGAAGGCGAATAGTCGGCGGCCCTGGTCGGCCGGGCGGTATACGCTGGAAACCCGTGCAGTATACGCGGAAGACCCGTATGGCCCGGTCGGCCGGGCGGTCTACGCTGAAAACCCGTATGGCCTGGTCGGCCCTGGGTTACACGCTGAAAACCCTTGTAGTATAAGCGGAAAACCCGTATGGCTTGGCCGACTGGGGGTTACACGCGGAAAACCCGTGTCTGCTGGTCGGGCGGGAAGTCGACGCGTGGTTAGCCGGCATCCTCGAGGTAGCTCACCCTATCTTCCAGGTCATCGAGACGCTCTCGGTGACTCTGGATACCATCCCCAAACACAGATGTCTTGCGTTCCATATCCTCCAGACGGACATCCACGTAACGCATAAGCTCAGCCGGCATAGCATCCAACTTCGCTTCAACCCGATTCATCAACTGAATCATAAGAGCCATCGTCTCGTCCTGCCGCCCTAACTGACGGTCAACGCGAGCGAATCGTTCTTCCAAAGTCTCTTCGACCTTTTTCAGCTGGGTGTGTTCTGCCACCTCGCCACCTTTCGTCATTCGGTTTGGATCCTGATTCTGTACGCCTAGAGACACTCCCGGCGAACGTGATGTAAAATTTCCGAACAGGCCGCGAAAAGCGTCAGAAAGGCTCGAATCAACTATCGAGCCCGACTCGGTTCGTCTAGACGGGTTGAGCTATTGTGTGTTTTAACACGGAGAGCGCGGAGACCACGGAGAGATGAA
>CAYRFU010000406.1:0-5734 GCA_964423525.1 uncultured Burkholderiales bacterium | reverse complement strand
GCCTCCGTGTTATAACCCTTCTTCCTCGGCCAGTCGAATGTCAACAGGCCCTTAGAGGTTCTTGACGTTCAGGACTTCAAAGTTCCTGGCGTCGAAATAGTCGTCCAAACCATAGTCTGTGTTGATGATAATCCCTCCGAGAACCGTCACCTTATCAACGGGGAATTCCGATTGGCACGACTTCAGGTGGTCATGGATTTTTTTGTGAATCACATCGTAGGTAGCTTCCGTGATCGCTCTCTCAGGATGGGCGTCGTCTAGAATCTTCTCTCGGTAGGGAAGCAGGCTTTCCTCCAGCTTCATCTGCTGATAGTCATCATCGGTGATGGTTGGCTGGTAGGCAGGGTCTTTCCTAAAGCGACTCAGGGCCAACATCAAGGCGCCACACGAGTTGCCCATCTCTTCCTGGCGCGGCCGATACATCTTGCCAATTTCCCCATCGAGGGTGATGCCGATGTGGGGGCCGTAAAAGATGAAGGCACTCCCTTCATCGGGGATGTGATGGGCGAAGGCGGTCATTCCAGTCTGCCCTGCAAAAGGCAAGCCTCCCAAACCGCCCATGATAAACGGACCGAACAGCACACTGAAGAAGGTGGTAGAAGGGACATTGATATCGTCTGAACACACCGAGGTGGCCATCAGGATTTTGGAGATGTCGAGCTTGTGCTCGGTCTGCATCTTGCCCAGGTAATGGATAGAGGTGTCCTTGGCATCCATCGCTTGGGGAAAGTAGGACTTGACGATCTCGTCGAATTTTCTTTGTAACATGAAATCCTTTTCTTGCCGCTCCAGGCCCTCCCCTTCTGCCGGCCTTGGGAATCCGTTGTTCCTAGTGTTCTTTACCGGGTCTTGCCAGGCCCAGGTCCCAGCAGATCCGGTAAAGACACGGCACCACTAAAACGATCAAAATCGTGGCAGCCAGCAGCCCGAAGCAGACGGCATTGGCCAGGGGGATCAAGATCTGAGCCTGCAGGCTGGTCTCGAAAAGAAGAGGCAGCAGGCCGGCGATGGTCGTGATCGAGGTCAAGAAAATCGGCAAGAATCGACGTTTGCTCGACAAGCGAATAGCCTCCTCGATGGGAACCCCATCGCGAATGAGCTGCTTAAGATAAAGGATCAACAGAATGGAGTCGTTGACCACCACCCCGCCCAAGGAGAGAAAGCCCATCACTGAGGGCAGGCTCAGGGCGAGACCGAAAAGATAGTGACCCCAAAGCACCCCAACGAGTGAGAACGGGATGGCCGTCATCACCACAAACGGCTCGAAATAGGAGCGGAACTGATAGCTCAGGAGGAAGAAAACACCGAACATTCCGATCACGCCGGCGATGGCCATGGAACGACCGGTCTCGGCGCCGTCCTCAGCTCGTCCGGCCACCTGCATTCTCAGCCCCAGATACTTCTCTTGGAGCCGCTCGAGGCCGTTGCGGCTAAAGTCGCGGATGACGGCCGTGCCGGTGGTGATCCGCTCGTCAGCGTCACCAGCCACGGTAATGGCTAGCTCGCCGTTAAAGGAGGCGATGCGGGACCAATCTTGACTGACTTCAAAGTCTACAAAATTCTTGAGAGGAGCGGCGCTGCCGTCCTGGAGAACAACCTCGAGCTCCTCCAGGTTCCTGGTAGTCTTCTCCTCATCGGCAAAGCGAACTTCCACCTCGTGAGTGATGCCGTCAAGCTGAAACTGGTAAGCCTCTGAGCCCTGAAAAGCGGTGCGCAACTGATTGGCCAAGTTGGAACCGTCGAGGCCCGCGGCCAGGGCCCCAGGGGCCTGGCGAACTTCGAGAGTCCGCTTGCCTCGGCGAACATCAGCGGTCACGTTGGAAACCCCCTTGTAGCTAAGGAGATCTTGAACAGCTTCCTCGCTGGCGGCAGCTAAATCATCGAGGGGTAGACCGGTGAAACGAATTTCGATCTCTCGCCCACCCGGGCCGATGGAAGGCTCAGAAAAGGTCAGACTGACCTGGTCCGGAAAGGTGCCCACCCGGCCCCGCCAGTGGTCGAACAGCTCCTGAAGCCGAACCGTTCTCTCTTTGGAGGGAGCCAACCGGGCTGTCACGGTGGCCAGGTTCTCCCCCTGGTTATAGGCCTCGGTATTCTTACCGAACTCCACATAAACTTGGGTCAGGAAGGGTTTGTCGGGAGAAAGATCCCGTTCTGTTTGTTGAAGCTCGGCCAGCAGTTTCTCGACCGCTTTCTCAGTGACTCGCAAGGGCGTCTCGGGGCTCAGCTGGAGTCGAGCCACCACCACGTCTCCTTCCAGGGCGGGAAAGACATCGGCCTGAATCCTACCGCTGGCCACCAGGCCAAGACTGGCAAAGAAAAACCCCACCGCTAGACCCAGAGTCAAATAGCGCATCTCGCTGAGAAAGCCGAGAGTCGGACCAAGAACTCGATCCTCGAACCACTCTACCAAGCGGTCGACGTGGCGTCGCCAACCTCGCTCTCCCCGCTTGGCCAGGGCGTGACTCAAATGGCTTGGCAGAATCAGGAACGCTTCCACCAAAGAAACAACGACCACCAAGATCAGCATCAGAGGGAGACTCTTGAGGACCTTGCCGATGTCTCCGCTGATAAAAGCGAGCGGTCCCAGAATGCAGCAGGTGGTGATAAAAGAGCTAAACACACCGGAGCCGACTGCTTTAACCCCTTCGATAGCGGCCTCAGCCGGCTCCAGGCCAGCGGCTCGACGTTCATTGATACTCTCGGCGATCACAATCCCGTCATCCATCAAAAGACCGAGGGCCAATAGCAGCCCGACGGAGGTGAGCATGTTCAGCGTTAAGCCGGTCTGAGGCAAGACCGCAAAAGCCCCTAAAAAGGAGACCGGTAAGCTCATGGCCACCCAGAACGAGAGGCGCCGGTCAAAGAAGAAGAAGAGGGCCAAGAAGACAAGAAAGAGACCCTGAATAGCGTTTTTTCCCAGCAGGGTCAGACGTTGGCTCACAATATCAGCCCCATCCCGGGCGATATAGGCCTTGACCATAGGACGGCGCTCTTGTTCCTCTTTGAGAAACTTGCGGACGATGGCCGCGATGTCAAGAATATCCTCGGAGGTGGTCTTCTCAACGATGAGAATTCCGGCTCGTTGGCCGTCCATCAAAGCCTTCTGTTCCGGGTCCTCCAAAACAGGATTGACTTGAGCCACATCTCGGAGATAGAGACGCCCGCCTTGAGGATCCTCCCGAAGGAGAATCCCTTCGATCGTTTCTGGATCGGTTCTCTTCTCGCTGAAGCGTAGACTCAAAACCCGATTGCCAGACTCCACTTCCCCCAGGGGAACGTCCTGACTCTGCGAGGAGACGATGCGAACCACTTCGGAAGCGCTCAAACCGTAGTCCCGAAGCTTCTGTCGGTCGATTTCAATGCGCAGAAGCGTCTCCGAAAACCCGCTCACGGACACGCTCGAGATCCCTTTGAAGGCCTGAAGCCGGTCTTTGACATCTTCTAAATAGGCTTTGAGACGAAGCTCGGACATGGGTGCAGTCACCACCACCGTCAAGCCAGGGATGGCCAGATCGGTGCGGCGGATAATCGGCGCCTCGGTCAGGTCTGGGAGGTCGTTGACGCCCGAGACGGCCGCTTCCACCTCAGCCTGGAAAGTGGCTGGATTTCCTCCCGGCGACATCTCGGCGATCACGATGGCCACCGAGTCCCGAGCCTCCGAGCGCAGCTCGTTGAGATCGATGACCGAACTGAGGGCTTCGTTGATCGGGTCGACCACCTCGGTGAAAACCTCCTCGGGAGAGGCGCCCGGATAAACGATCTGAATCTGAACGGTGGGTTTGGTGGTGTCGGGAACGGTCTCGCGCTGAATGTTGGGAAGAGTTAAAGCCCCGGCTACCAAGAAGACTAGCATCAAAATATCGGCGGCCGTGGGGTGGCGGACGAAAAAAGAAATCATTGTTCGACAGCCGTGGCCTCGACTCGACTCCCGTCCATGGCCAGGCCAGGGTCGGAGATGACCAGTTGCTCTCCTGGTGATAGACCGTGAGAAATGGCCAGCCGGTCCCCTTCGCGAAACGCGACTTCTACCGACTTGCGGACGATTCTCCCCTCCTCCACCACGAAAACATCTCTTTGATGAAGGGCCACTCGAGGAATCACCGGTAGAGGTCGGTGGGGCTCACCCACTAATCCGACTCTGACCAGACTCCCGGGAAGCAGATTGGGCAGCGTGCTGCCATCCACGGTCAACTGAACCGAAACGATCTGGGAAAGAGGATCGACCTGTTCTCGTGGGGGTCCCAGGGTGGCTTCCACCCGTAGGCCGTTCTGGGTGATGACGAAAGCCCCTTCGAGGGCAAAATTGCCCAGTTGGGCCAGGGGAAAGCGAGCCTCGACTCGGAGCCGATTACGACTCTGGAGGCGAAAAAGAGTGGTGCCTGCGGACACGACTTGCCCCTTCTCGAGATAGACCTCCCCTACCCGTCCGGTGAAAGGAGCCCTCACCACCGACCGCTCGATCTCCACACCCTGTCGAGCTGAACTGGCTTGCAGAGCCCCGACGCGAGCCTGAGCTGCCTCGATCTGACCAGGCAGGGTGGCCAGGCTAGCCTCGATCTCCTCGATAGCCCGTTGTTGAGTCAGCACGTCTCGGTGGCGAGCATCGACGGTCGAGGCGGGAGTGGCGCCAGCCTGGTAGAGTCTTTGGTAACGCTGCTCTTCTCTTTCCAAGAGTTTTAGAGTCTCGAGGGAGACTTCCAAACTTTGCTCGAGCTCCTGGCGCCGGCTCTTGGTCTGCTTGACCTCCGCCTGGATGGCTTTTTGCTCGGCCAACAGCCGGTCTTGCTCTAATCGTTGATCAGTGGTCTCGACCACAAAAAGTTGAGCCCCCTCGGGCAGAGTCGCCCCGGTTCGAAGATCGGGATGGACCGAGACCACGCGTCCACCCACTTGGGGAACGGCCGCCCATTCCCGAGCAACCACCACGGTCCCGTAGCCCTCAAATAAACGGGGCAGGGCCGTCTCCTCGACGGTGATAGTCTCGACCCGAAAGACCTTTTCGGGCTCCGTGCGTTTCTCGGGAGCACTCCGGTTGCTGGCCGCTTGAGCCAGCAGAAAAACTCCCAACACAACGGGTAGGATGGCTAATAGATTAAACCATTTCATGGCCTGTGAATCTCCAAGAAAGCGTCTACCAGACGCTCAGTCTCCCCCGGTCGGACAGTCGGTGCGGTCGAAAACAGTAGCACGTAGTAAGGTTTAATGCCCAGGATCATTCCCAGGAAGAGCTCGGCCGAGAAGTCAGCTTGCTCAATTTTTAATTGGCCCCGGTTCTGCTCGAGAAAACTGGCCATCTGAGCCAGCACCTGGGCCGGCCCGGTTTCGAAATAGAAAGCCGCCAACCGCGGAAATCGTTCCGTGGTGGCGATGATCATTCGGTCCCAGGAGGCTTTCTGAGCCGTCAGCATCCGTGAGTAGATCCTTTGGGCCAGGTCCACCAACTCGGTCCGGATATCCTCCACCGGACGAGGCTCTGGGAAAAGGTCGAGAATGCCTTGCGTAAAGGCTTTGACCATCTCACGAAAGAGATCTTCCTTGCCCTCAAAATGGGAATAGACGGTAGCTTTGGAGACCCCGGCCTGGTCCGAGATTCGCTCTACACTGGTAGAAGCGTAACCGTTCTGAAGGAACAGCTCTCGAGCCGCATCCAATATTTTGAGGCGCACGGTGGCGCTTTTGCGGCGCACCTTGTGACGATAACTAAACTAAACGGTTTAGTCAATCCCTAAAC
>CAYRFU010000405.1:0-5749 GCA_964423525.1 uncultured Burkholderiales bacterium | reverse complement strand
GGTCAAAGTTGCCTGTGACGTCCTGGACGTGCCCCGTAGCAGTTATTACCGAACGTATTGATATCGGTCCAGTCCTGGTCGCGTAGCTGGAAGACCCGATCTCGAACCTCGGAGCTTAGCCGAGAGGCCTGAGCCAGGGCCATCAAAGCCGTTGCATCTCTCCGCTCGACAGCCCTCTTCACCAAAGCCATCTGGTGGTCAGGCGACTGGTCTAGCAGTCGTCCGGCCGCCTCCAGTGCCCCCACGTAGGCCGAGTCGTAGTCTCGCCCTGCTTGCTCCATATAGTCGACCAGTGCCCCTAACAACGAACCGCAGCCAGAGCCACCGATCATTTCAAAGACATAGCTTCGAGACAAACCGTTGCCCGCTTGAGAGCCAAGAAAACGGCGGAACTCTTCTTCCAGCTCCCGGGCTTTAGTTCCGACACTCCGAGCCAGCGCCAAGTCGACCACCAGGCAAGCTGAACTGGTGTTTCGGCTGGGTTCTTCTACTCTCGAAAGGCGCTGGTAAATGTCACCGAGGAGAGGACGCTTCTCGAGCAGCGCTTGGAGTCTGGACGTAAACTCCGCTTCTCCCTCGCCTTCCACCTCGAGATAGGTCTCTTGTTCTTGCTCGACCATTCCCAGGACCATCGACGAGAGATGCCAGGCAGCCTCCTCGGTTGGCTTCTTCAGGTAAAGGTCCAGCCACTCTTCTAGCGACCTGCCGCCTCTCTCGAACGGTTGAATCGGCGCTTTCAGGTAGGACAAAGCTCCCCGGTAACGGGCGAGAAGAGCGGGGAGAGCGGGATGGTGGGGGAAGGCTCGCTGAAGTTGAGCCACGAGTTGGTTGCGCACGCCCTCATCGTCAACGCCATGAATAGCCTCAACCAGCCAGCTCGGTTCCGGCTGGAGATGCTCCACCACGGCTAAAATCAGATCAGCTCGAGCGAAATTTCTGTGCTCGAGGAAAGCCCACAGCTGCCTTTGCAAGCCCGTATCATCAGCGACGATAGCCGCCAATGTGTGGCCCGCCTCCTCTGTGTCTTCGAGTTGCTGCAACGCTTCGACGGCGCCCCAGGCCTCTTTCCCCATCGAGCGGAGGGCGGCGTGAGCCACCAGGCCTCGGTCCAAGGTCAGGCCATCCCCAAGTGGTATCTCCTCATTCAGCCGAGAGCAGAAAAATGCCAGAGCCACCGCTCCTCCGGGCCCTAGATGGGACAGGACGAACTCCCCTACGAGGACGGCTCGAAACCAGGCGGGCTCCCATCGCTGGTCTTTCTCGAGGCAACCGTGAAGCTGTCGGCGGGCTTGCCCGACCACTTCCCAGAGACTTTTGATCGCGGCTTGGTAGGGTCGCTCACGGGCAACGAGTTCGGCCATCAACCGACCCGTCTCAGGTTCGAGCTCGTAATGCTCATCCCAGGCTTCGACCGCCTCATTCAAAACCGTCTAAGCTCAAATCGGTTCGGAAGAATTTCTCAAGTGCCATCCCTCTGACCATCCGGCAAAGATCCCGAGAAACCTCTCGCTCCTGACGGCCGCTCCTGGCTTGGCCTGGGTCCAGTTCACGATCTTCGTGCCGGGTTCTGGCCCGGCCCCGGAACGGTTCACTTCCTGGAACTTGGGCGTGGGGTTGCCAGGCTACAGTCTACAGACAGGAGTGCCCTCCCGAACCTCGTCGGGCCATTTCTGAGGCGGCCCGAATAGCTCCGACAACCTGGTCTTCAGGTCGGGAAAGGACGGGCTCTGTAGCTCGTCGGCATCGGAGTAGGCTCCGAAAACGTGATAGCCGCTCGGCTCCAGCGTCAGCACCTCGAGAATCGGCGGTTCGGGAGTGACAATCCAGTATTCCTGGATGCCGAAACGAGCGTAAAGGTTCAGCTTGCGCACCCGGTCATGACGAAAGGTCGAAGGCGAGAGCACCTCGACCACCAGGGCAGGAGGGCCCTCAATGTGACAGCCCTTATCCTGAGACCGGTCGCTGATGACCAGGACGTCGGGTTGAACAACGTCGTGTTGAGAGAGTTTCACATCCAAGGGGCCCACAAAAGCTTCGCACGGACCACCTTGGAAGTGGCCTGAAAGGGTTTGCCAGACACGGGTCACTAACCGCTGATGCTGGCAACTTGGGGCGGGGGTCATGACGTAGGGCTGTCCGGCGACCAACTCCCAAAGTTGCTCGCCCGTCCAGGTCTTATAGTCCTCGTAGGTCATCTTTGAAACAGACTCCATGCATCAAGTCTAACATAACCAGTGGCGAGATTGACATTCGATTCTCGTTCGACCTACAGGACGGAAGGCCGGTCAAAGTGGAGCGGCGGAGGTAAAGACTCTCCGGCAACCCAGAACCCTAGTTTGGCATCTCAGGACGCTTGAGGGGCGTCCTATCTCGATCAGGTCGCTCCGATGCGGGCGCCTGGCTAGACTAGAGTAAGCACCGATCAAGGAGGAGTCACATCGTGGATATTAACCCTGGGGTATACGAAAGGCAACCCTACCAAACTTTTTTAGCTCACAAGAGGCAGATACGAGCTGACACCAGCCTGGCCGGCCCTACCAACAATGCCCCTCTTGTCGAGGCTCAAACAGCCGAACTCAAAGACCTCGAGCACTATGCAGACAGCGCCACGATCGGTGATGCTAAGCGCAGAGCAACTCGGGACCTGGGCCGCGCGGTGCCAGAGATTGTGGATATCGGTGCGGAATGGGTCTACCACGAAGACTTCCAGGATCAGCAGTTCTCAAAACAGATCATGCGGCCTTTCGTCATGGTGGTGGGATCGGTCGTTTTGGGAGCGATAGCGGCAGCTCCAGTGGCTGTGGTCGAGGGCATCCTACCCGGACCGGGATTCGGGAACGCCTTAAAGACGTTGGTGACGGCCACAGGTCTGACCGCCGCAGGACAGGGAGCCGCAGCCGATCAGAAACGACGAATTCTGGAAGGTAACCGGCGCGGCGAGAGAGTCCTCAAGCAAATCGAACAAGCCCGTCCCGATTATGAGGAGAGGGTGCTCCTACCTCAAATTGAGGCAGAAGCGGCTCAATTCCACACGAGCTCTAGCCCTTTCCTTACCTCAGCAACGGCCGTTCCTGTCGACTCCCTCAAGCAGCAGTTCGAGAGTCCGCTCTTGACCGCGATGACCAAAACAGATTACGATTCCATGATTTTTTGAGACATCAGGCCTTCCATGCTCAGGATGCGCAACGTTAGCGGCAAAATCGACAACTACGGCCAATCGAGCTATGAGGACAACTACCACATCACCCTGCAGATTCCCCAGGGTGAGTTTCGAGTTGAGGTGACCGACTCAGGCAAAAGCGCGTTCGACTCCAACTACACGGTACAGGGTAAACTACCAGCCGGAGAAGTCGACCTCTTCATGAAAAACTCCGGTAGCAGCCGCTATGAGGACCAATTCCACCTCACTGGGAACGCTTTTGGCGACGAAGTGGATGTCACTTTCCGCCATTACGGCCCGCGCTACGTCAATCACTACGACGTCACCGGTCAGCTGCCCCAGGGAGATGTCGACCTGACCCTCAAGAATTCCGGTCAAAGCCGATGGCAGAACCACTTCGACATCACGGGGAAGCTGGCTGGGGCGGAGGTCGAGTTAGCGGTTCGAAACACCGGTCGAAGCAAATACGAAAACGACTTCTCCTTCAAGGGAACTGTGGGAGGTCAACCAGTCGCTCTCGAACTCGACGACCAGGGCAAAACCGTTATGAGATGGACTACCATATCAGCGGCCTGGCGCCCACTGCTTTGATCGGCTCACCGGTCTTCATCCCGATCCTGTTGGCGATGTTTAAGGTCGCCAAAGTTCCCATCTATGACGAGGATTGATGACAGCAGCCACTTCCCTTAGACGAGGCCTGCGAGAGGCCCAACGCCGATACTGGTGGAAAGGCGAACGCAAGCGCACCGAGGCCGCCGCCCGTTGCCTCGACGAGTTAGACAGCTACCAAGCCTTCCAGCCAGCCGTAGCCGTGGCCAAAACGAACAACCCTGAAGGTTCTCTAGAGAAGATGCAGGCGACTTTGAGATTTCTTGATGAGCATTTCGCCGCCTTCGTGGTAGGAGCTGCCTACCCCACCGCCGCTCTGGCCCTGGAACTCGGAGTTACAACCGCCCAATCAGAAGAAACACTCGAACTTCTACCGGATTCGGCCTGGAAGTGCTGGGCTCAAGAAGTGGGAGGTGGTCAAGCGGCCCTTCGGGCTATCAGAGAGACCAGCCGAGGGGAATGGAACGCCGACGGTCTCGGCCGAGCCACGCTGGAACTGAGCGACCGTCTGACCCCTCAACAGCTCAACCGAGGTCTGGATCGATGGAAGGAGCAGTCTTTCCAAGATTGGTCAGAATTCGTCCAAGGGCTGACCGCTGGGGCCGAGCAGAAGACTCACCTGAGAGCCCAGTTCTTATGTCTCGAGCAGAACGAACTCGCCGACTTGGCCCAGTTGGGTAGCCAGCTCAACCGGGCCGATAGCGCCTCCCTTCTTGAACGTTGCCAGAACTTGGCCAAAGATGCCCGCAGTCACCTTTGGCTTGAAGGCTTGCGCGAGCTTGATGAGCCTCAGGCCGCCCTGAAAGCTTGTCAGGGCGGAGTTCCCACAACCTTCCAAGAGGGGGTTACCCAGCTGGAGCCTCTGCTCGAATCCACCTCGATGGAGCAGCCTGAGAAGGCTCGGGCGCTCACCTCTGTGCTCGCTCCCCTTTTCCCTAGCAAAGAAGCGGCCCTTTGGCTTCAGTTAGCCCCCTTCTTCTCAGAGATGGCTCCCTGGGCCAACTCGGTGCGAGAATCAAGCCTCGAAGAAGCCGTGGCAGAACTTCCCGATGAGCGATTGCCTCAGGGGTGCCGGCTCTTGGCCGAGGGTTTTCCGGCCGCCGGCGCCATCTTGGAACAATATGGCCCTGAAGCCGCGCGACTGGCCCTCCGACAACGAGGCGAGGGACGCCCCTGGCACCAAACAGTGGAAAGTCTCTACGATAGCCTGCCGCCAGACCAGCGCAGACCATTCGCTATCGACCAGGCTACGACTCCCGGGGCGGAGGGCTTTCAGAGTCTAGAGGTGACCTACCCTGTAGAGTTGGATTCCGCTTTGCTGGCCGGCGACCGCCTGGCGGCTTTCCGAGAGCTGAGTCAACCCGAAGAGGCTATCCAACTCGCCCGTGTTTACCTGGAGCCGAGAGGCCTGATGCTCGATTGCGAGGGGCTAGACCGTTGGTCGCGTTACCGTGTTGCTCGCGTCTGCTTGGAAACAGCTGTCCGCCAACCCAATACGGAACTGGCCCGTGTCGAGGCAGCCGTTGAGGCCCTTCAACAGATACGAGGCCTCGACGCTCGCCTCCAATTCCGCCGATCTCTCCAACACCAGATCCCCGTCTTGAAACAGGCCGACCCCGAAGATGACGACGCCTTTCAAAGGAGTCTCGAAGCGGCCCAACTGGGCTACTCTCAAGGTCTTTTGGGCGGAGCTCAACAAGACGAATGGGAGCTCTCGATCCAAACCGATGAGGTTCAGCTGGGCCCTGTAACCGTTCCTCGGTGGGACTGATCGCCGGGGCAGGCCTGCATAGGCTGACGCGACCGGGTTATGCCTGCATACTATGCGGAGTCAGGCTCGCATAGGCTGACGCGGCCGGGGTATGCCGGGTCAGGTCTGCATACTATGCGGGGCCAGGCTCGCATAGGCTGACGGCGGCCGGGGTATGCCGGCGTAGGCCTGCATACTATGCGGGGCCAGGCCCGCATAAGCTGACGGCG
>CAYRFU010000404.1:0-5800 GCA_964423525.1 uncultured Burkholderiales bacterium | reverse complement strand
GCCGTGCCTTGCAGTCAAAAGGATCAGAATAACACGAAAACGGGGTTGCGCCCGCAGCAATCGCCCGAGCAGCAGCTTTCTGGCCACCAGGCTACCGACACATTTTTTGGTGAGTTCGTGGAGTTGTTCGAAGGAGAGAGTCGCGATCGTTTCATCGCTCCAATGATGAAGATTGAGCCGAGTTTTTATACCATGATCGTAGCAAACTCACCCCTGTTCGAGCAAAAATCGAACAGCGAACAAACGTCTTGGTTGTGGGATTTTTTGAGCCTCGAGACGATGGTCTGCGAAGTTCTTTTGTTGATGGATGACTTGCGAGTCAAAAAACGTACAGGAAGACGATAGAGAAGCTCGCAGACGTCCCTGTGAGGGCGTTCGCTCGGGAGAGGGAATTTCCAGCCGGTTGGCTCAATTAAGAGATTTTTTTCTGAGAGACCAAGTTTCTCGAGGTGCCATGTCCGCTTTACCGACCCCTCGGCCTTTCAGACGCCTCGGTCCAGAAGGATGGGCGGCTTCTAAGGTCGGGGCGATGGAGAACAGCGCTTTGAAGCGCGCGACATTACGGAGCTCTGCTTCTATGGCCGGGGCATTCCGCACCCAGGATTACAACCGACTTGAAGCCTCGCTGTTATGATTCGGCTCCGGAGGAGCAGGCTAGGCCGCCCATTCGTCTCTCTTAGCCAACAACACGGGAGGAAAAGTCCTGACCCTCGACAAGTGACGATCGACTTTAAGACCGAGGAGCTAAGTTGAACGTTTAGTCCTACTCGCCATCCTACTCACCGCTTGCGGAGGCGGTTCAGGGGAGTCAGGCGGAGACGCACGAACGGATGGATCCGGCAACCTGACCCTCAACCTGAGGATCGTCAACGCCAGGCTGCTTATGCAGCAGAGCCTTTCGACCATTTTAATCTCCGTGGTCGACCTGACCACCGGCCGGGAAGTAGCTACCCCGCTTCGGTTAAGACTGTCCGAGCAGGGGGTCGCAAGCGGCACGATCACGGGAATCAGCCCGGGGCTACGGCGCGTTTTGGCCGAGGCCTTCGACGAGCAAGGCAACAGTCTAGGAACGGGTCAGTCGGAGCCGTTGACCATCGTAGCCGGGCCTAACGGACCCGTCTCGCTGCAACTGACACTCGGCCCATCCGGGCCAAGCCCAACATCGACACCAACACCAACCCCGGCTTTGCTCGATATCGTCGTGGCCAACCAGGGCAGTAACGACGTTAGCTTGTTCTTCCAAGAAACAACCGGGTTCACGACCAGTCTCAATCTCGCCGCAGGCAACTCCCCCACCGAACCGGCACTGGCAGATTTCGACAACGATGGCGACCTCGACATCGTGGCTACCCTCTTCACCGCCAATCAAGTGGCCTATCTGGAAAACCTGGGTGGGCGCAGTTTCGCCTCACCGCAGAATCTTCCCGTGGGAGCGAATCCCAACGGACTGGCGACCGGCGACGTCAATAGCGACGGCAATGTCGATGTTGTCACGGCCAACGCTGGGAGCGGGGACGTGTCGGTGCTACTCGGTAACGGAGACGGCACCTTCCAAACAGCATCGTCGTTTAGCGTGGGTCCGGCAGGGTCATCGGCGGAAGGGGTACGCATCTTCGAAATGGACGGCTCGGGCGGACTGGATCTGGTGGTAGGAAGACGGGACGCCAGTAATAGTTTCTCGATCTTACTCGGTGACGGAGCTGGAGGTTTTGCCGCTCCTCTTGAAATCTTGACCCCGACCACGCCCGCTCAACTCGATGTGGCAGACCTGAACGGCGACAGTCTGCCCGACCTGGCGGTCTCGAATTTCGGGTCCGCTCAGGTCAGCATCGTGCTCAACAACGGAACTCTACCCCTTAGCCAGGCCAGCTTCGACCCGCCTATCCCGATCAGTGTAGGAGGCTCTCCCCTGGCTAGCGGGATTCAAGACTTTAACCAGGATGGGAACAACGATATCGTCATCGCCAACACCGGTCCAGCCACCAACCCGACCCAGGAGCTGACCGTTCTACTCGGCGATGGGGCGGGGGGAATCTCCAGTTCCACTCAGCTCACAGCCGGACAAACTGGCCCGAACGGACTCACTACCGCCGACATCAACGGGGACGGTAACGACGATCTCGTGGTGGCCAACTTTCAGGCTGGAACGGTCACGCTCTTTCTAGGCAACAGAGATGGGACGTTTCAAAGTGGCCTCAACCTCACGGCTGGAAGCGGACCGGTCCGTCCAGTCGTGGGAGAGCTTGACGGCTAAGGGGCCGGTCCGGTTGGACCAGCTCCTCGCTCTCTACTGACGTCCGCCGCTTGAGCTTCGAGTCCATCGGGTGTTACCCGATTTGTCGACGAAGTCTGTACTCGATTGACGACCTTGACCGTAGGCCGCCTGACCTTGGCGCGCGGCCGAATGACCTTGCTTTCCGGTTACGGTCTGATGGCCCGAATAGCCTTGTCCTCGGCCGAGACTCCCACTGCTGGAAGTGCTACCGACCGTGTCACCCTGACCGTTGGTCACAGCCGTGGAACCATGGCGGTTCACGCCTTCGCCCTGGGTGTAGTTGTAGTCAGCGTTGTGGTCCACGTCGTAGCTTGAACCGTTGTTGGTGGTGACGGTGCCATTATAACTGTTGTTGACTCCCTGGTCGGTCCGGGTCCATTGGCCCTGTCCACTCGAGGTGGTGCCGGCTCTGTTGCCGGCCGGGCCTTTGTATTGCCAGCCTCCATTGTTGCTGTAAGCTCCATTACCCTGGCGCTGGATCTGCATGGTTTGTTGGGCCTGACCGCCGGCTAAGCCTGTCCGACTGCGGCTTCGTTGGGCGTGAGCGGGGTCAGCCCCAGTTGCGAAGAGCAAAGCGAAGCCAAGACCAAAAGCTGTGATATGGTTGGCAAGAGTTTTCATTGTCGCCTCCTGATTGTTTGATGCTCCCAAACTAACGGTCCGATGTCCGGAAAGCTTAGGCCAAACTGTCAGGAAATCGTCAAGAGGCGAGCGTAGTTCACGACTGCCCGACCAATGGGCTCGTCGGCCTGACTCTCGAGAAGGTTCATGTGGCCCTCGCTCAGGCAATCGAATTGGTCCAGCCACCAGACCATTTCCTGAGCCCGTTCCAGTCGCTCCACCAGCGTCCTATCGGGTGGCAGGTCCTGAGGCTCAGGAGGAGCCTGGAGCTTATCAAAACGTGAAGAAGGACCAGGACCACCCAGGTAGTGGGCCAGGTGGCCAAAGCCTCGGTCGACTCGGGAGCCCGGCCTGGCATGGTGAAGGCGGCGTCAGTGGCCGCGTCGAGAGCGATCAACCTGCGAAGCTCCAAACGCCTTTGCAGGGGATCTTCCTCTTGTTTGGGCATCGTGCCAAGCTCGATGGCGCGGAGCTGAGTTCGATCGTCGCCACGGAGGAGATCGGCGGCAGCGTTGAGAGCACCTCTCTCAAGCTGTTCCCCGAGAGGGCCAAGCTGAGCGGCTGAACGGAGAGCGAGGGCCGCCCCCCGAGCCACAGCTGGAAAGATGGCCCCTGTACCCGAGCCGGGCTTCTCAAGCTGACTGAGCACGACCATGGCTCCTAACTGTTCCCCCTTGGGTCGGCCCACTAGACGGCGGGCCATGGTTAGGATTCGGGAGGTCATCTCACCTCGTTCAGCGGCCGTTTGGTGAAGTTCTTGAACGGCTGTGAAGAGAAGATCTTCTTGGGCCGTGGCCACGTTCTCGACCACCCAGCGCCCGAGGCTCCCGGCTCGAAGCGAGGCTTCAGGCTGGACCCGAGCTTGATAGTAGTCTTCAAAAATCTTCCCCTGCAAAGCCTCATCTCTGACCTTGGAGTCCAAGTCAAGACCTCTCCAATCGGGCACCGGTGAGGCGAAGGTTGGTCCTGGTCGAGAAGCTTTCTGGCCGAGAGCCTGAGCCACTATGGCCTGAGCTTGCTGATCGCATTCGGTTTTCAGAGCCTCCTCAAAATCAGCCCACTCGATCTGGTCGCCGAAGCGGGCCAGAAGCTGGCTGGCTGAGTCATGGAGGCGACGGACTTCCCGACTCGCCACCAGCGGTCGGAACTCCTGAGGAGTGGACTCCAAGACCTTGGCGAGATGGTGACGCCGAGGAGCGGGAAGTTGGTGAAACCAGACCCGAGCTGGCGACAGGCCAGGCGAACGACCCTCCAGAGCGACTTGCTGGAGACGGCTGACGAGCTCACCCCCTTCGCGACCAGCGCACAATTTGGGGAGTTGGTCGACCGAGCTGACCACAAGGCCAGCCTGGGACAGATCAACCACCACCCTATCCTGCTGCAAGGCCTCCCATCGGCCCAGAGACTGACCGTGGTCATCACAGAAGCGAGCCCCCGCTTCAGCCAAAGAACGGAGTGCCGCCACCGACTCGGAGGGGGCCGGCTTGGCCGAATCGTAGAGGGCGGCCACTGGCGACGTTTCGACTTCAGGCTCCACTCGCGAAGCCTGGACAGGCTCGAGAGGCCGGCCGTAGGCGGCCTCGGTGGCTGGGTCCAGGCCCACCAGGTGACGGAGCTCAGACTTTCTGGTGGTGGCGTGGTGACCAGCCTCGGCCGAAATCTCGTAACCGATGACATCGATAGCGAATTCGTCGTCCCAAGCTTTCAGGGCTCCCATCGCTTCTTGTCCCCCAGAAAGCAAATCAGATTCCCGTTCAGGGTGCGCTTCGCCCAGTTTGAGCAAAACAGCACTGGACCGAGCCAGTGCCAGGCGACAGGCTTCGTCCACCTGGCCAGGGCTATCTAGCTGACTCAAGACCACCAGAGCTCCGCGCCGCTGGTCCGGCTCCCAGTCAGCAGCTCGACTAGCCACCATGGCCAGCTTGCCGACCAAGCGATTCTCTTCTGGCTCTGGAGCGAGGGGCCACTACGGCCGAGGCCAAAAACTCCAGCGTGCGCTTCGAGTCGAGTTCGGGGTGAGCCAAGGACCAGCGGGCCACTTCTGCGATAGCCCGGCAATTCGAGGGAAGGGAGGCCGCACGATAAAGTCCCTCAAGCGGGGGTTCGGCTGGGTAAGCTTCAAAGGATACTTCGGCCACTTCACGGCTCAAGTGGAACCTACCAGCATGGGGTGGAGCTTCTGACCCTCCAACCAGGCACCGCAAAGCAAGTCGGGGAGCCAGAGGGTCGAGCCGGAAAGGATGAGACTGGATCCAGGCTTGGGCGCGACCGAAGCCAGGTGGCTCGAACTCTCCCAAAGCCGAAAGGCTGGTCAGAAAACCCTGCTGGAGAGCCGGAGTGGCCTGCCTATCCTCCAGTAAACGGGCGGCAGCTCGGGCAACCATCTGGACCGGCTCTCTCCCTGACTCCCTCAAAAGGGTGAGTGTCCCGGCCAGCTCCGGCCCCTGACGCGAGCGAGCCAGCTCGACCAGAGGGTTGGCCTCGAGTTCCGCCAGTCCGAGATGAGCCGACTCAGGATAGCGGAGCCCCCACTCGGCCATCGCTTGAATTCGGTCGGCTCCGGTTTTGTTCCAAGCCTGATAAACGAGTTCCAAACCTTCTCCCGTGAGTCCGGGGGCAGCCCGAGGATGAGACCAGTCCGAAGAGAGGTAATCGTCCTCAAGGCCAGGCTCCCGACTGACCAAACTCCTCAGAACCAGCTTCCCGGCCAAACCTGAGTCGGCTTTCTCAACTCCAAAAAGGGTCTCCAACGCCTCGATAGCCCCTCTCACCAAAGGTTCGGAAAGGAGGGGCGAGCCTGAGATAGGGCCAGAACCCGAGCTGCTCCCCTTCCCACGGAATCGTTCTGGTCGCCATCAAGCGCGGAGAGCACCAGCAGGGCGCCAAGCTGCTCGGCTGGTGGCT
>CAYRFU010000403.1:491-5800 GCA_964423525.1 uncultured Burkholderiales bacterium | reverse complement strand
CCAGGTCGGGCAGACCCGGACGTAGCCACCTCATACTCGGGCGGCCAGACTCCAGCTTCCGGCTTTCGGCTCAACCTCAAGCAGGTCTCCGATAAAGCCCCAGGTATAGGCTTTGGTCAAACGGACGCGGGTCATCTTGCCGGTGAGGTCCTCTTGGCCCGAGAAAGGAAAGTGAACCAGGCGATTGCAACGGGTTCGGCCGGTGAAGCGAGCCCGGTCTTTTTTCGACCGACCTTCCACCATCAGCTCGTATTCAGCTCCCACCCTTTTGAGGTTGTCTTCTAACGAGATGGTATTCTGGACCTCGATCAGCCGATAGAGCCGATCCATTTTGACGTCTTCGTCGACCTGGTCCTTGAAAAGAGAACCGGCCGTGCCGGGGCGAGGGGAGTAGGCGAACATGAAAGCTGAGCTGAAGCGGACTTGGCGGACCACCTCGAGAGTGTTTTGAAACTGTTCCTCCGTCTCACCCGGGAAGCCGACAATCACGTCGGTGGTTAAAGACAAGTCGGGGATGGCTTCTCGCATGCGCCGGACCAGGTCTAAATACTGTTCCTGGGTGTAGAGTCTTCGCATTCGTTTGAGCACTTCGTCATCACCTGACTGGAAAGGCAGGTGAATATGCTCGCAGACAGCCGGATTAGCGGCCATGGAATCGATCACCCGTTGGCTAAAATAGTAGGGGTGAGGTGAGGTAAAGCGGAGTCGATCCAGCCCTTTCAGGTTGAGGGTGCCATCCAGGAGATCGGCGAAATCGACCTCGTCCCCCAGATCTCGACCGTAGTCGTTGACGTTTTGGCCCAGCAGCAAAATCTCTCGGTGACCCTCCCAGGCCAGACGCTTGACTTCCGATAAAACCTGGGCTAGAGGTCGGCTCTTCAACTGGCCGCGGACATAGGGCACGATGCAAAAGGTGCACCACTGGTCGCATCCCATCGAGATGGTGACCATCCCGGCATGCTTTTTGCGGGGGTTCGAGGGCAGGTTAAAGTGGTCTCCCACGCGGTCGGCTTTGACGAATCGACCTTCACCTCGCTGGACTCGAGCGACCAGGTCGGGGAGGTCCTGAAGATTGTGGGTTCCCACCACCACATCGACCTGGGGAAAGCGCTTGAGAAACTCTTCTCCGTCTTTCTGGGCCAGGCACCCCGCCACGGCCAAAACCTGGGTGGGATTGGTCTGCTTGAAACGCTTGAAGTCGCCTAAACGACCGTAAACCTTCTTGTCCGCGTTGTCGCGCACGCAGCAGGTGTTGAAAATGGCGATGTCGGCCTGCTCAGGGTCGTCGCTGGCTGTGTAATGCAGTCGCTCGAGTAGCCATCCGATCAGCTCGGAATCGTAATCGTTCATCTGGCACCCATAGGTCTGAAGATAGTAGGTGCCGAGCTTCTTGACTGCCGTATCGCTGCTTTCCATTCCAGGGCAGTATAGCCGTCGACCCCTTATGGGTCAAGCAATCGTCGGGTTGGCTACATCATCGTCTGCAGGACTTCTACCGCTTTTTGGAGCTGGATGTCTTTCTCACCTCGGCCGACGTAGCGTGGCTCCATCTTGACCGAGTAGTCAGGCTCGATGCCTTTCTTGTTGATCTCAACCCCGGAGGGGGTATAAAACTTGGCGATGGTCAGCTTGAGGGCGGTGCCGTCAGGAAAGGGGTAGAGCTGCTGCACGGAGCCCTTTCCGAAGGAGTGCTCCCCAACCAGCTTGGCCACTTTGTGGTCTCTTAAAGCTCCGGCCGTGATTTCCGAGGCACTGGCTGAGAACTTATTGATCAAGACCACGATCGGGAGTCCTGGTTGACCCTGATTGGAGGCACGGTAATCCCGTCGGCGCTTGTGTTTGTCGATGGTGTAAACGACCAGACCGTCCCGTTCTGGCAAGAACTGGCCCACCACGTTGACCGAGGCATCGATGTAACCGCCTCCGTTATTGCGAAGGTCGAGGGCGATGGCCTTGGCGCCCTCGGCTTTGAGATTCTTGATGGCTTCCTCAAGCTCTGAGGCGGTATCGCTTCCAAAAAGACGCAAACGAACATAGCCCACCTGGTTGTCAAGCATTTTCTTGGTGACCGACACCACTTTAATGTTGCCACGGGTCACGGTGTAGTTTTCGACGGTGGAAACGCCCGACCGTTTGATACCCAGAACGACTTGCGTGCCGACCGGCCCCCGAATGGCGGTTTGGGCCGCGTCGAGAGTGATGCCGTCGGTCGATTCTCCGTCGATGTTCATGATTTTGTCGCCAGCCATAAGGCCAGACTCGTAGGCGGGAGTTCCTTCGATCGGCTCAAAGACCGTCAGGCGATTTCCGTTGTCTCGGTCGAGCTCGATGTAGATGCCGATACCACCGAAGTTTCGAGCCTGCATCTGCTCTTGGAGCTTCTTGTAGTCATCCGGCGTCATCAGCAGAGAATAAGGATCCTCTAGGCCGTCTAACATCCCCAGGATAGCCGAGAATACGAGCAGGTTCCGGTCGACTTTGTCCCCATAGGACTCCATCAGCTGAGGTAGGACTTTGCGACCTCGGCTCAGTTTTTGGAGTTGGCTAGAGTCGAGTTCAGACTGGGTCAGGAGGTTGGCGACCTCCGACTTCACACCCTCGAAAAGTTTGTCTTCTGAGACCTCGTCAACATACGACTGTTTGATGTAATAGTAAACATTGCGGAAAAGGTTCTGGCTGGGGCTAAACCCGAGGGCTTTGGGGTCTTTGAGAAGTTCCTCGTAATTGCGCTTGGGAATTTCCTCCTCGTCCTCTGAAGGGACGGCTTCCTGGGCTTGGGCCACCGGTTTGTCGGGCTCAACTGGCAGAGTCGGGGTGTCCAGTGGCGAGACCCGATCGGGCTCGGGCACGGTGAACTCGACTCCTTCAGGAGCCTCTTGGGCCAGATTGCTGTCGTCACGGACCAGCTCGTTTAGAGGGATCTCGACCTTGGCAACCTCGACGACCTCTTGCTGTTTAGCCTGACTCAGGCTACAGCCGAAGAAGAGGAGGCTAACCAGGAAGAGGGTCAAGTCTTGAAGTCGTTTGGGGTTGCGCATTGTTACCTCACCGTCACGCAAAAGTTGGCATTTCAATCAGGCCCGTGCCGAGGCAAGCGGGACAGTCAAGCTGGCCGGTGCCCTGGCAAGCCTCGCAAGTCGAGCCGCCGCACGTGGTTGAGCCGGACCGGTGCATCGTCACCAGAGCTTTGAGAGTGTTGGAGCCGGGACAAGCAACTCGCTTGTCTCCCCGGCAATATTTGCAAAGAACCGTAGCCATATCGGGCTTTTCAGCTCCCTCGATTTTCTCTCCGCAGCGCCTAAGCCCTGCTACCTCTTGAACCGGCCCCAGCCCGGGAAGTTACTCATCGGGCTTCTCCTCGATGGAGAAATCCAGGATCTGGACCTGGTCGCGGTCGACAAAAAGAGTCACCGAGTAGCTGCCGGCGTGATACCCGCCCCGGGGTGGCTTAAAACTAAAGAGCACGTCCTTATCGGGCCCGGCCGCTTCGACGGTGAGACTATTGACAATCTCGTCGGGGTCGAACTCAGGCACCGAGCGAGCCCGCCACACGGCCCGGATGGGCGTTCCCGGTTCAAGACTTCCGCTTCCGACCACCAGATGAATGTTCTCCAGATCGTCGGTCAGACGCTCAGCGGCCTCGATGGTGCTGAGATCGACGGTTAGAACCGCATATTCGAGGGGGTTCTCGACCACTTCGGGGGCTTCGATGGTGAAAGTCGTCTCCCCGAGCACCTCGCCGGCGACCTCCACCTGGACGGTGTAATCACCATCGAACCAGCCTTGGGAAGGCTGAGCCAGAGAGAAGGTCTCAGCCTGCTCCGAGGTCACCGCTGAGTCGACGGTCCTTTGGTCTGGGTCAGCGGTGGGGAACCAGATCGTTTTCAGCGTCTTACCGGCCTCCACTTTGCCCGTTTTCACGGTCAGATGGATCTCGGAGGTGGTGGCGGCGAAGCGCGTCTTGATCAGCTGCTCCTCGGGATCGTCACTCAAGGCCAGCAGCTCGACGAAAGCATCCTTAGGTAGAGCGGGGGCCTGGGGAGAGGGGCGACCACCCCGGCTAAACGGGTCGACAGCCGCGGGTCGAACGGGGGGAGTAGGAAGCTCCGCAGGCAGGTCGATTTCGAGAGTCGGCTCGCTCACCACGGGAGAAGCTTCAGACACCACTGGAGAAGGCTCCGCAGGCGGGGGGGCGGAGGGAGGCGACTGGCAGCCTACCAGAAGGAGAAAGACAATGACGATCAACCACGGCATGAAAGAGGTTTCGCCCCAGGACGAGGCAACCCTGTGATCGAATGGAGTCAGGTGACCCGTACATCCAGAACTCCCCTTGACCGAAGCGCCATCGCCGACCTGCTGATGCAGGTTCCCCTCTTCGCAGCCCTTGAGCAGGCCGACGGTGAAAGCCTGGCCGGGCTTCTCAGCGCTCGTCGCTTCAGCTCGGGCCAACCGATCTTTCTCCAGGGGGACCCCGGAGAAGAGATGTATTTGGTGTTGGAAGGGAAGGTTCGCATCAGCTTCGAGTCGCTGAGCGGCCGGGACATCACCCTGGCCATCTTGGGAGAAGGTAACTTCTTCGGTGACATGGCCCTTCTGGATGGCCAACCGCGCTCTGCTTCCGTCTATGCCGAGAGTGCTTGTCAGATGCTGGTCTTGCGCAGAGTCGACTTCCACAGCTTCCTGGAGAACTCACCCGCTGCCGCCAAAAGCCTGCTGGCCTTTCTTTCGCTTCGTCTTCGCAAGTCGAACGACAAACTTCAAGACTTGGCCCTCAAGACGGTCCGCCAACGGCTGGCGGCCATTTTGATCGAGTTAGCCGCCAAAGAGGGCGAGGAAGAATCCGACGGACGGATCGTCTTGGCCAAGACCGTGAACCATAGAATCCTGGCTGGTTTGCTCGGCACCAGCCGAGAGACGATAAGCCGGATGGCCGCGGAGCTGAGGGAACTCAACCTGGTCGAGCAACGGGGTCGACGCATCGTGGTGCTCGATGTGAACGGCCTACGGGAAGTTGTTGAGGACGGTTAGAGCTTCTTGCAACGGTTGGCCTCGATCGACCAGGTCGGGCTCTAGTCCCCGGCCGTGAAGATCCTCGCCCGCCAGGCTCAGATAGCGCCCCGTCGACAGATTGAGAGCGCCTCCCCCCGGCAACTCGTAGAGAGTCTGAATGCGCGCTTTGCCAAAGGTGGGCTGACCCAAGACCCGGCAGTTTGGCTGACCTTTTAGAGCTAGGGTCACAATTTCGGCGGCGCTCGCCGTTCCTCGGTCGACTAGAACCACCACCGGTCCAGCCCACTGCGAGCGACCGG
>CAYRFU010000403.1:0-481 GCA_964423525.1 uncultured Burkholderiales bacterium | reverse complement strand
GGCCACTGTTCTTTGGGTCCGGCCATCTTCAATTTTAAGAAAGGGACCGTCGCGAAAGAGGGCGGCCACACCTGTGCCCTGGTCCAGGTCGCCACCGGGATTCCTTCTTAAATCGAGCACTAAGCGTTCGATCTTCTTGGTTCGTAGGGCGTCGAGGGCCGACCGAGTAAGAGTGACGGTCGAAGGTCCGAAGTAGCCGATTCTCACCAGTCCAACCCCAGGAGCCAGAATCTTGGAGGTGACCTTGGGCAAGGTTAACCGCCTTCGTGTGATGGCCTTCTCAAACTCCTGGTTGCTCCGTCGCAGCCCCAGAATCACGCGAGACCCCGGCGAGCCGAGCAAAAGATTGCCAGCGGCATAGAAGGTCAGGGGGGCTACCGGCTTTCCGTCGACGGTCAAGATTCGGTCCCCTGGCTGCAGGCCGGCTTGAGCGGCCGGCCCGCCTTCCAGGCAGCTCACCACGACCACCCCTTTCTTGTAG
>CAYRFU010000402.1:0-5856 GCA_964423525.1 uncultured Burkholderiales bacterium | reverse complement strand
TTTCCAGCGTGGCGACGGAGCACGCTCCGCCGAGTGGGCGGAATCTGGCTGGTTTGGCCCGAGTTTCCAGCGTGGCGACGGAGCACGCTCCGCCGAGTGGGCGGAATCTGGCTGGTTTAGCCCGAGTTTCCAGCGTGGCGACGGAGCATGCTCCGCCGGGTGGGCGGAACCTGCCGATTTAGTCCGAGTTTCCAGCGTGGCGACGGAGCATGCTCCGCCGGGTGGGCGGAATCTGGCGGTTTAGCCCGAGTTTCCAGCGTGGCGACGGAGCATGCTCCGCCGGGTCGGCGGAATCTGGCGGTTCAGCCCGAGTTTCCAGCGTGGCGACGGAGCATGCTCCGCCGGGTGGGCGGAATCTGGCCGGCTTGGCGCGAGGTTCCAGCGCAGGGACGGAGCACGCTTAGAAGCAAGAAAGCCCGCCAGCGGGGGCTTTCGAAGTGGTGGAGAAGAGGAGACTTGAACTCCCGACCTCTGCATTGCGAACGCAGCGCTCTCCCAGCTGAGCTACTTCCCCAAGTGGACCAGATTATACGACCAGCCGGCTACCAGTGTCAACGAAGCGATTGAGGACTTTTTCAGTGGCCTCTCCTAGACTGCGCCCAGAATTCAAGAAAGTGTGAGAAGCCATGACCGGAACCATTCAATCCAGGGCCTCCCAGCCCGCTCGTAACTATCAGCTCCCGACCAAAGCCAACACCCCCAGTGAGGACCAACTCGAAGAAGTTTTCGACCTGTGGATCGAAAACAACACCACCGGACCGGAGCGCAACATCGGTATTACCCACCCCGAAGCGGCCGGCACCGCCATGGCAATGATCCAGCAGGCAACCACCGATGTCTTCGGAGACGATGAGATGAAGATGGTTCTTCCGGGTGCCCGGCTCCCTGTGGAGGACGCTCAAGAAGGCCAGTTCGCCCTCGCCCTTCACCCTATCGGTGACCTCTTCAAAGGAGACGACTTGATTCAGCCCGAGGCTGTGGCTACACTCTTCGTTGACACCACGCCTGGAGAAGACGGCACGCTCTACAGCGTCTCGGTTAAAGAGTAAATCGCGGGCTCTAATATTGGGAGGATGAGAATCTCTGTCCAAGCAGGGGGTTTTAGGCGGATGAGAAACTTCCGCTAGGTGAAAAAGCTCCTTGAGCAGTCGCCCTTTGGGCCACTGCTTCTCTGGTTCGAGACCCTGAGATATGGGATAGGGATCTTTGGCGCCCTGGGGGGCATCGGGCTTTGCCAAGTCTACTATTGGCTCGAAGGCTACCCCGAAGACTATCGGCTGAATTACGCAGTGGCCGCTTTCGCGGGGAGTCTCTGGTGGGTCTACGTCTACATCGGCGCTATTAACGGGTACACCAAGAGCATCGTTGGTTGGTCGGCGGTTCTGGGCTTGTTTATGGGCCTGATGGAATCGAGTGAACCTCACTTCTCTCGTTACCTCGCGGTCCTCACAGGGATCGCTCTAGGAGGCCTTTGGGGGGCCTGGGCACCTTTGGCCTGGCACAGGCTGAAGGGTCGTTTGGCCAGCAAAGGGCGCCACCGTAAGTTCGTGCTGGCCCTCGGTCTGCCGTTCCTGGAGGAAGGACAGAAGGGCACCAGCCTCGTGTCCGACCAGGAGGACCCGTTTGAAGCGGCACTCAAGCTTCTGGAAGAGTACGAGCTAGAGACGCGAGAGCAACTACTCTCTCGGCTGAAAGAGCTGGAGGACCAGGAACAGTATGGGCTTCTGGTGGCTACCGTCAGGTGGGGCGTGACAGCCCATTTTCTCGAGCACCGTGAAGGGTGGGAGTTACTCGACCAAATTCCAGAGAGAGCTCGACGACTCCACGATTCCTGGGCAGAATACGGCGCCTCGCTGCCCCAGGCTGAACGGGTTCAGGCGCTGCTGAAGGGACCTTGGAAGCGCATCCCCTGGACTCACTGAGCGGTCCAGCCACCATCCATCGACAGGCTAGTGCCCGTGATTTGAGCAGCTGCGTCGCTGCAGAGAAAGACGCACAGGGCCCCGATCTGTTCGGTGGTGACGAACTGTTTGGTCGGCTGGGCCGCCAGCAGAACGTCTCGCTTGACTTCTTCCTCGCTGATGCCCCGGGCTTTAGCCGTATCGGGAATCTGCTTCTCGACCAGAGGGGTCAGGACGTAGCCTGGGCAGATGGCGTTGACCGTGATGCCGCTCTGGGCTACCTCCAGAGCCACCGTTTTGGTCAGGCCAGCCACGCCGTGCTTGGCGGCCACGTAGGCGGTCTTGAAGGGGGAAGCCACCAGGGAGTGGGCCGAGGCGAGGTTGACGATGCGGCCCCAACCTCGCTCCTTCATCCCGGCCACGGTCAGGCGCATGGTGTGGAAAACGGCCGAGAGATTGATGGCGATAATCTGGTCCCACTTGGCCACCGGGAACTCCTCCACCGGCGAGACATATTGAATGCCGGCGTTGTTGACCAGGATCTCCACCGGGCCGAGGTCCTTCTCGGTCTTCTCGATCAGGCCGGCGATCTGGTCAACGTCGGTGACGTTGGCGTCGGATAAGCCCACCTTGACGTTGAACTCCTTGGCTAGGTTGGCTCGAAGAGTTTCGTTCTCGTCAGGGTCGCCCAAGCCGTGGAGCATGACGTTCACGCCCTGCTCGGCCAGGGCCCGAGCCATTCCCAGGCCGATTCCACTGGTCGAACCGGTTACTAGAGCAACTCGGTTTTTCATTAGTAGATCCCCGTCAAGTTATAGAACAGGATGACAAAGAAGACGGCGGCCGTCTTGATCAAGGTGATGGCGAAAATGTCTTTGTAGGACTGGCGGTGGGTCAAACCTGTGATGACCAGAAGGGTGATCACGGCGCCGTTGTGGGGCAGGGTATCCATGCCTCCCGAGGCCATCGAGGCGACTCTGTGAAGCACTTCGGGCGGGATGCCGGCTTTGTCGGCGGCCTCCATATACTGCTGACCGAGGGCGGCCAAAGAGAGGGAGAGGCCTCCCGAGGCCGAGCCGGTAATGCCGGCCAGGACGTTCACGGAGACGGCCTCGTTGACCAGCGGATCAGAGAAGGTGCTACCGATGAAGGCTTTGACTTTGGCGAATCCGGGCAGGGAGGCGATGATGCCTCCAAATCCGTATTCTGAGGCGGTGTTCATGGTCGCCAGCAGGGCGCCTTTCACAGCCGCGTCAAGCCCGTCGCGAAGCTGACGAAGGACAGAGTCATAGCCTACCAGGAAGGCCAGGATGATGCCGCTGAAGAGAGCCAGTTCGATCGACCAGATGCCGTTCATCTTGGCCACTTTGATCGCTTCACCGGCTACCTCAACGGCTTCTCCATAAAGGTCGGGAAGGCGAGTGCTGGCCACTCGATTGACCAAGCCTACCGTCACCAGCGGGAGAATGGCTAGAGCCGGGTGGGGAACCTTGGTGGGCTGAGCGTCCGGGTCAGGCTCGTTGAAATGGCCCTCTCCGTAGCCCTCTCCGGCGGCCACGGCCTGGCGGCGACGCCAGTCAAGGTAGCTCATTCCGCAGAACAGCACAAACAGCGCGCCGGCAATACCGAGCCAGGGGGCTGCGTAGATGTCGGTTCCGAAGAAGGTGGTGGGGATGACGTTCTGAATCTGAGGGGTCCCCGGCAGGGCGTCCATAGTGAAGGTGAAACTGCCCAGGGCGATGGTGCCCGGAATCAAACGCTTGGGAATGTCAGAATCCCGAAAGAGGCTGGCGGCGAAGGGGTAGACCGCGAAAGCCACTACGAACAGGCTTACCCCGCCGTAGGTCAAAATGACACAGGCGACCACGATGGCTAGCATCGAGTGGCGGGTTCCGAGAAAGCCGACAATCGCTTTCGAGATGGAGCTGGCCGCTCCTGACATCTCGATCACTTTGCCGAACACGGCTCCCAGCAAGAAGACCGGAAAGTAGAGCTGGATGAAGCCCACCATCCGGTCCATAAAGAGATGGGAGTAGTTGGGAAGAACTTCGTTAGGGCCGAGGGAGAGCACGACCGCTAGCATGGCGCACAAAGGCGCTAGCAGCACGACCGAGAGACCTCGATAGGCGACCACCATCAAGAGGCCCAGAGCCAGGAGAATAATCAGTACGTCAATCATCCCTTCTAGGGTAGTAGGCCGCCGTTACGGGAACGTTACAGAGGGGTTTCCGTTAAGAAAGATAATCAGAATATCCATGGGAAGAACAGTCTTGCTTCTGTTGATCACGGTGCTGGTAGGGTGTTCCAGGCCAGCCCCTCAACTTAGCGCCCGTTTTGAAGTGCCCGATCTGGTGGGTTCTCAAGAGATGTCCTATCGAGTCACGATCACTAATGCTGGACCCTCCCGGGCCGACGACCTGGCGGTGGTGAGCCAACTGGGTGAGTCGCTAGAACGAATCGAAGTCGGCCATCTCGACGTCGGCGAAACCCGGACTCTCGAGGGATCGTTGGCTGTGGTGGGGGAGGAGTCGAGTCTTTCTTTTTCGGCCCGAGTGTTGGGGGAAGGAGTGCTCCTCCGTTCTCAAGTGGTCACCGTGCGTCGCTCGGCTGGGGTAGGGGGACAAGAGGCCCTCGCTTATAGCCAGGCTTCTTCTCAACAAGTTCTTCAGCAAAATACCGTCACGCCCGACCAGATCGGAGACCTGCCCGACTTGCCTCCTCGACCGACCTTCGGTTCCTTAGAACCGGTCCCGGCCGAGCAAGACGTTTCCGAGCTGATCGCCAGGGTGGAAAAGCAGGACTGTCAGGTCAGCAAGAAGCTCCTGGAGCAGTATCGCCATAACGGAAACCGCCGAGCGGATCAGTTCCTGCTCGGCAGTCGATAGTTCAAGAAGATCGGGTGGCTAGTGAAGGACGTTGGCCGTCTGCCTACCCATCTGGGCTTGTGCGTGAGGGCCAGCCATTTCCATTAGCGCCTCCTCATCTGTGCGACCCATGGCCAGAGGAATGACATTCTTTGCGGTCACTTTGTCCGGGAGGCTGGCTTCGCCGAGTCCCCTCAGGGGGTCCGGGAGGCGGATGGCTTGCTCGTTGTCAGGTAGCCCGGGCAGAACTCTTTTGAGAAGATTTCCTCCATCTAGCTCTTGAAGGCCCATCGGCTGAGCAGCCACCTCACGGGACTCGGCCGGGTCAGGGATAATCTTGCTTGTCGCGAGCGCGATCTCTTTGGGAGCGTCTTTGAGACGAACAACCTCCCCCTCATTGCTGTCGAGTCGGCCACTCAAATACGCCTCGGCAGCATTGATCTGCTCGTCTGAAAACCCTTCATAAAGTCTGTCTAGACTTGCGTCGTTCTCGAGGCGATCGAGTTCTGCCTGCGTCGCGTGGTCGACCTTAACCTCGACCTCGATGCCTTCGTGGTCGTCGGTCGTTCCGTGAACGATGGCGTGCTGGGTCTCAGTACCTTCAGCGGCGGCGGCATCGGCGGCTTCTTTGTCATCTTTATTCTTGAGGTCTTTGGTGCCCCTGGCGTGTACCGCCTCATCCGCGACATCGCGAGCCTCGTGCTGGTCGATAGTGGCGGCCTCTTGAGCCTCACGCATCCCGAACAGAGCCATCGTTCTGGCATCTAGGTCGTCCGATACTTTCGACTCTTTGGCTTTCTCTGAGCCTTGGGTCGCGGTGGCCGCGACCCGGGACTCATCAGTGCTAACGTCCGCGACGTCGCGGGCCACGTTTTGCTGGTGGATTCTTGCGGCTATGCCTCCAGGTCCGATAGTTGCCATGTTGCCTCCGTCTGCTAACTGGCCAGGATTCCTGACCGTGTCCATCATATCACTTATACCAGGTATGGCGACAAGAGTCGAGTTCTTTCTCAGATGTAAACATTTGACCATTTGACCAGGGTGCTGATCCCAAACGTCGGTAAAATTACGATTCAATATGAAATAGCCCT
>CAYRFU010000401.1:0-5870 GCA_964423525.1 uncultured Burkholderiales bacterium | reverse complement strand
GTGGCCTCCGTGTTATAACCCTTCTTCCTCGGCCAGTCGAATGTCAACAGGCCCTGGTGGCCCGATCAGTCTCTGATGCGGGGACCCAACTCCTGGATGGAGAACCCATGCTTGTGCGACCGGTGGATGCCAATCAAAACTGGATGGTCACAGCCACCACCTCTCAACAAGCCCGTCAAGCTACCAACCAGTCTGACGAGCCTGGGGACGTGGATCACAGCTTCGATGGCCAAGTGACCATCACGGGTGAGCTGACGCTCGAAGAAGAGTACGAGGTGGGCGAGCGTCATGAGGAGGACCTGGTCGAGCGTTACGGGGTGTGGGACGATGACCTGTCGTTTCGCCGCCTCGAGAAAGTAGCGGCCGAACTGCTCCCCCTGGTGTCACGGGAGGATGTCGACTACGACTTCGATCTGCTCGACACTCCCTTAGCCTTCGCTTCGGCCTGTCCCAATGGCACCGTCTTGTTCAGTCGGGGTTTGATGGAAGCGATGCCCGAACACACCCAGCTTCTCTTTTTCGGAGCCCATGAGCTCACCCATACCGACAAACGACATTATGCCAGCCGCCAGAAACGATTCGATGAGGTGCGTCGCCTGGTGGGCTATACCCGCACCGTCCAGGAACGCCAAATTTTGGAATTAGCCGCCCTGGCGGCCGTGCGCCATCAAGAGGAGTACGAAGCCGATTTGGGAGCGGTCAAGCTTCTGGCCGAACTCGGCCACGAGTCGTCTATCGCCTGGCAGACGCTGGAGCGGTTGCAAAAGGTTTATGAGCAGGTCTCACCCGAGGCCTTGACCCACAACCCTCTCGACTTAAGCAGTCACCCCACCTTTCAAGACCGGGTCAATCGCCTGAAGGAGGGCTGCCAGGGACTGCCCGATCCCCAGCTCCTGCTGAACCAGATGCGCGCCTTTTTCTCGCGGGCCTGAACTGGTAGTATCAAAGTATGCTAACCAGACGGGAGCGCAGACGCTTCACTCGAGAAGAGTATCTGGCCGTGGAGGAACGCTCCGACACTCGATGTGAGTTTTTCCAGGGCGAGCTTTTCGCTATGACCGGGGGCTCCGTTGAGCACAATCAGATCGTTCGAAATCTCACCGGCTTGCTGGTGCCGCGACTCCAGGGCAGCGATTGTCAGCTCTTCGTTGCTGACCTTCGCTTGCTGGTTTCAGACCATGATCTTTTCACCTACCCGGACCTCTACGTCGTCTGTGGTGAGCTGCCTCGCCTACCCGGCCGCAACGCTAACGGACGCTAACCTGATCGTAGAGGTCCTCTCCCCCTCAACAGAAGTCTACGACCGCGGGGAAAAATTCCTGTTCTACCAATCCCTGCCGTCTTTTTGCGAGTATCTTCATGTACATCAGGACCGCTTCGCTATCGAGCGCCGAAGCCGGACCCAACCGTGTGAGTGGCAAACCCATCAGTTCACCGACCTCGATGCCGCCATCGAGTTGTCGAGCCTCGGCGTCACCTTCCAGCTCTCGGCGGTCTACCAGGACGTGGTCTTTTAGCGCCTCACCCCCATCGTGGGAGTCGCGCCGGCCAGGGCCGCGCCATTCGTGGATACAGAAGCGGATGGTTAACCAGCCTGTCGAACCAAAGAAGCTGTGATATACTCAAGCCACCGTGATGGACTTACCAAAACGTCGGGGACTGGCCTTAGCTCTCGTGATGATCATCATAACGATCCTGGCTTTGGTCAGCATCGCTTTCTTCTCCGTCTACCAGAGCCACTACTCCTTAGTGCGGGGTGCAGCCAGCTCGGCCAGGGCAACGGCCACTACGGAAGCTATCCACGAGTATGTCCTTTACCGACTGGAACACGATCGAAATTGGGCCGCAACCCCCTTCCCTGCCAACTCCACGGACAGCTCCGCCGAAATCAGTGTGACCGAGGTCGCTAACACCCACACCCTCGAAGGCGAGCTACCCAGGCTTCGGGCCACCTTCTCAGCTGAGGTCCTCAATAACTTGGGCGGGGGGCTCGGCGGGACGCCATCAGGAACGGTCCTGTGCCGTTTGAACTGCCAAACCGCCGGAGCCTCGAAGAGAGCCAAGTTTCTCCTCAGGGTCGCACCCCTCTTCGACGCTTCAGTTCTAACGCGCGGCACCCTCGACGTCAACGCTGCTAGTCTCTCAATGCGAAGCCGAGACCCCAACCGCAATTTGCTCCGCTCGGAAGGCGACATTTTTGTCCCCGACATCCTGACCGGAAACCAGAGCCGCTTCCTTCAGCCGGACAGCAATGAAGCTGATCCGAAAGGGATGCTGTGGGCTAAAGGGCAGATCCACTCGTATAATCCGGGCAACGCCGGCTCTTCAATTCTAGACGATCCCACCAAAGTGGCCCAGGCTAGTCAAAACATCACTGGCAAAGTCGTTCCCCAGGCCGAGTCCCATTTTTCCATCTATGACCTCCAAGAAGACCAACTACGAGTCCCTCAAGATAACGTCCAGGCCGAAGTTCAAGCGGGGCGATGGAACTTCGCTCGACGACCAGCCGACGTAAATTTCACAGTGACCTATTCCGATGGTCAGGACACCCACTCAGAGACCCTGACAAGGACCGTCGAGGTAGACGTTCTAGAGTATTACTCCGACCCTGAAGGAACGGTGCCTGACGACATCTATCGAGGTCAGGAACGGAGTGAGGACCTGATGGCCCAGACGGCCGCTACGGTCGAGATCGTCAAGCGACCACGCAGAGGCCAACCCTACACCAAGACTCTGCCCAGAACAACGGTGACCACCAACAGCCTCCAAGTCTCAGGCTACGGCACTCGCCAAGACATCCAGGCCCAAACCCAGAATGAAGTGGCCTTTGGACCCAGTCGTGAAGTGGTTTTCGACCTGAACAATCAGCGAGTCACGGCTCAATCCAACACCACCGTCACCATCCCTGGAGACTTCCTTCTAACCTCCGAGACGGACACCGGGACAGCGCCTCCCGTCCTCGATCTTCTCCCTGGCAGCGGCCGTAACGCCGATGGTGATCCAAATCGGGCCGTCCTGATCGCCGACGGCTCGATCAAAATCGAGAACGGCGTCACGGAGGGTCTCGGAACCTTGATCGCAAGAACCGGAGACGTGGCCATTCAGCCGATCGACACCCGACAGGTTGAGGTCCATGCCAACTCCCAAGACTCTGGTCTGGTGGTCTTTGCAGGCGGAAACATCTCTCTGACCAACCCTGACCAGGCACGAAGCTGGAACTTCAAAGGGCTGGTTTACGCCCGAGGGGGCGTCAGAATGGATGGTCAGGGCTCCTCAGCAAGTTTCGAGGGGTCGGTAGTCTCTTTAAGCGAGAACGGTGGGGGGATTCAATTTGTCGACAGCAATGCCATCGAATTCATCTATAATGGCGCCCTTCTCGATCAATTTGTCCGCTCGCTTCCTTCTCAACGAATACAACTCGAAGATGTTTATTGGCGAGTGTGAAAGGGAGGCTCGCTCCCATCCACCCGCCAGCGGTCGTGCTCCCTAACCAGATACAAGCTCCAAGGCGGTCCTGACCCATCGCCAAGAGTCACAGTAGTTCGCTCATAGCCGAGCTCCGACTCTTCGATCTCCATCCTCCTCAAACGGTTTGCGTGAACCGTTCGCCAGTGGTCGAAGTCGAGAGGGGAAAGGCGCAGTTTGAGGCCGTCTGATGAGAGGCTAAGAAGGTCCCCGAAACGACCCTCTCGGAACGCCCCCAAAGCTCTTTCAGCCACCTCCTCGGGACTCTCGATGTCGGCCACCGGAAGCAACACGACTCGGTCGGTGGGTGGAGGGGGCTCAAGCTGGTAGCTCCCCCAAATCGCCAAACCGAGCAGGGCCGCTGTCAGCACGGTGAAGAGAGGCCGAGTGACGGAAAAATCCGATTCTTGAGCGGGAGTCGGCGGGGCTGGAGGCAAGTCCTGAATCTCCTGATAACAGAGGGTAAACTCCTCGGCCATCGCTTCGATGAAATCTCGATCTGGATAGTCCAGAAAACCGGGTTTGGAATGGTCAGCGTAGAGGAACCCTGCGACTTGGCCACAGGAGAGCTTGATAGGCACGCAGCAGACGCTGCGGGCCAGGGAATCTCGGTAGTCCGAGTCTTGCTGGGCATCCAACAGAAAGACCAGCTCCCCGCGGTGGAGCACCCTTTCCATCAACCGGGACGAGACCGACTCGTCCTCCCAAACTCGCTCAGACTCGAAGCCGTAGAAGCCCGCCGGCAAGGGATAATCAGGACAGGACTGATCAAACACAACCAGGGCCCGCTCAGCCCCCAGGTCGTTGACTAAGATTCTCACGGAAGTCTTGATGAGCTTCTCGACCGTCTTAGCCTCATACATCTCCACGTCTGAGGTCTTCCTGCCCGAAAGTGACCTACCCTGGTCTGGTTGGGTTTGCTATAGTGGAGAAGTGAGCACGGGTCTTCGGGGCTTCTCCGTGATGGAGGTGGTGGTGGCTATAGCTGTCTTTGCTATTGCCGGGCTTGGCCTGATGGCCGCCCTGACCAAAGCTCTTTCGGCTCAGAATTATTCTTCTCATCAGACCACGGCCAGCCTTATCGCTGAGAGCGTCGCCAGGGAGGCAAGCCTTGCGGGCCCACCGAACTGGGGCGTGAGCAACCCCCCTCAGCCACAGAGTCGCCAAGCTGTAGTAGGACAGGAGCCGACTCCGGTGACGTTTTTTTACGAAGTCTCAGCAGTTTCTATACTCCGCGATGGTAACCCGGTGATGGGAGAACTTTGGGAGGTCACCGTGCGGGTCTGGTGGGCCGCCGATGGGCCCGAACGAGGTCGCAGCAGCCTCGAGGCCACAAGGATGGTCTATGTCGAAACCTAGAGGGTTCAGCTTGGCCGAGCTGCTGGTGGCCCTGACCGTTCTGGCTCTTCTGACGACTCTGATTTTCGGCGCTCTGATTATGGGGGCGAGGGTCATTCATGAGGCCTCTTTGCGCCAGAGCGCCGAAACGGAGCTTCGGGCCATTCAGCTGCGAATGGAGAAAGACGTCGAACTGACCAACTTTTGGCTCAGCCAGGTGGCATCTCGCAGCGGCACTGGATATAGTCGGGACGGACTGGCTCTGGTAGCTCTTTCAGACTGGGATAGCCCCGCCAACTTCGACTCCACCAATCTGGCTCCCGCCTGGGACCGCTTCGTCGTCTGGTATGCTACCCAGACCGACCCGGGTTTCTTGGTTCGCCAGGAGATTCGACCAAACCCCGCCCCAGTGCCCTACATTCAAGCCCCTTACGTCGGATTGGGGGCCAACTTGAACGACCTGGACCCTACCTCCAACGACGATGTCGTTTCGACCCGCTATCTTTCCCGTAATCTCCTGGACTTCGAGGTCATACCTCGCTTCCAGAACGGAACTTTTCGGGTTCGCCTTCATTTGCGCCGGCAGGGGGGTAAGAGAGCTCTTTCAAGACAGAGCCTGGTCGATTCCCTCGACCTGCTGATGACCTTCGTCCCCAAGAACACCTGGCCGGCCATTTAAGCTAATGCGGGCTGTTCCGTTGGACGAGTCAAAATTTCAATCCTGAAGATAGGCGAGCAGCTGGCGAGAGAATTCGCGAAAGTCCTCGAGGTGGTCTAGAAATCTGTAGACAATAGCGCGGTCTATCTTTAATCACCTCGAAAAACAGCAAGGCTGACGTGTCGTTAAGGATAACCAGGTCGACCGGGCACCCGCAAAGACCGCGCAGCCGGCGCTCCATTCCGGCGGCCACGCTCAGCCCGACCTTCGAATCCAAGGGTTCGGGCATCAAGACTCCGATATCGCAATCCCCAGGCTGCAGGCTACCTCGAGCCATTGATCCAAACAGGTAGGCGTGTTCTACCCTTGAGAAACCAGGTAGTCCTCGATCTTCGCCCAATCCACCAGA
>CAYRFU010000400.1:0-5907 GCA_964423525.1 uncultured Burkholderiales bacterium | reverse complement strand
TGGCCTCGGCCGAGAGACTGTCGCTAGTGAGAAGAACGATGTGGGGCTGCTCAAAAGTCTGAGCGGGGGCTGACCGTGGCGCCCAGGCGAAAAGGCTCGTGCCCAAACAGAAAGGCCAGATCCACCAGGCTACCCGAGCAAGCCAGCCGAAGCCGTCCGGCTCGAAGTTGGGGCGGATCAGCCGAGGGTAAGCTAACAGTAGAACCGCTGCCAGCGCCGTCGCCATCAAGCCTGCTTGTCCGGTGGGGAGCTTCCAGGCCAGGTTCAGATAGATCCTGAAATGGTTGGCGCACAGGTAAAACATCAAAGCGAAGGCCAGGCCCAGGGAAAGCTCCCCCTGACTGGGCCTGATCGTCTCTAAGCCCACAAAAAGCAACCCCAACAAGCCTCCCAGCGGCACAGCAAAGACCATCAAAACGGTCAGGTTGAGAAGCAAGCCCGTTCCGCCTAGAGCGGTCAACCAGGAGCTACGATAGTGAAAGTCGAGCGCGATGGCGAGGGCCACCACCAGGACGCCCAGCCCAAGTTTCGCCTGAAAACGGCTCAAAGCAAGAAAGGATGGCCCGTGAAGGCGGCGAAGTCGGTTGCTAAGGAGATCACTATGACCATACGCATTATCCTCCTTCTGTCCATGCTCCCGCTGCCCTGCCTGGCCTATGTCGACCCCGGAACGGCTGGTATTCTCTTCCAAGCCGGCTACGCGATTTTCTATGCAATTTTGGGGGCCTTAGCTTTCTTCTTCCGACCGATCAAGAATTTCTTCTTGGGACTTAAAGCGAAGGTCACAGGCTCGCGAGGACAAACTGACACAGCTATCTCTGAAGATCCCGGCTAGGGAGATCTCGTTCGATCCGAGTTCTTATGTCGACCCTAACGGTCGGCTCTTCTCTTGGAAAGGCGAGCTGTTCCGGGGCATCACCCCGCAACGAGTCGACTTTTTCAAAAACCTTCTCCAGGCCGACTTTTTCAAGCGCCAAACAGACCAGGGGCGATTAGTCGAAACCAGCCTGACCGAGATGAGCCTGGAAGGGTTCGGGCTGGTCCTAAGGCACGCTCGAGTGCCCTTTCGAAGCTACTGTCAGGAGTGGCCGGCTGAGATGCTCAAAGAAGCCGCTCTGCTCACGTTGAAGCTCTGTCAAGAAGGCCTGGAAGAAGGGGCCGTCCTCCAGGACGCCTATCCCTGGAACGTCCTCTGGGATGGAGTCACGCCCGTTTTCGTTGACGTCGGGTCCTTCCGGCCGGTAGAAGAGGAGGGTCAACTCCTGTGGTCGGCCTACCAGCAGTTTTGCAACTTCTTCCTGCTTCCGCTATACCTCTATTCGGCTGGCCTTTACGAAGCAGTCCGACCGATGTTGAGCAACTACTTGCGAGGGGTCTCGTTTGAGTGTTGCTCGGCCTTGCTGCCGGTGGGTTACAAGCTGACCCATCCTCAAACTTGGACCCGGTTGGAACTCCCCAAACGGATCAGCGGGTTGGCTCAGCGGCTGGAGTTACAGAATAAGCTTCAACAGACCGAGCACCCCCCTGACCGGTTAGCCGTGATGCGTCAGCGCTTCTTTCAGGGCCTCATCCGCGACGTCGAGCGGATACGGTTGCCCAAGCCCTCCACCACCTGGGTCGATTACTACGAAGAGTGGCCCTCCTTTGAGGACCGGAGCGGTTGGAACAAAAAGCAAGACGCGGTGGCTGAGGTTTTGGCTGACTGTCAGCCGACGACTGTGCTTGACCTAGCCTGCAACGAGGGTTGGTTCTCTCTTTTGGCCGCCCATTCTGGTTCCCGAGTGGTGGCTGTCGACTTTGATGAGGGTTGCGTCTCCCGTCTCTATCAAAGCCTTCAGAAAGAGCCGATGGACGTCTTGCCGTTGGTGCTCAACGTCCTCGACCCGACCCCAGCCTTTGGCTGGAAGCTGAGTCAATTCCCTTCCGCTTTGGAGAGGTTCCAAGGCGAAATGGTGTTAGCCCTAGCCCTGGTTCATCATCTCGTGCTGACCAACTGGCAGAGTTTCGAGAGAGTGGTGGGCTTGCTGGAATGTTTCACCACTCGGTGGCTTCTGCTCGAGTTTGTTCCCCTGGAAGACGAGAAGTCTCAGATTCTCCTCAGTCATTTTCAGCGGGAGAGCTTCGAATGGTATACCCTGGAGAACTTGCAACGGGAACTAGCCAAGCGGTTTAAGAATCAGCGTCTCTGGGAGTCGCATCCCGAGGGGCGAACTCTGATCCTTTGTGAAAAAGAAGACACCGCTTAAACCAGGTCCCTGACCGCGGCCAGGATGGTCTCGACCGAGGGAAGGACCTGGTCCTCAAGGTGGCGTGCCGAGGGAATAGAGACCAAAGGGGAACCCACCCTGGCCGCCTGCTTGAGCCATCCCGCTTCGCAGCAAGAAGCGATCGCCTCGGCCCCCCAACCGGCTTGGCGTGGGCCTTCCTCCACCGTCACCAGGCGCCCGCCACAGCGCGAAAGCGACTCTTTGACCGACTCCAGCTCGAGGGGTTGGAGGCAGCTGACAACCACCACCTCGGTAGCGATTTCGTGTTCCACCAGCAGGGTTTCCGCCGCTTCCAAGACCTGTTCGGTCATGCCGCCATAGGTCAGCAAAGTGGCCTCAGCTGGAGCAAAGTCAACCAGAGACAAAGTGACGTCCGGATAGGCTGAAAGGCTCTGGCGCCAACGAAAGTTGCCCAGCCAGCCTTGCTCGTCGGGACCCTTCAGCATTCTGGTGTAGAGCAACTTGTTTTCGACAAAAAGAACGGGAGCCTGGTCTTCGACTGCGCTTGTGAGCAGTTGGTCGGGGTGGTGGAGGGGGCTGAGCGCGACCATTCGGAGTTCGGGAATCCCCAGAAGAAGGCGCTCCAAGGATTGACTGTGGGTCGGCCCGTAGCCGCGTCGTCCTCCCATCGGGGTCCTGACCACCAGAGGGCAGCGAACCTGATCGTCATACATTTCGCGGAACTTACTCACATAGTTCACCAAGGGGTCGACACAGAGGGTCAGAAAGTCGCCGAACATGATCTCCAGGATCGGTTTCAGGCCGGCCAGGGCAAGACCAGCGGCAACCCCGGTCATTCCCGTCTCAGAGAGAGGCGTGGCCAGCACCCTGTCCGGGAATCTCTGGGAAAGGTCTCGGGTGATTTTGAAAGCCCCCCCGTAGGGCGCCAGGAGATCTTGCCCCATCAAAAGCACTTCCGGGTCCTCCTCCAAAAGGCGACTCAAGCTTTGATGGAGCAGTTCGGCAAGCCTGGCCGGCTGGCGGCTTGGGGGCTCCCAACGGGGCGGAAGAGGAAGAGGTGGGAGAACCGCCTGGGAGGCCAAAGCTGCTTCGTCAGCCTCCTTGAGGGCCGCCTCGACCTCCGCCTCGACCTCCCGCTCCACCTCTTTAAGCGACTCCTGGTCAAGCTTTTGGCTGGCCAACCGAAGCGGATCTTTGGCTCGCCAGGGCTCGATCACACTTTCTGGTCTTCCGTCGTCGCTCTTGGAGTGGGAGCACAGGCGGAAGGTGTTAAAGACCAGAGCCTGAGGTTGTCCGGATTGGCGAACTCGGGCTATCGCCTGGCCAGCCAGTTGGTACGTTTCGGAAACGAGATGGCTGTCGCAAACGTGGGTTTCGATGTCAAAGGCTCGAGGCCGGGCCTCGATGGCCCCGGCGATCTGAAGACGGGAAGGGGTGCTTTGAGAGTAAAAATTATTCTCGATCACAAACAGGACAGGGACCTTCCAGAGGGAGGCCATGTTGAAAGCCTCGTAGGTCTGGCCCTCTCCCAGTGTGCCATCACCCAGGAACACCACCACGATTCCCGTCTTGCGCCAGCGCTGGGCTAGTCCCAGCCCGACCGCCAGGGCTACCGTGCCACCCTGGACGCCGTTGGTGAAAAAGCCCCGGTCGTAGAGGTGTTGGCTTCCCCCTCGCCCTGAGCAAAGGCCTGTTTCCTTTCCCATCAGTTCGGCCAGTAACGCGCTCATGTTCCGGCGAGCCACCAGGTAGTGGCCGTGACAGCGATGGTTGGAGACAACCTGATCCTCGGCCTCAAGATGGGAGAGGACCCCGACCGCTATGGCCTCCTGACCGATGTAGGCGTGGGTTGTCCCGAAAAGCTTCCCTTGACTGAACAGATCCAGGATGCTTTCCTCAAAGCGCCGGATGCGGAGCATCTCGCGGTAGAGAGCGACCAGATTCACAAGGGACTCAGGCTCAGGTTGACGGTGGTTTTGACGGCGTGACTCTCCGGGACGTCCTTGATCAACACCGCCCCTGAGGCCACCCGGCTGCCCGTTCCGACCCTCAAGTTCGGTTGCACAACCACTCCTGAGCCGAGCAGCACTTCATCTTCCAGGGTCACCAGCCCCGACAGCAGGCATCCGGGCCCCAGAAAAACGTGGTCGCCAACCAGGCAGTGATGATCAATATTGGAATGGGCGGCCACAAAGCAGTTGTCGCCTAAACGCGCCCCCACTCCCAGATGCACAAAGCTACAAAGAACATTGCCCTGTCCCATAGCCGCTCCCCGGTTGAGTCGCGCGCTGCTATCGATGGCGTTGACTAGGGGAATTCCGAGAGCCTGAAAATGTTCGAACCAGCTCTTTCTCAGGTCCAAGCGAGTGTTGCCGATGGTAACCAGTCCGGCATCGAATTCCTGGGCTTTCCAGCGTGCTTCGAGTTCCCTGGTCGGACCCAACACAGGCACCCCCAAAACGGTCTTTCCGTGAGTGGTGGCGTCGTCGTCCAGGCACCCGATCAATTCAACCGAACGGTCGTTTTGCAGGATGTCGACAGCTTGATAGGCCACGCTACCACCGCCCAAGAGCAGAACACGTTGACGCTCGATGGTTCGAGTCCAAACCGTGGCTTTGGCTGGCTCCAGAACGGCTCTCACGTCGTCGGCTGTGAGAATCCCTCTTTTGTCAAACTGGGTCGGGTCGAGGTTATACTGTTCAATCAGTTGCTTGGCCTGGCGGGTCATCCTGGGCGGTTCGGCCTCCTGGGTCTTGGACAGAGGCGTCTGGGCTGGTCCACCGATTGTCCCCAGGGGAGAGCCGACGGCCACTTCCTGGCCTTCTTCGAGGGCGTGGTGGAGGGGACCCTCGGCCGGGCTATAGACCGTGAAGACGGTCTTGGTCGTCTCCATTTCGCAGACCGCCTGACCTTGGACGACAGTGTGGCCATGGGGCACCAGCCAGCGAATGAGGACGGCGCCATCGTCGTTGGCGTCTTCGCGTGGGACATAGATCGCTTCCACGGCACCCCACTTCGTGCCGCCCGGCACCAGCCCTGTCTAGGAACCGTCCATCAATCTGAGGCAAAGTCTCATGAAGTCAGTCGTGCTGACAATGCCTACCACGGCTCCGTCGCGGACCACCACGGCCCGGTGGATGCGAGCCATCAGCATAAACCGGATCACGTCGTCGACATCCTGATCCTCGGTCACCTCATAGACCACCGGGTTCATAATCTCTCGAGCGGTGGCGTAGCGCATCTTGCTTTCGTCCACCTCGAGGTCGGTCGGTTCCCCATGTTGGAGGCGCATCACTTCTCCGTGGGTTCGATACGACTCAGAGGCGACGTCGCTCAGCGACAGGATGCCGATGACGCGATGCTCGGCGTCGACCACCGGTGCTCCTGAAATCATCTGTTGTTGAAAAAGCTGAACGGCGGCGCCCACCGACAGGTCGGGGGGAATTTTCAGGACGTTGGTTTGCATAACGTCTTTGATCTTTAGCATGGCTGCCGTTTCTTCCGTCGCTGCCACTTACCTCCGGAGGGTGTCGAGGTCGGCAACGAGAAGAGGTGTCAGTCGGTGTCATGCCAGAATCCACCCATCGAGCTAGACTGAAACCACGATGAAGAGACTAATCGCCATGCTCACGCTTCTGGTCTTGCTGACGGCCAGCGGTTTTCCTCAGGAGAGGAAAAC
>CAYRFU010000399.1:3710-5909 GCA_964423525.1 uncultured Burkholderiales bacterium | reverse complement strand
GGTGGCGGAACTTGCTTCCGCCGCTCAAAGTGACTTTCCGGCCGGACTTCTAGTTAGGTGAGCCCGCTGCTGCAGGTCCTTGGTCTGGACGCCTTTCATCGAGCGCCGCCAGCCCCGTGGTCACCAGGTAGCTTTGTCGTAGAACGAAAGGATCTTCTGATCAGAGGTCAGGAGTGGAGCGCTCAGGAGGCAGGCGGTAGCCACTATCGTTCGGTCGGCGGGATCGCGATGGTCCCACTCCAGGGCCACATTCTTTAGCCAGACCTCAACGCTGACATCCTTCAACTCTACCCTCTCCGTAACCCGCAGACCCTCAACGAGGTTGTCGATCGAATCAGGGAGTTCAAGCTTGCCTAGCTTTGCTTTCCAACCGATCTCCCAGATGGTGATACCGCTTACCACAATGCGCTCGGCAGCTGCCAGGGTCCTGGTAGCGGTCTGCGAGAGACTTTCGGGAAGGCCAAGCCAGAAGAGAAGAGTGGATGTGTCGAGGACAACGATCAATCCAAATTCCAAAATTCTTCGGTCGATTCATTGGGGTCTTCGTGGAAGACCACTTGCCCCCGCCAATGGCCGAAGACTTCGTCAACCGGCTTCTGCGGACGGATCGGACTAATGATGGCAACCGGTTTGGAATGATGAGTCACCACGATCTCTTCACCCGTTGATTCGATACGACGAAATAGTTCGAGGAGGTTGGCTTTCAATTTGCTTTTGGAGACCTTTAGCACATTTATGACCCCATCTATGACTATAGTCATAGTTTAGCACGGTCTACCAAGCTGTCAAGCTTGAGCTGGGCGCACTTGCTTCCGGAGAGGGCGAAAGCAGGACATTGCTACTGCGAAGCTCCTCGTCGAGGCGGGGTGGAAGGACCAGAGTCAATGCCAGATTTTGGAATCTTTTAAGCCGCCTGGTCTACACTCAGGACGCCAGTGCTTTCATCTTTCCTACCGCAGGAGGTTCAATGGTTAAAAGGATTGTTGGAAGCATCGCTAAGCGAGTGATGAGGTTTTCGGAACGACCAAGCCAACCCGTCGCCGTCGCTCAGGCGGATGGTCCCGAGGAAGTCTTTAAGGCGAGCACTCAGAAGCTAATGCAGTCTGGCCGTCGATTGGCCCCTTTAGCGCTGGCCACGGCTGTAGCTTTTGGCGCCCTGGCGGGACCCGCGGCGGCTGTGGCGGCCGAGGGTATGACCGTTCACGGAGCGGATGGACACCAGATCGCGCAGGTCGACACCCGCCATAACATCATCCTCGGAACCTACGGAAGAATCGAAGACGACCAGGGCCTGGCTGGAAGAGTCTCCGACGATGGCTGGGTCTATCGGCAAGGCTCCCTGATTCCGTTCGGAGGTGTCGGAGAGATGGGCTACGTCTATGATCTTCCTTCGCCAATCGCAGAGTGCCGCATCAGCCAGACGGGAGAGGTTACCGGTAGCTTTACCGGCCGCCACTTAGGCGAAGTCCGAGGAGGGCTCGACGACACCAAACTGGAGCTCGGTGAGATGGCCGGCGGCGCCTACATCTGTCTCCAAGAGGTCTTCCCTTTCCGGTAGACTTCTTGCCAGAGCTCACAATCCCAGCAAATCCGTGGCGGATTTCTCGTCCCAGGATTCTTCAGCTGGGTAGCGTAGGAGGTGACCGAATTTGGCCAATCGCGACCTAAACCGCCACCCGCGTCGACAGAGAGAAGCGCTTGAGGTGGCCGCGAAGGAGCGAGCCCTTCAGGTTGTGCTATAAGTTTCCGGCGAGACACGGTCGCGGTCGTTGAGGGCGCGGTGACACGGCTGCGACGTTGCTGGGAGGGGACTTTAGTGCCGTTGACTGGCAGCCAGCGCCAGCCGGAGAAAGTCCACCCGGGATTCTAAAGGCCGATGACAGTCGAGAGGGTGACCCCAGATCCCTTTGGAAGAAATCGGCCAGGAGCCCGGGGTCAGGCTCGACTTGAAGCGCCTTCTCGACCCCTGCTTTGTCTGCCCGGTCTTCTTGCTTTGCCCTCTTGAGGCGCCAAGCTGGGAGAAGAGCTCTCACGTGGTCACGGTTTTCCGGCAGCACATCAGCAGAGGCGAGTTCGAAGGTTAGATGGAGTGCGCCAGCTGTCGAGATCGGGGGGTGGTTCCGGTAGGCGGGCGAGCTGCTTTTCGCAGGTGGCGATCTGGCGGTCGACGGCGAGGTGGGCGGCGGCGTAGGCGTTGAC
>CAYRFU010000399.1:0-3700 GCA_964423525.1 uncultured Burkholderiales bacterium | reverse complement strand
GGGCTAGATGATCTAGTTCGTGACCGACCGCGAAGGCCAGGACCGCCTCAGGCTCTTCGAGGAACCCCTCCTCGAGGTAAAGGTGACCTCCCTCAGCAGCGGCGTTAAGGTTTCGCGTGATGTGGAGCCGATGGTCTTCGGGCACCTGAAGCCGCTGGCGAAGGGCCTCCGACTCCACCTCGGTCTTCGGGGTCGACACCAGTTCCATCCTAGAGTTTTCGGCTAGCCCCTTCAGATGCCGCCAGTCACCGTATTCTCGCTCGTCTGCGGCCGAGGTCAATTCCAGCGCGGTCTGCCCGGCTAGAGCGACCACAATATGGGGCGGCAGGGCGCCCCAGAGAGGTAGCATGGCCCGGCCCATCAGGTTCCTGGCCTGAGCTTGCGCGTCCTCATTCGGTAGCCGAGAGATCCAGGAGATATCGGCTTTGTCCGGAGGGTAATAGGAAGGGTCAGCCTGCCTCACTAGCGAGGGGAGAGAGTTTCTCTGTCATCCGGAGAGCGAACTGAACCCTGTCAAAGGGTAGCCGAGTTCCGGAGGATGGTGTCTTGGTCATTGTTTGCGGCACATACTTCCGTGGGTTGATGGAGATTGTAGCCTAGGACCCTTAAGAATCTCTCGACCGTGACCAGGTCGCGGAGTAACTGACCAGCCAGGGTCGGGCTCGGCAGTTCTGGTGAGGTCTTCGCTGTCAAAAGACTCCACGAACAAGCCAGGGGCACCAAGGGACTGGAAAGAACAGATCTCCATGTCCTTAGCCTGTGGAACCTGCGCAACCCAAGGCTGCTACCTCCTTTTGCCCTACTGGCCCTATCTGGTGGTGATCTGCTTGCTCTACTTTGTCAGTTGTTGGGTTGCCTACGCTAAGCTTGGCCCCAGGCCCGGAGCTGATGAGAAAGAACCCAAATCGCCGGGTGGTGTGTTCGGCATGTCCTGTCTCGAGTTCGTGGTCCTCGGCCTGTTTGGCCTCTTCCTCAGTGGGTTCCTGGGCTATGGTTCTGATCCTGGGGTCTGTCGGCTTTGCGCTGGGCATGCTCGGGACCGTGGTCGTGGCGCACATCCGAGGCTGCCGGGAGCCCTGGGTAAGACTATCGCTGACTTTCAGTCTGGTCGCACTCGTGGCCATAGGAGTCAGTTCAGCCGTCGTCGTGCACCAGGCGCGCCAAGAGGGTCCGCTTTACTACTACAAGCGAGTCAGCGCCTTCCTCTCGCCCGGCCGTGGTTAGTCCCAACAGGCACTCAAACAAGGCACCCTTGATGACGACTTCCTGGTGGAGATGCTGACCCATCCCGATCCGCAGGTCCAGCGAAACGGCGTCACCGTTTTGGGCTTTCGCATCGATCTGATCGAGTCCGACCTCTCGCCCGCTCTGCTTAAAACGATGCGTGAATACCAGGGTGAGAATGCCTCTGAAGTAAAGAGTCGCCTCGAGTTTTTGGAGGGCGAATTGGAGGCATCCGAAGAGACGCCGCCGACCTCGCCTCCGGAGCAAACCGACAGCTCTCCTGGTCAGCCTCACTCTGACGCCTCACCACCGCCAGTAACCTCAGACCAACGCTAGCCACGTCCGAGGAGTGTCAGAGGATTAAGTCCGGACCCGCGCTTCCCACTATTCTCCCACCACCAAACAGACTTGACTGAGTACAACAAAACCGCCGCGATGAATCGTGACGGTTCCAAACAAATCGGAGTGCTCGGATTTGTCGATATACGTCAATTAGTCGGGTGGTCTGGCCGAGGCCTCGGCTACTAAGTGGAGAGCGAGAAGAGATCGCTTCAAAGGTCCGTGGTTACAGGATTCGCAACGGGCTATCGAAGAAAGCTCTCGCCCGCAGCTTGGGGGTCGGGAATGCCAAGATCTGGGCTTGGGAATCGGGTGCCTGGTTGCCCGGTCAGGAGGTGTCTCACCAGATTCTAGCCCTCTTCGACACCGAGGTGGGCGTTGTCTAACTGAGATGCTAATCGCTGAAGTCCCATAGCAGGGGGAGAGTCTAAGTCTCCAAAGTTCAATCCCCGCAGAGGATTCGGCTGCAACCAAATAGGATGTTTTAATCCGCCACCGCGGCGACCGTCCAACAGAGTGGATTGTTTGAGGGGGGGGGCGGAGTTTCCAAGGTGCTATTCTTGAGCGACAAGACGGACTGGGAGACGCCGCAGCGCCGTAGTGGTTGTTCGGCGAGTTGGACCGTGTTTGACTGGGAACTAGCGGCCGGCGCTGGCGGATCGGGATGGTTTGACGGTGGTTTGCTTGCTGCCGGCCCCGCCTGTTCAACACCGCCGGATGTGCGGTGGTTTCATCAGTGGGTTTGGGACCGGTCAGCGCATCTGCCCTCTGCCTTGGGCAGGGGTGGAGGGCGCCGTTTCCGTCGATGACGGTGGAGCTAGGGCCGGGGTTGGGTGATGGGTAAGAATCGGACGTGCTGGTATTGGCGGAAGGCTCCAGCCTATGACGATATTGTTTGCGACGAGCGCTGTGCTGGATGCGGTGGTGGTGGTTAGAGGTTCGGTGCGAGACCAGCTACGGGCTCAGCCCCAAATTGGACACGAAAACCGCTACCAGGGTAGTTCACGATAGTCGGGCAAACCGATTCGAGAGAAGGAATGAGCAAACCGCTGATTAACAGCCTCTCGCTGCGGAGAGCTGAGCGCGAGTCTCGCCTTCAGTTCGGCAAGCGCCTCTAGAACAGACAACGGCACAGTAAAAACGCCGTGAAAGTCGACTATCCGGAAATCGGTGGAGACATCACCGTTGTACGCTTGCAGTAAGAACAGGTTTGTCATTTTACCCTTCTGGACTTGCTGGCAATAGCTATTCCAGGCTTTGTCGGTCGGTTGCTTGCCTGCTGCCGTCCGCGCGGCTTCCCAACCAGGTCTGAAATCGCCGAGGGTCCAGGCCGGGCAGACCACAACATCCTGCACCTTCTTCTGCTCGAGATCGCACGTTTGAGTCAACACTACCGCGTCGACTTTGACAACGACACTTTGGGCAGTAATCTTTCTTCCCTCCACCAACTGGTGCGGGTTCTTCCAACGCAGTTGGGGACACCCGCACACTAAGTCCCTTTGGTCGAGCGGCTCGGCGCGTTGCTTTACTCTATACCAATCCCCCGATATCGCCATCAATCATCTTCGGGCAGCATCACGTTAGGTATAGAGGTCGGGAGCTCCCCCAGGCTAAAAATGTGTGTCTCCTCAGCCTCTTCAACTGGATAGATGGGTGAGAATCCGTCGTCTGCAGCCGGCTCTAAGTCCAAATCAAACGTCCTCCCTCGATACTGCCGTAGTTCGTGAATATTGGTTATAACGCGGTAGAGCACGTCCGTCGGCAGGTCTTCAAGCAAAAGCATCAGAGCCTGCAGCAACTCGACTCGTTCAAAGTGGGTCTCTGGGGCATCTGACGTGCCGGCCGCGACGCCGTAGCCCGGGAGTTGAAGGACAGCACTACCTCGGCCCCAAGGCATCTCGTAGCGGTTGCTTGATGGCCCACCTGAAGAGGTTTCCCGCGATTCCTCGGTAGCCGCCGAGTATGTCGTAGACAGCATTTGGTTCGATCCTCCCTTTGACAAAGAAATCCGCCGAAATAACGTACACAGTGGACTGACCCCTGCCGGTCTTCTTGTTTCCCAAGCCGTGATCGATCTTGACGTGGGCGCAACCCCGTTTTCGTGTTATTCTGATCCTTTTGACTGCAAGGCACGGCA
>CAYRFU010000398.1:3063-5919 GCA_964423525.1 uncultured Burkholderiales bacterium | reverse complement strand
GAAGTGATCCAGAATTTGGAGGATGCCGCCTGAGAGAAATGAGAGTTACACCCATCGGAATAGACCCTATGCCGATAGGGGAGAGGCCTGCGCCTCCGAGGGCAGCCTGGTTGTAGCCGGCGCCGACTCCTCCCCCTAAGCCTCCAAAGCCGGGGAAGAAGTTTGCCTGGTAGGCCGCTCCGTTAACAGCTGGTGAGTAAGGTCCAAGGGTGTTGGTGTTGTAAAGGCTTCCGATTGTGGGCACGGTGATACTCCTGTCTCTCTGATGGAATCTGGTTTCTCTGGAATCGAACCAGTAAGGCTATAGAACTCTACCGGGTCATCCCGTTTCTCAGATCTGCCTGTTCAGATGTTGCAAAATTGTTAAAGTTGTTGAGGAGCTGCTTGGAGTGGACGGGCGGCAGGCTCCTTGCCCTCCCTGTCGTAAGGCCGGGTATGAATATTGGGCTTGCCTTCAAGGCATTCTTCAAAATATTGGGCGACAATGAGGTCGCCCGCCAAGTATCCGAGGTCTTCGAAGAGACCCCCAAAGAGCTACCGGAGGCGACCTCTGATTCAGCCCCACAATTGCTAGCGGTGCTTCAGCGTGAGGGTCGCTTCATCGACTTTCTTCAAGAAGACTTGAGCGGGTTCAAAGACGCTCAAATCGGGGCCGTGGCCAGAGATGTCCACACCGGTTGCCGGAAGATCCTGGAACAATATCTAACTTTGGAGCCGGTCCTGGCAGAAGAGGAAGGGGATAGTGTTACAGTTCCCGAGGGTTTTGACCCGACCACCGTTCGTCTGGTCGGTAAAGTGGAAGGGGACCCCCCTTTCCAAGGAACCCTGCGCCATCACGGTTGGAAGGTTGCTTCGTCCAAGCTTCCGCCGATCAAGAATTCTGCAGTCCTACTACCCGCGGAGGTGGAGCTATGAGCCAAGTCGTCGGTATCGACCTCGGAACAACCAACTGCACGATGGCCTATGCCATCCCATCGGAGGAGGAGGAAGGTGAGTTCGAGCAATCGATCTATGAGATCCCCCAGCTCACCGCGGCAGGCGAAGTCGAAGCTCGTCCCGCCCTCCCATCCTTTCTTTATCTCCCTGCTGAGCACGAAATCTCGGCCGGGAACATTTCCTTACCCTGGGATGAGGTGATCGACTACGCCGTAGGGACCTACGCTCGTGACGAAGGGGTGAAGGTTCCGGATCGACTGATTTCCTCGGCCAAATCGTGGCTCAGCCAAGAGGCAGCCGATCGGCGTGACGCGATTCTGCCCTGGAAGGCACCTGAGGAGGTGGCTCGCCGTTCTCCTGTCGATGCCTCTACCGCTTATCTTCGCCATTTAGTCGAAGCCTGGAAATGGAAGAATAAGGGTGACCCTCTCACTGAGCAAGAGGTTATTTTAACCGTCCCAGCCTCCTTCGATGCTGTGGCTCGAGAACTGACGGCCGAAGCGGCCCGGGCAGCTGGGCTCACCAAACTGACTTTGCTGGAGGAGCCCCAGGCCGCCTTCTACGCCTGGCTCGACCGAGCCGGAGAAGGGTGGCGAGACCAGGTCAAGAAGGACGACCTGATTCTCGTCTGCGATATCGGCGGAGGCACGACCGATCTCAGCCTTATTAAGGTTCTAGAGGAAGACGGCGATCTGGCCCTCGAGCGAGTCAAAGTGGGGGACCACATTCTGCTCGGAGGCGACAATATGGACCTGGCTCTGGCCGTATCGGTGAGAGCCCGTCTCAAAAAGGAAGGCACCAAACTCGACAACTGGCAGTTCCAGGTGCTGACCCACGGCTGCCGGGCGGCCAAAGAGTCCCTCCTTTCCGGCGACGGAGAGGAGCCTTTTCAGGTGACGATTCCTGGACGCGGGAGTAAGCTGATCGGCGGGGCTCTGCAGGTGGAGATCACTCGGGAGGAGACTGAGAAGCTTTTGGTGGACGGCTTCTTTCCTCTGGTCGAGGCCGACGACATTCCCGAGCGCAAACGCAGAGTCGGTCTCTCTGAGTTAGGCCTTCCTTACGAGGCTGAGCCCGCCATCACCAGGCATTTGGCCGGTTTCTTGGACGGTGAGGTTCCCAACGCGGTACTTTTCAACGGTGGTGTTTTCAAAGCCAACGAGCTGCGAGATCGAGTGACCGAGCAACTCAACCTCTGGGCCGAGGAAGAAGAGGTTACGGTTCTGGAAGGGACTGACCTCGACCTGGCTGTGGCCCGCGGCGCCGTTCGCTACGGCCTGGTTCGCCAGGGGCATGGGATTCGCATTCGAGGCGGGCTTTCACGCTCTTACTATATCGGGGTCGAGATGGCGATGCCCGCAGTGCCCGGCTTGGAGCCACCGGTGAAGGCAGTGTGTGTCGCTCCAAAAGGTATGGAGGAGGGTTCACAGCTCGATGTCCCCGACCAGGAGTTTGGATTGGTCGTCGGCGAGCCTGTGGACTTCCCGTTTCTGGCTTCTATGGACCAGGATGAGGAAGAACTGGGAGCGACCCATGAAGATTGGGAAGACGAAATCGAAGAATTGGCCTCTGTCAGCACCACCCTCGATGGGGAGGCCGGCAAACTGGTGCCGGTAACGCTCCAGTCGGTGGCCACCGAGGTCGGGACCCTGGAACTTTACTGCGTGGAACGCGACGGTGAGGGACGCTGGAAGCTGGAATTCGAGGTGAGGGAGGAAGACTAGCTTTGGCCGAGCGCCAGATCGTCGGTGTCGACCTGGGCACCTCCAACAGCTGTGTAGCTCGGTTCGACCCTGATGGGAAGGGTCTTGAGACTGTTCCCATCGACCAACGGGTCTCAGCTAGCGAGGTGGCAGCGCGTCCGCTTTTGCCTTCTTTTCTTTACCTCCCGGGAGCCCATGAGCTTCCACCAGGTAGCCT
>CAYRFU010000398.1:0-3053 GCA_964423525.1 uncultured Burkholderiales bacterium | reverse complement strand
TTTCACTGCCGTGGGATGACGAGCGAGGCTATCTGGTAGGAGAGTTTGCCCGCTTCCAGGGGGCCAGAGTTCCCGGGCGGGTGGTCTCTTCGGCCAAGTCCTGGTTGGCCCATCGCAAACTCGACCCCAGTGAACCGATCCTGCCCTGGGAGAGGGCCAAGGATCTCAAGCCGATCAGTCCGGTGGAAGCGACCAGTCGCTACCTTCTCCATCTAGTGGAGTCGTGGAATCATCGTTTTCCCGAGGAGAGTTTGCAAAACCAGGAAGTGGTTCTCACTGTCCCTGCTTCTTTTGATGAGCTGGCCCGTAAACTGACGGCCGGAGCTGCCGCCGAGAACGGTCTGGCCGTCCGACTCTTGGAAGAGCCCCAAGCCGCCTTCTATGCGTGGCTTTGGAGTCACCCCGACGACTGGCGCGACCTGGTCGAAGTTGGCGAAAGGATCCTGGTCTGTGATATTGGGGGTGGGACAACCGATTTCACTCTGATTCAGGTGGTAGCGTCAGGCTTCGAGCGTTTAGCGGTGGGAGACCATCTCATGCTGGGTGGAGATAACCTCGATATTGCTCTCGCCCACGAAGTGGAGCCAGGCCTGGGTACTAAGCTCGATCTCCTTCAGTGGGGAGTGTTGCGCCATCAATGCCGGCGAGCCAAAGAGATTCTCCTTGGGGATGACCCTCCTGAGGAGGAAACGGTCACGGTGCCCGGCAGCGGATCCAAGCTTTTGGGCGGGGCGCTGACCGGAGCGGTCAGCCGAGTTCAGGTAGAGAAACTCGTTTTAGACGGTTTTTTTCCCAGGTTAGCCTACGACGATATCGAGCCGACTGGTGTCAACAAAAAGGGTCTACGTGAGTGGGGGCTTCCCTATGAGTCTGATCCGGCAATCCCTCGCCACCTGGCCCGCTTTCTCCAAGCTCAGCAGTCTGAGATTCCGGCCCGGGTTCTGTTCAACGGAGGGGCTTGTCGTCCCGCGGCTATCCGCCAGAGGGTCTTAGAAGTCTTGTCAGACTGGCGCCAGGAACCGGTGACCGAGCTGGTCAACCCGGAGTCTGACCTGGCTGTGGCTCGAGGGGCGGCCTACTTTGCCTGGCATCGTCGCCGTGGTAAGAAGACCATTGGGGGAGGCAGCGCGCGCTCTTACTATATCGGTCTGTCCGAACAGGCTGCCCTCTGCGTGGTTCCCAGAAACCTTGAGGAGGGCCGTTCTATCAGCCTGGAGGAGCCCGAATTGAAGCTCCTGGTCAACCAGCCTGCCCGATTTCCGCTCCTGACATCCTCTACCCGCTCCCAGGATTCGCCGGGAACTTTGGTGGACCCAGGTTTACTTCAACCTTTGCCTCCCTTGGAAACGGTTGTTAAGACGCGCTCTAGAAAAAGCGAGATACCCGTCCTGCTCTCTGCCGAGATGACTGAAGTTGGAACTCTGGATATCTGGTGTCGCAGCGGTCAAAAGCGTTACGGTCTAGAGTTTTCCTTGCGCCACGGTTCGGCTGGTGGAGGTTCGGTCGAACTCCAGTCTCGGGCCGTGAGAGACGCCCGCGCCTTAATAGAATCCACCTTCACTCTCAAGCCTTCCAAAGTCGGTAAGGCTCGGGCCAGGCCCCGGACCCTGCTGTCTATCCTCGAGGCTGACTTGGGTCAAGACCGCGACCACTGGTCTCTTCCTCTGAACCGCGCTTTTTGGGACAGTTTCCTGTCGGTCTCCAGAAGACGGAGGGTTGCTCCCGAATACGAGGCGGCCTGGTTTAACGGCATCGGCTACTGTTTGCGACCGGGCTTTGGAGTCTCTCTCGACGAATGGAGGGTGGACCAACTCAAACCGGTCTTGGAGAGCTGGATGCAGTTTCCCCGGGAGGAGTCGGTTAAGCTCCAGTTTTGGATCTTGTGGCGGAGGGTCGCCCCGGGTTTGCCAACGCCCATCCAGTTAGAACTGTGGGACCAGCTCCATCCTTTACTGCTACCAGGTCGAAAACACATCAAGACCAGGAATAAGGGACAGCAGTCGACCCATGTCGAGAAGGAAATGATTCGTCTGGCCGTCAGCCTGGAAAGGATTCCTGTCGGGGAGAAGCTTCTTCTGGGCGAGACTCTGACGGAAAGGTTTAGTGGAGCGGGCGAAGATTTCTGGAACCTGGCTCGTTTGGCCGCTCGCACCCCGCCTGGTGGAAGCATCGACCGAGTCGTGCCTCCTGAGCAAGTTGAGAAATGGGTCGAACTGATGCTCCCCGCAGCCGCTACCTCTCGTCATCTTGCTGGGTTGGCTTTTACCGAGATGACCCGAGTGACTGGCGATCGGGGACGAGACGTGCCCGAGTCGTTGCGGGCCAAAGTGTCGACCTGGCTCCAGAAGAACTCTCTGGGCGAGAGGTTCGAAGGCGTCTTGAGGGGTCAGGCTCAGGAGGCCTCAGAAGATCGGGCCGCCTTGCTTGGAGATAGCCTTCCAGTGGGGCTTCGGCTGGCAGATCCAAAACCCAGTTAAGATTTTCGCAAGCTCCGTGAGCTAAGCTAGAACTCAGAACTCGGCACTTTTGTGTTACTCTTTGTTTACAACACGTTAACATTTTTCTTGCAAGTTGTAAGATGTGGGTTGACCTCGGTGTAATTTAATAGTCCTGCGGGATCACACAAAACGACAGACCCGCGACTAGGAATAGGAGTAGATTTTTCATGCCGAGTATTGGAAGTCTTTACGGTAATACCTTGGCCCCTTATAACCAGGCGGTCACGGGTGCAGCTATGCAGGCTAGTTTCTTTCCGGGTCTGAACCCGATGGGCTCGATGGGGTCACCTTTTGGTAGCGCTCCGGTGGGCCTCCCAGCAGTAGGCGGTGGCGCTCCCTTCGGTGGGATTGGCGCCCAACAAAACCCCCAACAACTGATCGCTCAGGTGCTCATGTCTCTCGCGGCCATGCTCGCACAGTATCAGAATTTTGCAGGCGCTCCCCCGGCCGGCGGCGGTGTCCCCGGTGTAGGTAACGCTGGCAACGCCGGTAACGCTGGAAATGCCGGTAACGCTGGCAACGCCGGTAACGCTGGAAATGCCGGTAACGCTGGCA
>CAYRFU010000397.1:4527-5920 GCA_964423525.1 uncultured Burkholderiales bacterium | reverse complement strand
CGGTGAAAGCACCAAGCCAAGACACACCACCGCCGACCCCGGCGCTACTCTTCTGGTTCTGGGTGGGGCCGTCTTGGCTAGCCCTCTGCTGACCGGAGTGACTGGTCTGGCCACCGCCGCTCTAGGCCTCGGCATCGGAGTGGGTGGCATCGTGTTGGGCCACTACGCCGGCAAAGAGATGCTCGCTGCTCAGCAGTAGCCACCTCTGAAAGCCAACTGACGGGCCCTTCTTAAGGAGGGCCTGTTTTCGTCTTTATGGTCTCTCTGTGACGGCTTGCTCCCCGATGACGGATCAGCCTGCACCTTCCGGTCAAACAGGTGGCGCTCCGGTGTCGTCAAGCCGGCTCAGGAGTTTCACCAGACGTTCGACAAGAGCCTCGATCCGGTGTGAGTCGAGGGCTGGATGGATGGGACAGGCGCGAAGGACCGTGCGGCTATCAAGAACGGTGGTGCTAAAGACACAAAATCCGTCTTCCATCGTGCGACGAGCCAGGCCTCGGTGGCCTTCGTCGTCGAGTGAAGGATGTGCGAAGCACAGAATTCCCAGCTGGGCCGGGCTGACGATCGTGAATCCTCGACCAACCAAGCACGCTTCCATGATCTCGGCCGACTTAAAGCCTGTCTCGACAGCTAGACTGAAGGCCTCAGCTCCAAACATCTGAAGGGTGAACCAGAGTCCAAGAGCCTTGAAGGAACGGGTCAACTGAAGACCCCGGTCGCAGAAATTGACCTCTTGGGTGGCCAGGTCTTCAAGATAGGGAGGCAAGATGTGAAAGGCCGCTTCGAGCAAAGCCGAATCCCGCACTAGAAGACATCCCATTTCGTAGGGTTGAAAGAGCCATTTGTGTCCATCGAGGGCTAAGGAGTCTGTCTGCTCTATCCCGGCCAGCAATCTGCGTCCACGCTCACAGAAGACCGCCGCTGCCCCGTAAGCGCCATCGACGTGAAGCCACCAGCCTCGTGAGCGACACAGTCCGGCGATTTCTGGGAGCGGGTCGATGGCTCCGGTGTTCGTGGTTCCGGCGTTGGCCACCACCACGGTGGCTTGTTCTACCTGGCGAAGCTCGTCGAGAGAGAGTCGTCGGTCCGGGCCGCTCGCTAAAGTCACGACTTGTAAGCCCAGGGTTCGGGCCGCCCGTAGGACCGACGAGGCGGGGCCACAGCCAAGATGATGCTTGGCCGCCGCCAAAGCGGTGAGATTGGCCATCGAGCCCCCCGAGAGGAAGAGTCCTCCAGCTGGTTCTGGATAGCCGACCAGTTGACGAAGCCAGTCAAGTGTGACCACCTCGCAACGAGCTGGTCCGGCCGCTTCTAGGTAGGTTCCGGCGAAGGGGTTGTAGCCAGCCACCAGGGCTTGGACCAGAGCTGAGACGTAGTTGTTAGGGCTGGGGAT
>CAYRFU010000397.1:0-4517 GCA_964423525.1 uncultured Burkholderiales bacterium | reverse complement strand
GATGAAGGCCACGAAGTTGGGATGGTTGGTGCGCATACTGGCTGAGAAGATCTGGTCTTGGGTTTGACCCAGCACCTCTTCAAACGGGCGCGGCCGGGTGGGGAGAGGCTGGGTCAGGTCAGGCGGGTCCAGCAAGCTTGCTGGACCTTCTTCGAGATTGGCATAATGGTCCACTAGCAGGTCAACGACCTGGTAGCCGAAACGGCGCATGTCTTCCGGCTCGAGGCGAAAAGGGTTCATCCTGGCCAGGAGCTACTGTCGCCGACCCAGTCGGACCAGTCGTCTGCCTCGGAGGAAGAGGCCGGCATCTCGGCGGTTTCCCATTGGGTGGCCTCTGAACCCCAGTGGTCTTCGGGTTCGGTTTGGTCGGCTTTGCCTTCTTCCGTCCACTTGCGAATAGCGGCCATGACGTCGTCTTGCTCGTGGGTGGCAGCTTCGTCCCAGGGGGTCCTTTGGCGTTTGCGACTGCGGGCTTTGAGGAGGGTGGGATAGGCCCTCAGGTGATGCACCACCAGGTCGACTTCGCCAGCCATGGCGGCCGTGAAGACATCGTGGCGGGCTCCCTTGGATAGCAGGAGGTCCACCTTGTCACCACTGCCGTTCTCGATGGCACAATAGAGCGCACTCTCGGCCGACGCTTCCAGATTGGGATTCGCCCCCTTCTCGAGTAACAATTCCATCATCGTCGAACTGGCCTCGGCCGTGGCCAGGACGAGTGGCGGAGTCAGGCCTCGTTGACTCTGATACCCGATGGCGTTGGGATCGGCCCCGGCTTCGAGCAACTTCCCCGCAAGCTCGATTCTATCATGGACGACGGCGTAGTGAAGAGCCGTGTTGGTAAAGGGCGAGGTCGTCTCAAGAGCGAGAGTGCGAGCGTCTCCAGGAAAGGTCTCGTGGACGAGTTCGGGTTGCTCCGCGAGAAGCTTGGCGAGTTCTTCGGTGTCAGATGTTTCGATCAGTTTCCAGTATTGAGAGGCCATGACCGATCGTTCGCCTTGGCCTGAACCGATTTCCTGTTGGAAGGCGGAGGCCACGGCTGGACCGAACTCGCCAGAGCGATGTTGAAATTTCTGCTTGTGCTCCTTTTAACCGCCTCGGCCTGGGCCCAATTGGCTGACAGCATGGTGCTCCTCGTGGTCAGCGAGCAGCGCAACGACGGGGCCGCTCAGAAGCTCGAGGGAGAGTTGCTTGCCTTAAGAGACGACTTGGGCTTGGCTAAAGGGGACCTGCCACTCGTCTTTATGGGCTTTCACGAGGAAGAGGCAGGGGTCTATTTCGAGCGCCTCGGGTTTGCTCTCAAAGACAGTCCTGTGGTGTGCGTGACTCAGTGGAGTACTACCAACGCCGCCGGGCCCGCTCGGGTGGTCAATGGAGCCATCCGACGCTCCGTTTCAGTCGACCAACCGCGCCCGGCTTTGGTCGGTCTGCTTCGGGACTGGTTAAGAGGCACCGGTCGAGAGAAGCTCGAGACTCGCCTCCCCGGGCCCTCGGTCGGAACGCTCGAAGTGACGGATTTTGACTTGAGAGCTCACGGAGATCCCCTTTTCCTGGCCAGCTTGACCATCATTTTCGAGAATCACAGTTCCGCTCCCTCAGAACCTGGGCTTTTCGAGTTCCGTGTTCAACTAGACGGTGAGGGAGCTTGGCTCCCGGTCACGCAATTCTCAGTGGGCTCGATCCGCCCCGGAGCGGTCGCCAAGAAAGGAACGGTGGTGTCCCTGAGAGAGTTTCCTGAGATGGTGGTGGACGGTCAGGTGAGGGATTTCGTGGGGCGCCTGCTGCTCAATCAGGAAACCATTCTCCAGGGAAGACTGAGTGAAGGTCGTTGGCAGCAGTAGACGAAGCCTCTACCGTGACCTGGGGAGAGACGACCTATCAAGAGTTGGCCGAATTGGGCCCCTCGAACTGCCTGCCGATTTTGCCCCTGGGGGCTACCGAGGCCCACGGACCGCATCTACCTCTCAATACCGACTGTATCATCAGCCAAGCCGTCGCTAAGGCGGTGGCCCGTCGACTCAAACACCCGAAGGGGATCGTTCTGCCCACCCTGGAGTATGCTCCTGCCGAGTTCGCTCGAGGCTTTGCGGGGACCATTTCGTTACGGAAAGAAACCCAGGTGGCGGTGGTGACCGACCTGGGGTTTTCCCTTAAGGCGCAGGGATTTCCAGCCTTAGTTCTCGTCAATTCTCACTTCGACCCCGAGCATCTCTCGGCCCTCTACGCTGCTGTGGAAGCGCTTCGACCTTTCCCGGTGTCCTACTGTGATCTGACTCGGCGCCACTGGGCTGCCCGAATGAGCGCCGAATTTCAAAGCGGAGCTTGCCATGCTGGTCGTTACGAAAGTTCGGTTGTGATGGCTTATCGTCCCGATTTGGTAAGAGAAGAGCGGCGCAAGGACTTGGCTGAGAACCCCGCCTCGCTGTCCACCGCTATTCGCCAAGGATTGACCAGTTTTGAGCAAGCGGGTGGTCCCACCGCCTATTTCGGGGCCCCGGCCCTGGCCTCCGTTCAAGAGGGGAAAGACACGGTGGAACTGATGGCGGATCTGATTCTAGAAGCCCTGAAGGAGACATTGGACTATGAGACTTAAAGAGCGAAAAGCGGTGGTCACAGGCGGGGGGCGCGGCATTGGCGCGGCTGTCGCCACCGAGTTGGCCCGAGAAGGCTGCGAGGTGGTGGTGGCGGCTCGCACTCTGCCTCAACTCGAGGAGGTTGTGGAAGTCATCACCTCTGAAGGGGGAAAGGCTTACGCGGTGGAGTGTGATGTGACCGACCCCGACTCAGTCGCTTCCCTAGCGATGCGTTCCAAAGAGCTGATGGGGAGCGTGCACATTCTGGTCAACAACGCCGGTATCGCGTCCAGCGCTCCTCTTCGCAACTTAAGTCTCAAGGAATGGAATCGGATTCTTTCCGTCAACACCACCGGGACCTATCTCTGCACTCAGGCGATGCTGCCCGAGATGGTGGCCCAGAAATGGGGCCGAGTGCTCAACGTCGCCTCGGTGGCCGGTCAGGTGGGAGGGAAGTATATTTCGGCCTACAGCTCCTCCAAGCACGCCGTGATCGGGTTCACTCGCTGTATCGCGCTGGAAGTCGCACCTAAAGGGGTGACGGTCAACGCCGTCTGCCCCAGTTACGTCGATACCCCACTCACCGACGAGACCGTCGAGAGAATCAAAGAGAAGACGGGCCTTTCAGAGGAAGGGGCGGTGGCCAGCTTGACGGCCGTCAACCCCCAGAACCGGTTGATCGAGCCTGACGAGGTGGCCTATCTGGTCGTTTCTCTTTGCGACCATCGGGCCCGCGGCATTAACGGTCAAGCGATCAGCATCGATGGGGGAGGAGTCGCTTGAGACATCAGCCTATCAACCCTGCTCAATTGGGGGCTCCCAAAGGCTACAACAACGGCGTCCTCTGTCAACCCGGCAGACTCCTTTGCGTCGCCGGGCAGATCGCCTGGGATGAGGAGAAGAGATTTGTCTCGGCCGAGTTTGGTGGCCAGTTCCGCCAGGCTCTGGCCAACGTTTTGGCGGTGGTTCAAGAGGCTGGAGGCGGTCCCGCGGACGTGGCCGCTATGCGCATCTACGTAACCGACAAGAACCTTTACAATGAGGCTATCCAGGAAGTAGGGCGGGCTTATCGCGAGCTGATGGGCAAGAATTTTCCGGCCATGGCCCTGGTTCAAGTTCAGGATCTTTTGGAAGACGAGGCTCTAGTCGAGATCGAGGCAACGGCTGTCATAGGCTGCTAGTTTCTCAGCAAGGTGGAAGAGACCAGTTCGAAGACTTCGGGACGTTGGCTACCGTATCGCTGAGCCTCACTCCTGACTGTGACCTCCACAACTCTCTCCCGCTGGACGGCTTCGAACAGCACGATCGGGCTGGCCAGCACCGAGCCCTGACCGAGATAGGTTGAGAGTGGTCGGGGACCAGAGCCAGTGTCGCAGGCCTCCAGGGGGGCGGGACTAGAGAGTGCTGCTGGGAGGAGAATTTCTTGGCGCAGGACTTGACGGGAGCCGGGGTCCCACTCATAGATGATGAACTTTTGCCAGCTGAGACGGCCATCCGCAGTGACGCCGAAGCTACCATTCGAATCAGCTGAAAGAAAAGCCAGAGCCGAGCCCCCTGGCTCGATCGTTTCTGTTTCGACCCTGAGATGAAATTCGTTTCCGTTGCTGACCACAGCTGGATAGGGGGTGGGCGGAAAAAGAGAGGGGCCCACACCAACTCTAGCGTCGGGGATTCTTCCGTCAAAGGTGGCTGGGGGAGCAAGAGTGAGAGCCGAGTTGGCTTTCACGTTCTCCAAAAATTCGCGTCCCAGGGCGGTGGCGGAAGCGATTTCTCGTGAACGTTGGATCAGCCCGAGACTATTGGTCAAAACCAGAATGAGAGACAGTAAGAGGATTCCGACTAGGCCCATCGCCAGCACTACTTCCACCAAAGCGAGACCGTTCTGGTATAATCTCTTTGGACTAAACCGCTGACGCGGTAGAAGTGTAAGTCCGTTCGGGCATTGAG
>CAYRFU010000396.1:0-5924 GCA_964423525.1 uncultured Burkholderiales bacterium | reverse complement strand
AGGCTAGCGGCATCGGGCCGGGCCACGAAGTGATCGTGCCGGCGCGCACCTTCATCGGCACCGCCAGCGCCGTGGCCGTGCGGGGAGCCCAACCCGTTTGTGCCGATGTCGACCGCCTCTCAGGCAATCTCACAGCGGCCACCGTCGCGCCCCTTATCACCGCCAAAACCAGGGCCATCGTTTGTGTTCATCTGGCCGGCTGGCCCTGCGAGATGGAGGCCCTGAAAGACCTCGCAACCGCTCACAACCTGGTCCTGATGGAAGACTGCGCCCAGGCCCACGGAGCCTTCTATCGCGACCGACCGGTGGGCTCTTTGGGCGACTGGGGCTCCTTCTCGTTCTGCCAAGACAAAATTCTGACCACCGGTGGCGAGGGAGGGATGCTGGTCACCAACCACACCGACTGGTGGAAAGAGGCCTGGGCCTACAAAGATCACGGCAAAAACTACGACACCGTCTTCCACGAGGAGCACCCGCCGGGATTTCGCTGGCTTCACGAGAGCTTTGGCACCAACTGGCGGATGACCGAAATGCAGTCGGCCCTGGGGAGAGTGTTGCTAAGAAAACTCGATGACCAGGTCAAAATCCGCCGCCGCCACGTCGAGACCTATTATCAAGCCGTTGAAGCCCTGAGCGTGGTGCGCTGCCCTCGACCACAACCGGAACTTTATCACTCGTATTACAAGTTCTACGCCTACGTGGAACCTGAAGCTCTCAAAACCGATTGGAGCCGGGACCGCATCCTGGCCGAAGTGGCTGACGCCGGCCTTCCGATCTTTAGCGGCTCGTGCAGCGAGATCTATCTCGAAAAGGCTTTCCCGCAGGCGTGGCGTCCCGAGAAGAGATTACCAATGGCCCGAGAGCTGGGAGAAACGAGCCTGATGCTCCAGGCTCACCCCACCCTCAGTGACCAGTTTGTGGCCCAGGCGGCCGAGCTGCTGGCCCAGGTGCTCCGTCAAGCTCAGCGATAGACCAGCCACTCCCTCAAGACCTGAGCCGGAGGCGGACAAACCAGCCCGCAGCGCTCCCAACTGGTCTCAAAGGTGTAGTCGGTGGCCAGGAACAGGTTGAACTCGGGCAGCTGGAAGGCCAACCGGAAGAACTCATCTCCCTCAACCAGGTCAAAAAAATCGGGGCGGCACTCGACTTCGATACCCAGCAGCTCGATCAGGCCGGCCAGACTGAGGCTGACCGGATTGGCCAGATGATAAACCCCCTGGGACTCCCGACTCAGTCGAGCCACCGCCTGGGCGGCCAGCTCAACCGGAGTGACATCAAAGCGGAGGGCTTCCCGGTCGACCGGTGGGAGGCCGCGCCAGCGAAGTAAGCCGTCTACAAACCCGGCCAGCTGTCCAGCCAAACCCGGACCCACCAACAAACCAAGCCGATAAATCCAGGCCCCTTCCATCATCAGCTCGGCCCAGCCTTTGCTCTGAGCATAGCCACCAAACAGCCCTTCCGGCTCGGGTTTCATCTCGGTCGTGAGGCGACCGGGCGGACGTCGTCCTTGAGCCAGCACGGCCAGACTCGAAAGATAGTGAAACGGCTTCCCCAAAGAAAGAAGCTGAGCGGTCCCCTCGACGTTCACGGGCCAAAGTTCCTCGAGGGGAGGGCCTAGCTGAGTCCGGGCCGCAGCGTGAATCACGCCATCGCAGTCGGGAACGTCCAACAACGGCTGCGACAGTTCACAACGGGTCGTATCGCACTCCAGGTAACGGGCGAGGAAAGACCCGAAAAACCCCGATGCGCCGGTCAGCCAGGCCCGCGCCATGGGAGCCACCGGTGTTGGAATGGTCGTAACCTTAGGCACGCTCCCCCCTCGACGGCGCTGCCCACCGTAGGTCGGCTCGCGATAGATCGACTCGGGGGTCAGGTCAAAGCCGAGCTTTCTGGCATCGGCGGCCAGGCGTAAGACCAGAAACGAGTCTCCTCCCACCTCGAAAAAATCGTCCCCGGACTGGGGAGAATGACCGGTCAGCTCCCACCACAGCCGAGCCAGCGGCTCAACGGGGGCGGTGGCTCGTTGAACCGGAATCATCCAGGCTGGAAGGCTTTCCCTCAAGTTGGGCACAGGTCCGTTGGTCACCAGTCGCCCCTGGCAGACCTCGACCGGTTGCCCCACCAGGCTTTCTACCTCTTCCGGAGCTACCAGACGTCCCTGACGCTTGAACTGACGGTCGAGTCGGCCCAAAAACCGATAACTGCCGTCTGGCAGACGCTCGACCCGGTCCCCCGTTCGGTAGAACCCGTCCACGAACTTGGCTCTGGTCAAATCGGGCTCTCTCAGATAGCCTAGCGCCACCTGCTCTCCTCCGATCCACAGTTCCCCATCGACGAGCCGATATTCCACCCCCTCCAGCGGCCTCCCGATCGAACCCTCGACCCAATCCTCCCCGCACACCGACAGACTGGTGCAGATGGTGGCCTCGGTCGGTCCGTAAACGTTGACCAGACGGACCTGGTCTGCCCAACGCCGGATAGCCCAGGCAGGACACACCTCACCCCCAATGACAAGCGTCTCAAGACCGGCAGGCAGGCGGACAAACTGTCCCAACAAACAAGGAGGGAGGTCAAGATGGGTGATGCCGAGGCGCTCGATCTGCTCCTCTAAAGGACCCCCAGGCAAGCGGTGGGGGGCGAGCACCAGAGTGGCGCCGGCAGCAAAGGTCGTAAACACATCCGAAATCGAAGCATCGAAACCGGGCGAGAGATACCAAAGAACCCTGCTGGTGGCGGTCAGGCCAAATTCTCGGACCTGCTGAGCGATCATCCCCGGCAAACCACGCCTTCCGACGGCCACGCCTTTCGGGCGTCCCGTCGAGCCCGAAGTGAAAATGACGTAACCCGTCCCGTCCGGTAGGTCTTTCGAGTCCGAAAGCACGGCTTGGCGACGGCCCTCGGGCCAATCCGGGGCTAAGGCGCAAAACGGTCGCTTCTGTCGCCAGCAAGCCAACCAGGAAATCACGGTAGCCAATGACTTATCCCAGGTGAACCAGGGTTGAGGCTGGTCGAGCAACTCCTCAAGTTGCCCGTAGGTCAGGCGTTGGTCCCCGGCCTCCAGGGCGACCCTGTCAGAGCGGTCCATAGTCTGGCAAAGTCGAACCCTGACTGAAGTTATCCGGATCGGGCGCTCCCAATCCGGCCCTCTGATGAGGGAGATAGACGGTGCGAAAATCAACCGAAAGCCGAGCCCGAGAGCCTCTTAAGGGTTGGGTTTGGTGAAGATGAGCCGCCGAAAAGAGAGCCACCGACCCGACCTCTGCAGAGAGCGGACGGGATGGCCACGAAGAGAGGTCTTCAAGAGCGCGTGGGTAGACGGCCTTCGAGGGAGGAGCAAGATTGGAAAAGCCTACCTGGGAGCGCCAGCTTCGGTAGTCAAAGCGGTGGGAATCGTTTTCGATCGCCCGCTCGAAAGCGTCAGCATAAAAGAGAAGACCCTCCTCGGGCTGAACCTTGTGGAGTGGGACCCACCAGTTGATCTGGCTGGCTGGATTGGCATACCAGGTGTCGCGGTGGGCGTAGTAGACTGGGGCCGCAGCCGGGATGGTGTGGGCCCCTGGCAAGACGACCCTCAACCGAGGCGGCTCCCACACGAGTTCCTCGACGGGGAGAAAACGGCTCACCAGCTGACGGCAGGCCTGATGCACCGCTTCTGACGAGGAGACCCGAGTGCGGGCCCGACCAAGACGCTCTAGAAAATCAGGAGGATCGGCCCGGCGCCACTCTTCGGCAAACGTTCCCTTGAGCTCTCGGCAGACGGCCTCCACCAAAGAGCCGCCCACTCCCTCGAGCAGCGAGAGCTTGCCGGAGTAAAGGTCAGTTAAGAGCCTCAAGAGCTTTGAGAGCCTGTCCGTGAAGGGCTCCGTTACTGGCTAATACTCCTCGGTTGCGCTCGAGTCTTGTCCCCACGGCGAAGTCGAGAGGCCGTCCCCACAAGTCGGTGACTCGACCGCCGGCCTCCTCAAGAATGAGGGAGCCAGCCGCTTGATCCCAGATCTTCTCCCGGTAATCGGGTTGCTTGGGAGAGAGGAGGCGCACGATCAACTCACCCTTCCCGGCCGCCAGTAGGGCGTATTTGGCCTGACTATCTATCCCTATCCCATCCGCTTCGAGCCCCAGGGTCTCTCTCAACTTATCAAGACCTTCCGGGTCGGTGTGAGCAGCCTCGAAAGAGTGGAGTAATCGGGCTCGCACCGGCTGGGAGCAGGCCGAGACGTGAAGTCTGCTCCAGTTATCGTGGTCGAGCGGCGAAGCCCAGCAGCCTCCGCCCCGCTCCGCTTTGAGCACCACCCCTCGGCCTCCCAGACCCAAATCGAGACGCGGGCAGCCAAGCATCCCGCTCGTGACCTCTCCGTTCTCGATTCGGGCCAGAGCGATAGCGTATTGCCCGCCTCGCAGGAATCCTTTGGTGCCATCGATCGGGTCCAGCGTCCAGAAAGCGCTCGCCGGCTCAGCTCTGGGCAAGCTGACGTCGTCGATGCCGAACGGCTTGAGGGCTTCGGCGACCTGGCTCTCGAGACCGCTCGCCTCCAGCTCCCGGCGCGACTCTTCTCCCACTATCGGCCCAAGGTTGGCCGTGACCAGGGCTTGAACTGCGAAGTCGGCCACGGTGACCGGAGAGCGGTCACCCTTTTCCACACCCTGGATCTCGACACTTTCGGCCAGCCTGCAGGCCTCTCTAATCGTTTCAATGGCGCTCATGGATTTGATATGATTCGCAAGCCGACCCTTCTGTCCTTTGCCTTGAATGCGACATCGAGGAGAGGTAGAATGAAAAGACCCCGGGCCTCAACCCGGGGCGGGTGCCTCTACCAGGCCGGCCGTGTTAAGACCAGCACCAGTAGCAGCACCGCGAGGATGCGAGAGCAATCCATTGGGCATCCTCCTTTCCGAGCCCCGACTCTACCGGGGCTCTCTCTCTATCTCGAGAAGGATGCCTGAACTACGAGCCAACCTCGCACCCGGGGGGTTCGACACCACCAAAATGGCTCCCGCCGAGCACGTTGTCGCCTCTTGAGTGTGGGCCGTCCGCGGGCTATAATGAAAAGACCCCGGGCGCGAACCCGGGGCGGGTGCCTCTACCAGACCGGCCTAGTTAAGACCAGCACCAGTAGCAGCACCGCGAGGATGCGAGAGTAATCCATCCGGCATCCTCCTTTCCGAGCCCCGACTGTCGCGGGGCTCTTTCTCTCTCTCGAGAAGGATGCCTGAATCACGAGCCAACCTCGCATCCCGTCGCTTCGACACCACCAAAGTGGCTCCCGTCGAGCACGTTGTCGCCTCTTGAGTGTGGGCCCACCCGCGGGCTATAATGAAAAGACCCCGGGGCCAACCCGGGGCGGGTGCCTCTACCAGGCCGGCCGGGCTAGGGCCAGCACTAGCAAAAGCACCGCGAGGATGCGAGAGTAATTCATCGGGCATCCTCCTTTCCGAGCCCCGACTATACCGGGGCTCTCTCTCTTTCTCGAGAAGGATGCCTGAATCACGAGCCAACCTCGCAAGCGGCGCTTCGACATCACCAAATGGGCTCCCGTCGAGCACGTTGTCGCCTCTTGAGTGTGGACCGTCCGCGGGCTATAATGAAAAGACCCCGGGCATCAACCCGGGGCGGGTGCCTCTACCAGGCGGGCCGGGTTAGGGCCAGCACTAGCAAAAGCACCACGAGGATGCGGTGGTAATTCATAGGGCATCCTCCTTTCCGAGCCCCGATTCCACCGGGGCTCTCTCTCTATCTCGAGAAGGATGCCTGAATCACGAACCAACCTCGCATCCTGTCGCTTCGACACCACCAAAATGGCTCCCGTCGAGCTGGTTGTCGCCTCTTGAGTGTGGACCATCGACGGGCTATAATGAAAAGACCCCAGGCGCGAACCCGGGGCGGGTGCCTCTACCAGGCGGGCCGGGTTAGGGCCAGCACTAGCAAA
>CAYRFU010000395.1:0-5977 GCA_964423525.1 uncultured Burkholderiales bacterium | reverse complement strand
CCGCCTGGGGGGTGGCGATGACGATGGCGGCTCGGTTTCATCCGAGTCTCCTGTGGTCATCTCCGATGGTGCCACCGTGACCTCTGACCCGGCTGTCAAGAAGCGAGAAGAGGTGACGGAAGTTCCTCGTTTTCGCTCCCCTTATCACCCCGATGATGCCGCCGGTCGGGTCATCAACGTTAGTGGGAAGGTCGACTCCAAGCCGTGGTGGGCTGGCCCCGATTGGAAACCGGGACCGCTCCAACCGGTGACTCTCGAACCGGGGGCTTACGAATCGGTGACCGTCCCGGGCAACCAAACTCTCAAGCTTAAGTCGGGCGTTTACTACTTCCGCGACCTGTTCCAGGTGGAGAACGCTAAAGTGGAGCTGGAACTCGCTCACGGCGACCCGGTCACTGTCTTCATCGGCAAAAAGGCTGTCATCAAAAACTCGGAGGTCAATCGATCAGGAGAGGCGGTCGAACTGCAGCTTTGCTACTGCGACGAGGAAGAGGACCCCCTGGTGCTCCGAGAGGAGTTCACGGCCCGTTACTAAGGTGATGAGCAGGATGCTTTGTTGGCCAGCATCGCTACCAAGTTGGCTTTGGGCAAACCTCTGAAGCGCTCTTTCCTGGACTACACGGGGAGTGACATAACGGCCACCACCGCTGGACACAACCTGGTAGGAACGATGGACGAGACCGATTACTACGGTGCCATCATGGCTTACGACTTTTTCGTGAACGGCGGAGCGCTCCATCAGGACCTGAGCCTGAAGGGAACGGATCTGCTGACGGCCGGTAACTGGGCTCTAGAAGGGGTCCATGAGGTGCAGCGCTAGCCGAAGACGTGCCCATGGGTCTTGGCCCGCAACCTCTCCTCGATCCAGGCGGCCACCAGGTCTGGTAAGGTCTTGCGCGTCCAATGGCTTTTGTGGCCGAGCTGGAAGTCTTCCAGGCTTTTGCGCTCGTAGTCATACAGCCTCCGCTTGCTGGCCTGGAAACGGGACCTACGCGCCAACACATCGGCTCCCGGGTGGTAGCGTTGCAGAAACCCTTCACTGACCTCGACGAGACACTCTCCCTGGTTTTCGAACAGGTGGAGCCCTCGTTCTCCTTCAAAACGAGCGAAGGCGGCTGGCTGGTGACACCCGATCACCATTCCCAGAGCTTTGCCTTGAGGCAGGCCAGGGCGCAAGAAAAGTTCGCCAACACCCTCTTCGACCCAACCTTTCTCGAGGTCGTAGCGCCAGGGACTCGGTTCCTTCTCCTGGGGAAAGACGGACCAGATCTGGTGCTCTTTGGCTGTCAGCAGCGGCTCATAGAGCTCAAAGAGCTGAAGAACCAGAGCGTTAGAAGGGGAGAAGATGGCCACCACCGCCTGGTCCGGCCATTCAAACTCGAGCCGGTAGAGCTTGGCTAGCAGGTCCTCGAACACCGTTTCCAACCGAACGGCTTTCTTTTCCACGGGGGGAGGGGGGTCTCCCTCAATGGCCGCCAGGACCACCTGCTCTTCCAGTTGCTCAGCCTCCTGGACCGTTTCCCGAATCTCCTCCAAGAGAGCGCACCGGTCGGGGAGGGTGTCCGCCCAGGCTCTCTCCTCGGCATCGGGATGGCGGCTTTGGGCCACTTTCTTGGCCAACCGACGCAAGTGAGCGATTTCATTCTCGAGTTCCAAGACGGGTATCGATTCTACCAACCGGTCGTAATCTCGACGTAGCTCACTGGACCGTTCCAAACCGGGTCGAGCGGTCACCAGCTGGGAGCGTTTTTCGGCGGTGAGCACCACTCCGCCGGCTTGATGGCGACTGGCCTGAGGGTCGGCCGAGAGAGCTCGTGCCAGGGGGACAACCACCTGTTCCTTGACCACTCTCTTGAGTTGGCGCGCCCCCAGAGTCGGCTCGTAGCCCTTCTCTGCTAGCTTCTGCGGGAGCTCAGGACTGGCCACCAGAGCGGCCGATTTTCCCATCAGTCCCGGCCGTTGGCACAGCCTTTGAAGCTCGCGCTCGGCCAGCAACCTGACCACTTCCGGGGCCAGGGAGCCAAAAGGGATGACCCGGTCGATGCGGTTGAACAGCTCCGGGCGCAGCTGATTCTCGACCACTTTGAGAAAATGGCTGTCGGCCGCTACTTCGGTCCTTCGCAACCCCATGGCCTGGGGCTCGAAACTGTCGACGCCCAGGTTGGAGGTCATGATCACCACCGTATTGGTAAAGTCGGCCGTGCGCCCCTGGCGGTCGGTGAGGCGCCCCTCTCCCAGAATTCCTAGTAAAAGATCGAGGAAGCTGGTGTGAGCCTTTTCGAGTTCATCAAACAGCACCACCGAAAAGGGGCTAGCCCGCACCTCAGAGGTGAGCAAACCCGAGCCTTCGGGTCCATCAGTCAGTCGCTCGACCGCCCAGGGGTCGGAAAACTCCGATAGATCGAAACGAACCACGCGATGGCGGTCAGAGAAAAGGAACTCGGCCAGGGTTCGAGCCGTCTCGGTCTTGCCCACTCCTGACGGCCCCACGAACAAGAGACTGACGATCGGTCGCCCCAGTCGAGTGAGCCCGGAACGGGTGCGGGTGATAGCATCAGTCACCATCGCAGCGGCCACCGGCTGTCCCAGCACCCGCTGCTCAAAGAATCTGCGGGTCTGGTCGGGACGGTAGGGCACGGATTCCGACACCAGCAGCTCAGGAAGACCGGTCTCGCGAGCGAAGGCCCGGGCCACCAGCTTCTCTTCTAGCGACTCTCCTCCGGCTTCGAGGAGACTCCGGAGAAAGCGGAGCGGACGGGCTGGAAAGGCTGAGTAGGTGGCGAACCGACGATGCAGCCTTTCGGTCCTTTCGATGGCCGAAAGCTCCACCTTTTGCCCGGGGCGGCACCATTGTAGCGCGCTCTTCAACAGGATCGATTCAGCCTGTCGCTGGTCGGGCGAGGAAAGAGACAAGACTTGGAACAGCTCGAGCAGATGAGGCGCCTTTTCTTCCAGTTCCTCATAGTGGGCCGGTTCCACCTCGCACACCGCCGTGAACCGACGCTGGAGGAGGGCCGGGCGAAGAAAGTCAGCTAGTCCGTCTGGGCTAGAGGAGGAACGCCCCGCTTCCATGAGCGGCCGTAGGTGGCCGAGATGCACCACCGCCTTTTGCTGAGAGGTCGCCTCCACCAGCTTTTTCGCTTGATCTTGCCACATGCCAAAGCCGTCGGCTCCCGCTGTCAAGCGGGCTCCTGTGGTCTCGTAGAAAGGGGTCGAGCCCAACTGAAGCGGACCCGAGCGCCTGACCAACTCCAAGAAAAGCGCGGTCTTACCACAGCCCGAAGGCCCTTTCAAGAGCACCGAGGGTCGACCCTCGGCTAGCATTTCAGCCAGTTTCTTAAGTGGGTCCTCAAGCTCGAAGGCCAACGGCATCTGATCGGGCAGGAGTCTTGTGGCCAGGCTCTCGAGGTCGTCTTCCTGGGGTTGGTCGAGACGGTTGGCCACTTCAAATCCGATCTCCAAGCAGTGGAATTCCACCTCGCCCTGGGTTTGATAGGGAAGAAGCGCACCAGGGCTGCTACAAGCACCTCGCCGCAGCAGCTCCTCTTGAGCGCTTTCGACCAGGAAGTCGTCCGCTTTGGCTTGCGAGGGAGCCACCACGGTTAGGTCGAGAGCGGGAAAAAAGGCGCCCCAAATGGCTTCGTTCGAGCCCCAACGAACGACATCAAGAGTGAGTTCCACGGGGTGGCTCCAGGCCAGTCCTGGCTGGGCTGGAGCCACCGACAGAGTCCTCTTCTCGAGCTGGGCACTGAGTGGCGCGGCCCGATTGTGAAGGAGCGTAGGGTCGATCTCTTCGAGCAGTTTGCGCAGGCCGTCGCGAAGGCGCTCCAGCACTCGCTTTTGGCGAGACTCCACCACCGAAATCTCAGGAAAGAAGAGAGCCTGACCCAGGAAGGCACCCGCTCCGATCGGGCGGATGGTCACGGCCACCGGCAAAACGATCATCGGTAGCTCTGGTAAGCCAGTCGAGCCACTTCGGCGATCAGTCGGTCGGCCCGGCCCTCGGCTCCAGCTCGGATGTTCTTGACCAGGACGGCCACCACCAGGTAGCTGCCGTCAGGTAGTTCAATGATTCCCACGTCGTTTCGAATGCCGGCTAGCGTCCCAGTCTTATGGTAGACTGTCACCCGATCGGGAAGAGCAGCCGGCAAGCGGGTGTGGTAACGCTGGCCAGCCATCACGTCCAGGCAGTAGCTAGCCCACTCTGATTGCTGAAAAAGCTTCCCTCGGGTCAGGTCGGCCAGCAGGCCGGCCATATCCTCAGACGAGGCAAGGTTATCCATGGCCGCTGCCACCATCGCGTCCTCGGCTGCACTGTTGCTTCGGGCCGAAGCGTTCTCCAGGCGCTGAAGGGCCGACAGGGACAAGGAGCGGTTGCTGGTCTCGGCGGCTAGAGCCAACTGGCGGCGCTCTGGGGGGGGGAGTTTGAGCCAGTGACGAGCCCGAGCGGTGGGCCCGAGCCCCTGTAGGCCAGGAGCCTGTCCCAGGGACAGAAGCCAGGCCTGGCGGTTGGTCATGAAGATATCACTGTGGTGATAGCCCAGCTCCTTCATGAGAGTATTCACGCTGTCATAGCCTAACTTAGCGAAGACCAGATCGGTGGCGGTATTGTCCGAGATACTCATCATCAGACGTAGACACTTATCCAGGCTGACAGGCGTCCCGCTGGGGGCTTTGTGGAGTCTTCCGCTACCGATACACTTGCTAGCTTCGGTGATGGTCAAAACGGTTTGAGGGTTGAGAGTCCCTCGCTCCATCTGACGAGCAGCTTCGAGCAAAATTGGGACTTTAAAAACACTGGCCAGCGGAAAAGGCGTCTGTCCGTTGACCGAAACCTTCTCCTGGCTGGCGGGATGAAGCACGGTCACGGCTGCCTCTAGCGAGCTGGCCTTCTGGCCAATCAGATAGCGCAGGTCGTTGTCAAGTTTTTGAACGCGACCGGAATCGGCCAGGGCCGTCACCGTTAAAGCTAGCAAAAGCAGATATCTCACGACGGCTTCAACCTCGCTCTCATCGACTGGGTTACGGCTCGCAATAAAGGGCTGAATAGGGCCAGCGGAAGGGACCAGACCAGCATGGCGTAGACCCATTTTCTCGACACTTTGACCACTTCGTTTGGCTCCAGCCAGGCGCCTGTCCGGTTCAATTTACCCAGGGTGGCCAGGCCGATCAAAATGGGCCAGAGGGCCGCCAGGCGAAGGCGCAGGCAATAGACTGGGATAGCGCAGGTGTAGTCGACGGCGGCTTGATAGTAGTCGCCTGCTCGGGTCAGCCATTTGGAGAGAATCGGCTCCAGTTGGCCCAGCCGGTCGGGGTCCAGCAACTGCGCCGGCTCTAATTCTCTTAGCTCCTCAGCCGGGAGATAACAGCGGCCCTGGCGCAGGTCTCGAGGCAGGTCCCGCAAGACGTTGGTCAGTTGCAGTGCTTTACCAAAACGTACACCCAGGTCGACCACTTCCGCTTCCTCGCGGTTGCGAAAGGCCAGCGTATGGCGTCGACTGATCACCGTCCAGAACTCGCCCACGCAGCCGGCCACCAGGTAGATGTAGCGTTCCAGATCCTGCTCTTTGGGCAGGGCCCTAGGCTCATCGGCGCCTTCGAAGAACTCGAGATCCCACTGCATCCCCGACACCAGGGTGTCGACCACCTTTTGAATCGAGAGCCGATCTCGGCTGACGGTCGTGTCGTAGAGTCTCAAAGAGTCCGGCAGAACTTCGAAAAGGGCTCTCTCCTCGGGGCGTGGTTGGTCGAGGCGTGGAGTTTCCAAGGGGGTCGAATCGTCGTGCAGGCGAGCCCGGAATTGAGCCAGCCAGGCCCGACGTTGGCCCGGCTCAAGAGCCTCGGTATCAGCCACCGTGTCAGCCGTTCGGGCCAACAGGTAAGCTAGTCCAACCACCTCTCGCATGGAGCCGGGTAAGACCCTGATGGTCAGGTAAAAGGCCCGAGAGACGGGCCGCAGAACGTCGGTTAAAAGGCG
>CAYRFU010000394.1:0-5996 GCA_964423525.1 uncultured Burkholderiales bacterium | reverse complement strand
TGAGGAATCCGGCGTTGCACCCGAGGACGCTGAAGTGGAACCCACCGAGCCTGAGCAGTCCGTCTCTGACGAAACGGAAGCCACGGCGGACAGTTCGCGCGGCGAGGAGCGTACTAAACCCGAGGTTGATGAAGAAGAACCCGCTGAGCTTGCGCAATCTGTCTCAGAAGAAGCGGCAGTCGAGCTGAGCGAAGAACCCTCTGAGACGGAAACGGTTGGCGTCGAGGCTGGGCAAGCATCCGTCTCGGAGGAGGCGGGAGCCAGGGCGGAAGACACTGGCCCCGGTGAGGAACCCGGCCGTGTTTCACCCGAGGTCGCTGGAGAAGAATCAGCGGACGAAGAAACACTGGTTGTCGAGGGTCAGGCCGAAGTTATGGCCTTCCTTCAACTGGTGGAGGAGGCGAAGGCCGAGGCTGAGCCGGTAAAGCCCGAGCCTGATCTCCCGCTGGGAGCGGAAACCGTGAAGATTAAAGTCCAGACCGAGAGCGAAGCCGCCCTCGAAACGTTCCGCACTGAAAGCAAGCCTTCAAAGGAAAGCGAAAGCCTCATTGAAGGCCAAAAAACTGGAGTCCCTCCCCGGGTTCTCGACGAGAAGATGCTCGAGTTGCTTCAGGGAGTTCCCAAAAAGCCGAAGAAAGAAAAGATCGGAGAAGGACTTCGGAACCTGGAAGAACTCCTCTCGAAGACCTCTACCAGCGCCCTACCCGATGGACAAAAAAAGCGTGCTCGGGCAGCCTTAAGGTTTCTAAAAGAATTGGGCAAAGTCCAGAGAGCGATGGTCGTGACCCTTCACGACAATCAACAGTTCCAGGTTGTGGCTGTCGGCGGAATAGATGGGGACTACTTGGCTCAGGCACCCGAGAGGTTGTTGCGAAGAGTCCTCTCCGGCGGTAAGCCCCTACTGCTGCTCGACGCCACCCAGGACAGGGTATTCGCTCGCGAGCCAGCCATCGTTGAGCACCAGATCCGCTCTGTCCTTTGCGTCCCGTTCAAAGACCTGGTGACCGGCCAGCAAGGCCTCCTCTACGCCGATAATCTCGAGCAAAGTGGAGCTTTCACCTACGGCCATCTCAACGACGTAGTGGAATTCGCTGGCCGTCTTTCGACGGAAGCCGAGCTAGAGGAGTTCGAGCTACTCCGCCCGCCTGAGCCGCAGGAACTGCAGTCGGAGGCCGAGCCTCTTTCCCTGGCCACCGTTGGAGGCATTATGATGTTTTTGCTCCTTTGTGTCGTGCTGGTGGTGACCGGACCGACCATCAGGGAAGCGCCATCAACTGATACGGTAGGATTTGTTTCAGCTAAGGCAAGCCGCCCCGAAGAGATAGCACGAAGCTTCATTCAAGCCATCCGGCTGAAGCGCTTTCCGCTGGCCTACTCCCTCCTTTCCCCGGCTTTGAAGAGGAAATGGTCTCAGCAAGCCTTCTCCGACCAGGTCGGAGGCTGGCTCGAGCAGCCGGGACACACCGTTGGATTGGGCTACCGTCACCCCCTCCCCGTGGTTAGCTCCAAGAGCGAGCGGATCACGGTGACCGTGGAGCCAGGCAAGAAACACCCAGGAACCTCTTGGCGGTGGGAACTGGTTAAGGCCGAAGAGGGGTGGCGAATCGAAGCGATGACTGGTGGGCCTCTCTCGCCATGATGCAATTTTCTCGAAGGATGTTACAATAAGAAAGATGCGTCGTCTTGGTGGAGGTTTCACCCTCTCGGAAGTCTTGATAGCCATAGCAGCCTTCGTGGTCGCTATTCTGGTGACTCTAGCCCTGGCCGTCTCCATGACTCGAATGAGTCGAGAGACGGTTGACCGCTCGGTGGCCGTTCAAACGGCCAATCGGCTGTTGGAAAGGACGTTGCGGTCGATTCGCAACGGAGGGGTGCCGGTCACCGAAGCCAATTTCTGGGCCAACGAGTATCCGGTCGGAACCCCTTTATTGGCCAACACGGAGAGAGTCGGCGGCGCCGACTTCGCTTACGAGATTTTCGCCACCACGGTCACCGATACTGTGGGCACGCCGATCGGCTCCCTGGGACCCGACAATCGCTTGAAGAAGGTCACCGTCCGCCTCAACTGGTTCGCTCCCCAGGGTCAAGCGCGAGCGGGTTACGGAATGCTTGAGACCCAGGTCAGTCGGCTGGTGCGCGAAGGGGAAGACTTCTGATGAGCCGGCGCGGCTTTACTCTACCGGAAATTTTCGTGACCTTGGGCATCTTCACCATCGTGATGATCGTGCTGGCCAGCTCACTCCAGTCGGCTACCACCATCTGGCGTCGAACGTCCGGCATCTCCACCATTCAAACCCAGATGGGCAAAGCACTCTCTCGACTTGTTTCCGAGCTGGAACAGGCGGACTTTAACGAGACGGCCACGGCCAACTCCACCACCAGCCTGACCGCCCCCGACGGAACTGCCGTCTGGTTCTTGAGCGCTGTCGACCCGGCTACCGGCGCCACCGTCCGGACCCCTACCGGGGGACCGCTGTGGCAGCGGAACATCCTTTACTACCCGGTTGTGCCGAACAATCATCAGAACACCTTTGGGATGACCTGCACCGGGGGTGCAGGGCCCCTGGGGCTCGACGATCAGTGTCCTCACAAAGTCTTGATCCGCAAAGTGATCGACGGCCCTGTGGCCCATCCCACCCTGGCGGGCGCTGAGGGTTTGATGACGGCGGCTGACATCGTTCCCTACCTGACCCGCCCCAACGGTTTTGACGCCTCAGCCATGACTGCCGAGGCCGGGGTGGGTGAGGTCTCTATCGTGGCCAACACTTTGCTTTATCTCGGCATTCAGAGGGCTCCCAACCCCGCTTCTCATCCCGGCGAAGTGGTCATTGACCTTCGAGCCCTTAACCTCACCGCGGCCCTGCGGGAGGTGCAAGTCGGGCAAGTCAGCCTGGCCGACAACGAATTCACGGTTCAACAACTTCTTTCCGTTTTTCCTAAGAACTGATGCAACGGCACGAAAATTTGTTACACTTGTAACATGAGACCCGTGCACAACAGAGGGATTTACCTGGTCACCGCCCTGATCTTTTCGCTTTTGGTAGCCATGTTTGTGGGGGCTGGCCTGCTGATGAGTCTCGGTAGCAACTACGCCGCTGGACAGTCTGAAGAGGCTCTATTGGCCGAACTGGCCGCTCAAGCCGGGATTCAATACTGCGCCTCGCGGCTGGTCGAAAACCCCGCTTGGCGGGGAGACGGCGGTCCCGGCCTGGTGGTCGACACGCCCGACCTGGTGATCGCCGAAGAGCGAGGCAATGTGGTCGGGCTGTTGCGAGACGGAGGCCGGGTCAGCCAGTTCCGTGTTCGGTTCAACTTTCAAGACGACAGCACCGACGATGTCGATGGCCTGGTCGACCCCGCGCCCGCTATGTGGGTTGACCATCGTTGGGTCTCGGTCAACAACCTGGCCAGTTCCGGAGCGGCCGGCCTCCCTTTGGCCGACGGGGGAAACTTCGAAGTCGCGAACTCGAGTCCCCGACCCAACCAAACTCCGGGAGGCTCGGCCACCATCCTGGTCGAGGGTCGCTCTGGGGTCGGGCTGCGAAACCTCGACGCCGCTACCATCAACGCCGCTCCCACCGGGCACGTTCATCAGCGGGTTCTGGAAGCCACCTATCGCCTCTCGGCTCCGCCCCTGTTCGACGCGGCCGCCCAGGCGGCCGGAACCCTTGAGGGGAGTATGGAGGATGCGGGCACCAACAGCAACTTCAGCGTTCAATCGGTCGACGGCAGTCCACCCAGAGTGCGCAGCAAAGCCAATGTTACGGTGGCAGTCCACGATAGCGCCGCCACCCCTTCGCTCTACACCACCCCTAGCGCAGGCGAAATTCTTGTTCCCAATACCGCCAGCGACTTTGTTGGCAACAACGTCAACGGAGCGGCCGTCAACACCGAAAACGGGGGCTTTTACGAACTGACCTGGGCCGATGTCAAGAAGGCCGACGCCTCGGGAGATACCCTGGCGGCCGGCACCTACGTGGTGTGGGATGACGGGAGTCTTCACTATTACGACCGTGATTATTACGACTACAAAACCTTCATCGAGGCCAACCCCACCGATGCAGGAACCGTCGTGACTTCGTTACCAGCTTCGATGACCGACAACGGCAACGGCAGACTCACGATCACCGGGGACATCTTTGTCGATTCCAGCACCACCAGTGCCGCCGACCTCACCATTATCCCCCGAGGCGGCGCTCAGGAGTCACCCAAGCCTGCCGGCACCGCTCCACCCGTGCCTGCTTTTGAACCTGGCCCCACCCCAGCGGGTGGCAGTGATGTCAAGAACGTCTACACCGATTTTAATGACGGGTCTCCTTTCCATCAGTTACTCTTAACCATCGCCGATGAGGGCGTTTACGAACATCCCGGAGGCCACACTATCAAGTGGAACACCACCAGTCTCTATGAGATGAATAACAACAAGGAAACAGCGATTGAATTCCTCCTCGGTCCTCCTGCTGGGGCCAGTGCTCGTTTCACGGCCGTGAATCCCAATCCAGAATTAACAGTCGATGCTGGTGGTGGTTTTCACAAAGTGGACAAAGTCTATTTCGACCAATGGATCCAGGGCAGCGCACCTGCCACCGGTCTCGCGCCCGGGCAACTCGACCTCGGCGGCGAGCCTGCCACCAAGACCCCCGCTGACCTGGAGATCATCTTCGACCCTCCTGCCGGCCAATCGGCCACTTTAACCGCAGCCGGGAACGTTCGCTTCGGGGCTGGGATTTTCGGTCAGGGCGGCTCCATCACCTCGGAAGGTGATATCCGTATCGTAGGCGCTCGAACCGACCTCTCTGCGAATCCTAACGGAGTGGAAGGGGTGAATCTCTACGCCAGAGGAAACATCGACCTGCTCGCCATCGTCCCAGACGACGCTACGGCCGCCACAGACGACTACAAGTATGCTGACTTCACTCTTAACGGAGTGGTCTACACCCAAAAGAATTTCACCGCTCATATGGGCTATGACGATCCTAATGTGACCCAGTGGGGCCGGTTAAACATCACCGGGGCGGTGGTGGCCTACGGAGGCGACCCGGCTTCAGATGCGCCAGGAGCGAGCGGCGACGGCAGTATTTCTTTCACTGGTCGCACCGTTAACCTGACCTTCGACCCGGCCTATCTGGGGGGGCTGATGCAGACTCTTCCTCCCACTCCGCTGGAGCAGGTGCTTTACAACCGAATTCAATGATGGCTTGAAATCCCTTTAGTTGGCAGTACAAGAGGAATAAACAGCAACCTCCTGGCGACTAGGGATACCATGGTCGCGGGTCGTTATCGAGTCTTAAAGGTCCTGGGACGTGGTGGTATGGCCGTTGTCATGCTGGCTGAGGATGTGATCGACGGAAAGTTGGTAGCCCTTAAGAAGCTCAATCTTTCTGATTTGACCGTCCACCAGGCTCGAGCCCTGCGCTCCCAATTGCGCAGGGAGGCCGCCCTTCTGGCTGGACTTGACCACCCCAACCTTGTCAAGGTCCAGCGAGTCTTTGAAGACAACCAACAGTCCTATCTCGTTTGCGACTACGTCGATGGGGTCGACCTGGGTCAAAAGATCAAAACGGCTTTGGCCCCCTTCCCTCTCGAGCAGGTGATGGAGTGGGCCCACCAGCTCTGCGATATCTTGGAGTATCTCCACAACCAGGAGCCGACGGTCCTCTTTCGAGACCTCAAGCCTGACAATATTTTGATGGAAGTCAGTGGCCGCCTCAAGTTGATCGACTTTGGGATCGCACGTTGTTATGTTCCTGGAGTCGAGACGACAGCTACGCTAAGAGGATACGGCACACCAGGATACGCCCCTATCGAACAATATGCCGGCGGCACCGATGTCCGTAGCGACCTCTACGGCTTGGCGGCCACTCTCTATCATCTGCTGGTTGGACAACCACCGCCCGATGCTGCCTCCATCGCTTCCGGCTGCGCTCAACTGGAGCCACCCGTGGTGAAAGAAAATTTGACCTACTTCACCAACGCGGAGGGTCGGCTCGATTACA
>CAYRFU010000393.1:0-6006 GCA_964423525.1 uncultured Burkholderiales bacterium | reverse complement strand
AACCCCTCCCGCCAGGCCGTGACGCCGCTGGTCGCCGCCCGGGGCAGCCAGGTCAATGGCCGGCCCCCGATTGCTGTAGTTGGCCAGCTCTCCCTCGCGGTCGACGGCGGAAATGGCCAGAGCCTGAGGGTAGCCGGCCGGGTAGGAGGGCCGGTCCGAGCGCGCGTTGCCAGCCGCGGCCACGACGGTCACGCCGCTATCGTAAGCATAAACAACCGCATCTTCCATCACTTTATTGGGCCGGGCCGCCCCCAAACAGAGCGAGATCACATCGACCTTGTGGTCGGCGGCGAAGCGAATGCCGTTGGCCACATCAGCCAAACTCCCCCGACCGCGACGGTCGAGAACCTTGATCGGCATCACCGTGGCTTTATGGGCCACGCCGGCCACCCCCACTTTGTTGTGAGTCGACTGAGCGATGGTGCCGGCCACGTGACTGCCGTGACCATGGTCGTCGACCGCCTTCTTACGGCTATTGACGAAGTCGTATCCGGTCTTGAAGGAGGTGTTGGCCAGGTCTTCGAGCTTTCGGAACTTCTTCCAATTGAGATAGGCCACTCCGGTATCGATCACTCCTACCACCGCTCCCTGGCCTCCGCTCACCTTCCAGGCTTTCTCGCACTGCAGCATCTTGAGATGCCATTGCTCCTGATAGCGGGGATCGTTGGGATAAGGCTGGTCCAGCGAGTCCGACAAGACCTCGTAGACATCGTTGGTGGAGACGGCTGTGACAGCCGGCTCAGCCTGGAGTCTCTCAAGCCAGGAGTGGAGGTTCTCTTCCTCGACTCGCACCACCATCAAACGATGTTGATGCTGGATTGGAGCACTGAACTGAAAAGTCAGACCCAATTTGTGTCCCAGTTGCTGGATCTCAGCCAGGGAAAGATGGTCCTCGAGGTCGACCACCAGCATCCCCTCCACTCTAGCTTGACCGTCGGGATCGACCACGATCGGGCCCAGGTTGGAGCCCGAGATCATTCCGGCCGGCACTCTCTCGGGAAGAGAAACAGAACAAAGAAGCACAGTCAGCAGCGCGATCAGGCACCAGCGAAGTCGGTAAATCATAGCCCCTCCTTCGCCTCCGACCCCAATTCTCCCGGAGGAAGTTTACTAGTCACCAGAAAGTTGCGGCGATGAGAGTCGTCATTATAGGCGCTGGCATCGTGGGTGCGGCCACCGCCTTTCAGATCAGCCGTCGCTGGCCCTCGGCTCGCTTGACTGTAGTGGAGAAGGAGCTCTCTCCCGGGCTGCACCAGACAGGTCGCAACTCAGGGGTCATCCATTCCGGCATCTACTATCGCCCAGGCTCAGCCAAAGCGCTCAACTGTCGTCGCGGAAAAAGACTGCTGGAGCAGTTCTGCGACCAACACCAACTCGACTACCAGCTCTGCGGCAAAGTGATCGTAGCCACCCGCCCGGACGAACTGGACAGGCTCGAGAGCCTGTTGGAGCGGGGAAAGCGTAACGGGGTCGATTGTCGTCTCATCGACCCTCAGGAGTTGAGGCGCTTGGAACCAGCTGCGGCTGGCCTGCGGGCCATCCAGGTGCCCGAAACGGGTATCATCGATTACCAGGCTGTCCTTCTTCGCTTGCTGGAAGAATCCGAAGCCGAGCTCCTCACCAGTTCTCCGGTTTTGTCCCTGGAAAAGGACCGAGTGGTCACGGTTGGAGCCGAACTGAAGGCGGATGTCGTGGTCAACTGCGCTGGTCTCCAATGTGACCGGGTGGCCCGACTGAGCGGCTATCGCCCTGCCCTCCGAATCGTTCCTTTCAAAGGGGAGTACTACTGCTTGCGACCGGAAGCTCACCATCTCTGCACCAGCCTCATCTACCCGGTCCCCGATCCCGCTTTTCCTTTCCTTGGGGTTCACCTGACCCGCCTGATCGGAGGGGGGGTGGAGTGCGGCCCTAACGCGGTGCTGGCCCTGGGTCGAGAGGCTTACCAAAAACTCGATCTGAACCTCGCAGACCTTCTTGATTCCTTAACCTATCCTGGTTTTCTCAAGCTCGCTGCTCGCCACTGGCGAATGGGATTGGGGGAAATCCACCGTTCCTTTTCCAAGCAAGCCTTTGTGAAAGCCCTGCAGCGGTTGTGCCCCGATCTTCGGGAACACCACCTCGATCCCGCGCCCTGCGGAATCCGAGCCCAAGCAGTGCTGGCCGATGGTCGGCTCGAAGACGATTTTCACGTCGCCCGCCACGGTCGCGTCATCAATGTTTTGAACGCGCCTTCTCCGGCAGCCACCGCCAGTCTCGCCATCGGCGAATCGATCGCCGAGCTGATCAATTAAGCGAGGGCAGAGCGTGATAGGGTGGAACACGCCCAGCCGTAGCCGATTCCAATTCAACTAAGAGTTCCTCAGTCCGCGCCGCGATCTCTCGAAGCTGCTCGGCTCGGTCGCTGGAGTAAACCGAGGCTCGAGCCTGGGCCATCTGAATTTTGAGATGGGCTTCATCCAAGAGGGTTCGCAGTTCCGCATCCCACACGATGTGATAACTTAGATAGTTCTTCATGGCCCCACTCTAACACCATCGGGCAGCTCTTGATGTAACCTCGACCACGTCGTGAACGGGCTCACGTTCTCGCCTCTTTCTCGATCACGACTAAACGAGCGGAGTCGGGAACCGAAGAGTTGACATCCGGGGCAAGATGAAAAGCCCCGTCTCGCTCATAGCCCAAAACCAGATGACCTCGCTCGAAATGGCTCTCCTGGAGTTCTCGGAGCCGCCCTCCCTCGACCGAGCGAAGGCGAATCTCAGCTCCACCGGCCGTGAACAGCTCTTCATAGATCCAGGCCAGACTCCGGCGCAGAGCGACTTGAGCCAACAAATGGCTGACCACTTCCTGAGTCAAAAAGACGTCGTGGACTCTGGGGTGGAGAAGGCCTCGATTATCCTCGTCATTCAGTTCTACCACGACCGCAGTCTGAGCCCGATGCCTTTCTAGCAAACGACCCAACAACACCGACCGCAGAACCGTCTCGGCATCGGCGACCAAAGGGTCCTTGGGGCGGGAATCGGCGAACAGGACGGCTCGGTCAAACTGCTGAGGGGCCAACTTCTCGAGGCTTTGAGGGTCGTCTAGGACGGTTTCCAAGAGACTCAACTCCAAATTAGGATACAGTTCGGCCAGACGCGCCAACTTTTGCCAATCCAGCTCAGAACAGCCGTCCACCGCTACTGTCACCTGAAACGTCTCGTCAGGATGACGCCCTAACTCTTCGAGGAAGTAGCGAAGGTGGTTGCTCCAGCCTATCACCAGGACCTTCTCACTTTGGCTGGTGGTCGGATAGAGAGCGGGAATCTCCACCACCTCTCGAGTGGTTTGAATCACGACCACCTCATCCTCAGCGGTGGCCTCGTAATCGAAATCGATCAGACGCAGGTCCGCCTGGTGGCCCTGTCGCGGCAGGAACCCGATGGCCACCTGACCGGGCTCTAAAGCCGACTGGTGGCGAAGACTGCGTCCGACCAGGGCGACTTTCTCGGTCGGCACCAGCCTCACAACGTCTCCAAAGTTGTCGGTCAAGAAGCGGTTGTGGAGACGAGAAATTCCCGGTTGGCGGACAGCTTGCACAAACATTCTGCCCAAGAACTCGCCCGAAGCCAGGGCCTCGGTAGCCCCGGTCAGTCCGACCGACTCCGCCAAAAGTTTGTTGGTCGGATTGGCCACATCGACCACCAGGTTGGGAACTCGCCGGTGTTCTTGAAAACGGACTTTGAGACTCATCAAAATCTTGGCCAGCGTGATATCGGAAAGGATAGGAGTCGTGTTGGGCCGAGCCAAGAGAACGATTCCGCGAGCGTGTTCAAAGTCCACCCGGTCGAGGCTCTCAGCCTCCAGAGGGTTGCCTGAGCGGACTAGCACTCGGCTGTTCTGACGCACCTCGGGGTCGAGTTTCTGGAGCAGTTCCCGCTGCAGTTCAGGTCGGAAGTCGGGACAAAGAATCACAAACGAGGGACGCCAGTCTGTCTCGACCAGATACTGCCCGCTGTGGTAGAGTTCTTCCACCAGGGCGTAGACTCGATGATTCCAACCGATGATGAGAAGGTGGCCTTTCTCAAAAACGGGACTCCGACCGGAAGCCAAAAACTCGAGCAACCGGTCGAGCCAGTTGGTCATAATGGCCACCAGCGCTCCAAGAAAGAGCACGTAGCCGGTGAGGGTCAAAATGGTCGAGACGGCTCGTACAAAGAGACCTCGGTCCTCACCCAGATAGCCGGGGTCCGTGAGGCGAAGAAAGGCCCACCAGACCGCCTGGCCCAAGTGGGGAAACTCCGGACTGACCGAATGGACAGCCACACCTCCGGCTAGTGAAATAGCCAGGATCCCTACCGCCACCAACCCCAACTGGGAGGCCGGGTGAGCCATTATAAGGGTCTCGATCCCGAAATAGAGCCTCTGAATCAGCCTCTGCACTGGCGACTCAGCCTAGCTTCAGATTCCCTTTCTCGGAATCTTCCAAGATCTTCAAAAAGGCGGTGAGGGCGTGCTCAGATTTCGAGTCGAGTTCATCGAACTCCACTCCGATAAGGGAATAGGGCGTATTCTCCTTGGGGGCGCACCAGCGGGTGACCCCTGTCACTTCAATACACGTTCCGGCCGCGTCATCGAGGTCGATAGCCAGACTCAGGGGAGTTCCGATTGGGAGCGGCCCTCCGATCTCAAGACGAGCGCCGTGGTAAGAAAGGTCACGGGAGGTGCCTTTGAATCCTGGAAGGTCTTTCGAGAGCACCCTCAAGTTCCGTCGCAGACGGGGGTCCACGCGCTTCTCATGGTAGGGCTTGAAAATCTCCTTAAGAAAAGGAACCGCTTCCACCGGGGCCACCAAGTCGCCCGTGTAGGATTCGGCAGAAAGCTCTTTGACGTTGAGACGAGCCCGAATTCTCTCGCCCTCCACCTCAGCGATCACGTTGAGAGTGCCGAGTTCCACTTCAGCCTCGGTGGTGAACGTGACCTCGGGGTTGAGAAAGCCGATAATCTTGATCGGCACCGGTTTAGTAAATCGCTTCAGAAACTCGAACACACTTCCCCCTTAGAGAGCGTTAGCTTTTCGTTTGGCGTCATCAGCCAGCGGCTTTTTGCCAAGATGGTCGTAGGCGGCCGCCAACTCCAGGTAGACTTCTTTCGAAGGTTGAGCCCGAAGATACTTCTGAAACTGAACCACGCCAACGGCGTGCTTTTCAGTGGCGATGTAGGCTCGGGCCAATCCCAAAGTGTGGGCCAGTTGGTCAGGGTCGGTCTTGACCAAATTACGATAAAAATTTACCAGTCCTTTTTCGTCTTCACGAAAGAATCTCATCACAGCCCCGTGATGGGCCTTCTCTTCTGGCTCAGCCTGAATCAGTTCAGACAGCTCCTCGACTGAGTAATCGTAGGCCTCTTCTTCTGAGGCCTCTTCCGGTGGGGGACTCTTTGTTTCACCAGACTCCTCGGGCTGCGAAGGCGCAGGGGCTGGTGACGGGGTCTTCGCCTGCTGGGGTGCAGCCGGCTGCTGAACAGGTTTCTCAGTCGGTGCCTGGGCAGCCGCCTTGGCTGGAATTTCGGCCACTGAGGGCAGCGGCTCGGGCCGTTGAATCACAGCCGGTTCCGGTCGCTGTTGGGCTAGTTCCTCCCAACGAGCCAAGAACTTATCCCGGGCGGCCTCAGCCGGCTCGCAACCAGGAAGCAGCTCCAAGGTTAGCTGACATAACTGAAGGGCGTCGGCTAGAAGGTCTTGAGCAGCCAGGTCTTCGGCCCAACTTACCATCAGCTGACCCAATTGCTCGACTGCTTTGTCGTAGTTTGGTTCCTCTAGCAGACACAGTCCCAATAACGAGGCGGCGTCCTGAAAAAATCCCAGCTTGGCCAGTCTTTCAGCGCACACCACCAGAAAGTCTCTCCGCTGGCCGGCCGTGCCTTTGGCCGGGGGTTGCCGGACTCTGCGAAGGGAGGCCAGCACTAACTGAATACGACGAGATTCGTGCTGGGACAGAAAAGCCTCGAGGCGAGCTTTGGAAGCTTCC
>CAYRFU010000392.1:2792-6061 GCA_964423525.1 uncultured Burkholderiales bacterium | reverse complement strand
CGCACCGGTTGCCCGGGTGCCACCGGCTTCAGTCGTTGTCCGAGACCCGGCTGAGGTAGCCGAGCCAGCGGCGCCGGCTTCATCTGCCTGGTTCTTGGCCGTCGTTCTGGGGGGAGGGGTGCGACCGGCGTTGCGAGCGATGTGGGAAGTTGTACTTTTCAGAGCCATCGGGTATCTCTTCCCCCTCGAGGCCCAAAAGTCTAGCTGAAATTAGAAATCGCCGCTGAAAAAGACCAGCAGGGCGGCCACTTTTCTCATGTCGGCGTAGCCGTTTAGGGAGCTGGCTTGACCCCAGAAGCTCCCATCCTTGCGGATGTCACCATCGGGCTCGACGGTCCCGGCAAAGCTGCCGTTGATGCGGAGATCTCCGTCTTGTTCAATTTGACCGTAGAAGCTTCCGCCTTTTCGGATATCGCCATCGGCTTCGACTTGGCCCTCGAAGGAGCCGTTCTTGCGGACGTCACCGTCGTCTTCCACTCGGCCTACACAGGACCCGTCGATGTAGATGTCTCCGCTGTTACTGATGCGAGCCCAGTAGCTTCCGCCTCGACGCACATCGATGTCAGCCTGAGCGACAAGGCTAAGAAGGAAAACGAGAAGCAGGAGTGTTCGCATCTAGAAGGCTCGCAAAAGATTGCCCAGGGCGGGATGCTTTTGGATCAACTCTTGAGCGGGTGTAAGGGTTTGAGGCGGAGCCGCCTGGTGACCCAGGAAGAGCCCGAGCCCTATCACGCTTAAAGCTCCGCCGACGCCCAGGTTGAATCGGGCCTGGCCGTCCAGACTGTTTTGATTGGTCACTCGGTAGGCCTCGATAGCCGATCCGACGCCGTAGGCAACAAGGCCGCCCACGGTCGTGACCACGTCACCGCTGAGTCCGCCCAGGAGAGTCACCGCTCCTCCGCCTACGGTCAGGGCCGTCGACACATAGTCTCGGGTGGTCATACCAGGGTCAGACTCGGGCTCCGACTCGTAGTCTTGCCCACCCTGATTCTGTTCTTCAGGCTGGCTGCGAGCGAGTTGGCGAGACTCAGATGGAAAGTGATTTAAGATCATGGATTCCCTCCGCCGAGAATTCTAAGAGGTCGGCCTGAAAAAACCTGGAAAAGCTGACCGTGGCCAAGACTTTTACGATCACCGACCGAGTTCGCTGGTCCGATGTGGACCGAGCCGGAATTATTTACTATGGGCGCTTCCAGCGGTTTTTCGAGATCGCCGAGACGGAGCTTTTTCGGGAGGTGGGATTGCCCTATCCGGAGCTTTCCGGGCGGCTGAAGATCTGTCTGCCCAGGGTTCAGACCCACTTCAACTATCGCAGTCCTCTTCGACTTGACGACCTGGTCGAGGTCAGCACCTGGGTGGGACGCTTCGGCAAAACCTCTCTCACCTTGAACTTCGAGGTCTATAAAGAGAATCGGGTGGTGGTGGCCGACGGCCATATCGTCCTGGCTTGCGTGGTCGACGGGGAGTTTCGCCCTCGTCCTTTGCCTGAAGAACTCAAACAGGGGCTGGCACCGTACCTGGCCGAAGCTCCGCCTCAAACACTGTGACGGCTCCGCCCGCTAGCGCCACCCGCTCCCCCTCGAGGCGCAGGCTGACCTGACCTCCCCTCGACGAGGCCTGATAGGCCTCCAGAGAGGTCTTGCCCAGCCTTTCGCTCCAGTAAGGGGCGAGAGTGCAGTGAGCCGAACCCGTCACCGGATCTTCGGGGACTCCTACGGCGGGGGCAAAAAAGCGGGACTGAAAGTCGTAATCCTGGCTGGGACCGGTCACAATAACGCCTCTCGCCTCGACTTGAGCCAGAGCCTGGAGATCCGGCCGAATGATGGTCAGGTCGTCGACCACCACCAGGTAGTCGAAACGGCTCTTGCCCACGAAGGTAGCCTGTTCCAGTCCCAGAGCCGGGAGAAGGCCGTCTGGGGCAGGACACGGGTCGGCCGGGGTAGCGGGAAAGTTGAGTTCGATCTGGTCGCCGACCTGAGTCGCTTCTAGCACTCCTGAAAGGGTATGGAATCGTAGCGGCCCGCTGGCCAGCCCTTCACTCAGCAGCACGTGGGCACTGGCCAGAGTGGCGTGACCACACAGTTCCACCTCGGCTTTGGGGGTGAACCAACGGAGCCCGAAGTCTTCAGGCTGGGTCACCAGAAAAGCCGTTTCCGACAAATTCATTTCCTGGGCCAGGTTTTGCATCCAGGAGGCCGGGGCCGGTCTGTTCAGCAGGCAAACGGCAGCCGGATTTCCCCGGAACGGACGAGAAGTGAAGGCATCAACCTGATAAAGTTTCATGGGGCCCGCTTTCTCCATGGATATTTTATGGACATTCTTGGCAGAGATATGGGAGTCTCTTCTCTATACTTGGGCCAGTAACCAGTAAGGAGATTTGCGATGAGAAATCTGATAATCGGCCTGGTGGCCGGAGCTCTTTTTTGGGGGCAGCCGGTCTCGGCCCAAACCCAGTTGGACCTCCCTCCTAGTGTGGCGCGTTTCGACGCCAACGGTAACAACCAGATCGACGAGAACGAATTCGAGCCTTTGAGGCAGTCTTTTCTGCAAAGCTATGATGCCAACGGAGACGGAAAGCTCTCTAGTGCCGAGAGAAAGAATGTTCGCAAGGCTCTCAAAGCGGAGATGATGCCCCAACTCGACAGCGATGGTGACGGCACTTTGAGCTTCAGTGAGAAAAGGCGAGCAGCCAAGCTCTTTCAAGCCAGGATGAAAAAGAGGGTTGACAAGAATCAAGACGGGGTGGTCGATGAGAACGAGCGCCTGGTTGCCCGCGAGAAGATGAAAGCCTTCCAGTTGAAGCGCTTTGACGCCGATGGGGACGGGAGCCTGAGCCAGGAGGAGGAGTCGGCTCTCGAGCAAGAGCGGGTCACCTTGCTGCTTGAGCGCTTTGATAGCAACCAGAACGGGAGTCTGGAGCGGTCTGAGCTAGCCCAAGCGATTTCTTTGGTGAGGACCTTTGTTGGACAGTTCCGCTAAGATTCTGGTGGTAGAGGACGAGCCCGAAATCCTCGAGCTGATCGTCCATTACCTGACGAAAGATGGCTATGCCGCGGTGACGGCCACCTCGGGCGCTCAGGCGCTCGAGGCGGCCAACCAGGCAATTTCCCTGGTGATTCTCGATATTATGATCCCGCGACCCGATGGACTGGATGTGACTCGAACCCTGCGGGCTCAAAGCGCGGTTCCGATTTTAATTCTCTCTGCCCGGGGCGAGGAGGCCGACCGAGTGGCCGGTTTGGAACTGGGGGCTGACGATTACATGACCA
>CAYRFU010000392.1:0-2782 GCA_964423525.1 uncultured Burkholderiales bacterium | reverse complement strand
TTCGACCTCGTGAGCTGATGGCTCGCGTTAAGGCCCTGCTGCGGCGCTCTGCCCTTCCCTCCTTTACCGGTCTGGAGCAGGGAGGACTCCGTATTGATGCCGAGGCTCGCCAAGCTTACTATGACCAGGAGCCGCTGCAACTGACTCCGCGGGAATACGACTTGCTGAAGACGCTAGCCGGGGCACCGGGCAAGAACTTCACCCGGGAAGAGTTACTCGACCGGGTGTGGGGCCCAGAATATGTGGGGGACCTGCGCCGGGTTGACAACTACATCTCTCGCCTTCGCATCAAACTTAAGGAAGGACAGCGAGCCGACCCCATCCGGTCCATCTGGGGCGTGGGCTATCGCTTCGAGTTGGGATGACTCTGCGCACCAGGTTGGCTCTCTCCCACCTTTCCGTGGTGCTGCTCTTCCTCTTGGTCTTCGCAGCCACGTTTTTCTTTCTGGCAAGCCCAACACTGCCGGGCAACCGCCTCATGATCCACCGGCTCAAGTCCATCCTGGCCCAGGGAGACCTCGACCAACTCCCGGCCCTGGGCCTGTCGCCTTCGGCCAGCCTCGACCTCTATCGACCCAATCAGCCGCCAGACCATCTTTACGGGCCCGTCGAAGACCGTTCCACCCCGGTGCCTGAGGGTCTCTGGAGTGGAGATGAGACAGCTCAGTTCTCGGCTCAGCAGGGAGCGGTGTTCTGGTTTCCCGTCCAGCGAGGGGAGGAAGTGGTGGCGGTGGCCCGACTGGGCGGTCTTCACAACCGCGAGGAGCTTCGTGACGGAATGCTCAGAGGCTTCTTAGCCGCTTGCTTGGCGGCCATCTTCTGCTCTTTGCTGTTTGCCTGGTGGGTCTCTGACTCGCTCAGTCGGCCTGCCCGTCAACTGGCCGAAGCTGCCGAGCAGCTGGGGGAAGGAGACTTGCAAGCGCGAGCCAAGCCCTCGGGTCCAGCCGAGATGGTCGAGTTGGCCAATTCCTTCAACGAAATGGGAGAGAGACTCCAACAGAGCGTGTCGCAACTACGTCAGGCCAAAGACAAGGCGGAGCGCTCGGAGGCTTCCAGACGGACCTTCTTGGGCGATGTTTCTCACAACCTCCGCACTCCTCTCGCTGCTATCTTGGGTTGGACCGAAGCTCTACTGGAGGGGATGGACCCGCTTGAGCAACGCAAGACTCTGATACGCTTAAGCCGAGAAGCCAACTTCGTCTCCCGAACCGTGGCCCGGCTCCTCGACCTGTCGCGCTGGGAAGAAGCCGATCCGGTCCTGATGCTCGAGTCGGTCCCTTTATCTGAGCCGCTCATCGAGGTGGCCGATACCCTTTCCGAGACGGCCGAGGAGAAAGGCGTTGAGCTGGAGTTCATCGGTCTCGACCCCACCCTCCACGTTCAGGCCGACCGTCACAGGCTTCGTGAGCTGGTTCAGATCCTTTTGGAGAACGTCGTCGACCACGCTGGTTCTCAGATTCAGGTCTCGGTGTCGGTGAAGCCTGGCCCCGACAGGGTGCAGCTGGTGATCGAAGACAACGGCTGCGGCTTTGAGGTCTCAGAGGAGCAAGGTCCTTCCTTCGGGCGCGATCATGGTAGGGCCAGTTTGGGCTTGGCCATCGCTCGGCGATTGGCCCAGGCCCATGGCAGCAGTCTCGACTTGACCAGCCAGATAGGTCAGGGCACACGAGTGAGCTTCAGCCTTTCCACGACAGGGTCTTAAACGCCCGGTCGGGAACCGGGGTAGCGGTGATCAATCCTCTGGCCAAAATCTATCGGCTCGGAATTTTCGCCCTTTTGATTATTCTCATCGGGGTGATCGGATTTCATCTGACGGCCGACCTGAATTGGCTGGACGCCCTCTATATGACCGTGATCACCCTCAGCACGGTGGGCTTTCGAGAAGTCGGTCCCGTCGAACTCGACGCTGACGCCAAGCTTTTCACCATCTGTTTGATCGTGGGGGGGGCCGGTGTCTTGCTCTACGCCCTGACCACCACGGCGGAAGTCTTGCTCGATGAGGGAACCCGACACTATTTTCAACAGAGGATCACTCTGCGGAGGTCAAAGACAATGAGCGACCACTTTATCGTTTGTGGCCTGGGCCGAGTCGGCAAAGCCGTGTGCGAAGAATTAGAGCATGAGGAGATTCCCTTTCTGGTGGTGGATATGGATCAGAGCCTGGTGGCGGAGGCCTCGGCTCGCGGCTGGCGGGCTATCCATGGAGACGCGACCGAAGAGAGGATTCTTCTTCAGGCCGGCATCGACCGGGCCGGCGGTTTGATGGCTTGCATCGACTCCGATGCGAATAACCTCATGGTCATTATGTCGGCCCGGGGTCTCAACGATGAACTCAACATCTCAGCCCGCGTAGCCGAAGAACGAAACATCGACAAGTTCCGCCGCGCCGGAGCTTCCCACGTCTATTCGCCCTTTTCTTTGCTGGGAAGGAGAATCGCCAGAGCTTTAACCCGCCCCAGAGTGACCCAACTGTTGGACCTGGCCCTCGAGACCACCAACTACGATCTCGTCATCGAAGAGTGCCTGGTCCCGCCGGACTCCTCCCTGGTGGGTAAGACTCTGGCTGAGAGCGCCTTTCGTGGTCGCTACGGCGCCGTGATTCTTTCGGTGATCCGCGAGGACCGGGAGATACTCCATAATCCGGCCGCCGACGCCAAGTTCCTGGCCAACGACGTACTAGTAGTGTTGGGCAAGATCGAGCAACTTCAAGAGCTCCGCGCCAGCCTGGCCTAGAGGGCCTGTTGACATTCGACTGGCCGAGGAAGAAGGGTTATAACACGGA
>CAYRFU010000391.1:1963-6088 GCA_964423525.1 uncultured Burkholderiales bacterium | reverse complement strand
CGTGCCTTGCAGTCAAAAGGATCAGAATAACACGAAAACGGGGTTGCGCCCCATTGATTGTACCTTCCTCGCCCTGCCGGCTCTTCTTTCCTAAGATTTGAAAAAGAAGCTTAATTTCTGGAGAGGATCTGTCTCAGGCTACCTTGGCACACAGGGTTGTCCCCTAGACGAGGCCCCCGACGCGGTTTTCGAGCTGCCCGTTTCTCGCTACAAAAAATCTAGAAAGAACTTCTTCTCCAGGTTATTCGGAACCAACTGAGGCAGTTCGACTCAGCCCAACGTTCACCGCTATGATACTACGAAGAACAACTATACTGTGATATACCACCAGCATGGAAGTATTCTCGTGGTTTCAGCTGATAATATTTCGCCTCGACCTCTCCAGATTGCTCGTGATAGGGACGGCTGAGCACCTCTTGCAGCTCTCTGACCAAAGTGTAATCCCCATTAGCTGCTCGTTGATAGGCCGGCACAACGAGCCATTCTCGCCAGGTGTATTTGGGGTTTACCTCTTTCATCTTAGCTGAAACCTCTTCCAAGTCTGAAGTTTCCGCTGCCCGGACTTGAGCCCGCCACCGGTTCAGCCAACTTTGCCATTTGCTTTCTAGCTCCGGAGAAATCTCATCGTAGAAACTCCTTTTCAGGTCCGAAAGGCTCTTGGGGACTCGAGATAGTTCGCGAAAAAAGATTGTAAAGTCAACCTTCGTGAGCATGGTTAACTGAACTAACAATTTGAAAGTCTCTGGGGGAAAAGCTTCCAATCCAAGTTTGGAGGCCCACATGCTTTGCAGTTCCACCTTCATCTTATCAGAAAAACCTTGACGAATTTTCTCGAATTCCTCAAGCTCCTTCGAATCTTCCAGGAGAGGTCGCAGAGCACTGCAGAACATTTCAAAGTTGGCCTGAGCCGCGTTGGGCTGGTTAAAGAATGAAAAATGCATACCGCCGCCGGTCCAGGGCTGAAATTCAAGGTCAAAAACCTCGCAAAAACCAAAGGGGCCGTAATCTAAAGTAAAGCCTCCAGCGGCGCAGTTGTCGCTATTGAAGTTCCCCTGGCAATAGCCAACCCGTATCCAGTTGGCGATTAAGCGAGTTAGACGGCCCCGAAAAAGCCTGGTTAGCTCAACAATCTGCTTCTCAAAACTGTGGTCCCGATTGACTTCAGTTTGATATTCTCGTTCTATCAGATGCTCAACTATCATCCGCAATTCCTCAAGTGCGCCAGGGTGGGCTTTCTTGCGGACACGCCGGGAGAAAAGCTCCAACTGACCGACACGAAGAAACGATGGCGCCACTCGAGTTGCGATGGCTACAGGATTGGTGGTCATAATGTCAGGGTTAAACGATTTTGAACTTTGCGAATACCACGGTCTTTCTACTGTTTCCGATTTAGAAACGTACAAGGTCAACGAGCGCGAGGTAGGAATGCCTAGGGCATGCATAAAGTCTTGCGCAAGGAACTCGCGTATACTCGACCTTAGTATTGCTCGGCCATCTGCTCCCCGGCAATAAGGTGTCGGTCCGCCGCCTTTGAGTTGCATTTCCCAACGCCGTCCCTTTAGTTTGCCTTCAAAAACCGAAATAGCTCGACCGTCGCCGTATCCATTTCCGGTTCGAAAAGGGCATTGTTCAGTATACTCTGTGCCGTAGATGGAGAGCGCGTAGCCTGTTGCCCAGCCAACTGTTTTCAGAGGCGAAAGGTCACCAGAAAACACCTTTTGAAACGATTCATCCTGAACCAATTCATCACTCAAACCTAACTCCTGGAAAAACGTTTTGCTGTGACTCACGTACTCGGGATCTTCGATGGGTGTTGGCTTCACGGGAACAAAATGACCCGAGCGCACTTGGCGTGGGAAGTGGTCGACGCCGTCTTCTGTGGCCTCTGGATCGGCCTTTAAGTTCTGCATAAAAGAGTAATCCGCTAACTGAGCAAAGTCTTCAAAACTAGTCAAGAGTTTGGCATCTTCCTGGCTCTCTGAGGATTTGGGTGGATTTTTTTGCATGGGCAACAACCTTCTTAAAATGGTAAGTTTTTTCTTGGGCGCAGGCTGAAGGTATTGGCCCTCGACTCATCAAGTCCCTTGCCACGAGCATTTCTGGCGGCTCCACTTGACCGAGCAGGCGCCCGGCGAGGCCCTGTTGCGCGCGGCTTATCGGAGGGCGCGCGGCTCAAGAGCGCTACAGGATCGACTCGACTAATCGGATCCAGGGAAGGAAAGTCGCTAGCGCTACCAACGTCACCACCACGCTCATAAAACCAAGAGCGAGTGGCTCAAGTAAAACCGTCAGGGCACTCAATTGAGCCTCGACCGACTCGGCCGCCTGGCGGGAAAGCATCTGGACGGTATCCTCGAGTGAGCCCGACGCGGCGCCGCACTGCAGAATCGAAACCTGAGTGCTTGGGAGCACATCGTTTTCTCCCAGGGCCTCTAGCAGGGTCTTCCCCAATTCAAGCTCCTGGCGACCGGCGACGACCCTCTTGGCCAGGGCCGTATTCTGGACCACTCCCTCGGCATCGTGAAAGGCTCGCACCAAAGGCACTCCAACTGTCAACGAAAGGGCCAGAGTGGCCAAAACCTGGGCAGCCCAGTAACGGTGGACCAGCTCTCCTACCACGGGTAGGGCCAACACGAAGCGGTCGAGGGCGCGGCGAGCGGCTGTATAATGACCAGTGGGTCCATAGAGGAAGGCCAACAATAGAAAGGATGTCAACAGAATCAGAAAAGCTGACACCATGACGAGAGGATGACTCCCAAAGCCCGCCAGCCAAACAACGGCCCGGGTTAGCAACGGAAGTTCCACCCCCAGATCGATCAAGGTTGGGGTCAGCATCGGCACGACCCCAAAGATCAATACACCTGACAGTAGCAGAGAGCCGAGCATCAAGAAGAGAGGGTAGGTGATCGCATTGCCTACGCGCTGGCGAAGACGGCTTGACTCCTCAAGCTCCCGAGCCAGAAGCTCAAGAGTGGCCTCAAGCTGGCCAGAGGTCTCAGCCACCCGAACAAAACCGTGATAGTTCGCCCCAAAGACTCCCGGTAGCCGAGCTACCGTCCCCGACAGAGTGTGCCCCGAAGCGAGCAGCCCGGCCGCCTCGTCGAGGGCCTGACGGAGGTCGTCGTCGTGGCTTTCGGACAGAAACTCCAGGGCGCGATGAACCGGGATTCCCACTTTTACCAGGACGGCCAGTTGACGGGTTAACAGCATCAGAGATTGACTGTCGGCGCGGTAAGCCAGAGCCGGGTCCGGCTTGAAGCTTTCGATGGTTTCAAAAGTTAAAGCTAGGATCAGGGCGGCCGAATAGTAGGCTACCCGAGGAGGCAGGAAGCCAGGCACAGTCACACAACTTTCGACCGTGCGTCCACCCCCGGTGCAGCGGTATCGAAATCCCTGGCGCTTCATCGAGGACTCGAATAATAGGGTATGGCTAGAATCGCTTGTCGGGTAATATCCACGCTGGTCGGCTGACCCGAGGCCCCTCTTTCCGTTTGGCGAGCGGTAATGGACATCTCCAATAGATTAAGTTCCCGGCGTTCAAACTCGATTGAGTAGAGGCGCCTTCCTAAAACTCGATTCTGTCCCACTGGTGAGCGTGTAGGAAGGTAGAGTTGCTCGCAAATGAGATCCCCCTGGGCTGATTCAAAGCGGATTCGATAGAAACGAGGGAGGGGGTTCCTGGGGTCGCTCGGAGCGGTGGTGTCAAGCAGATCGTCGGCACTGTAAAATTCCACGAAACTGGATCCCAAACCGATGGCCGGGACGTAGATCGCGTCCTCAGTGAGACCGGGGGGGACAGCACTCAGCAACAGAGGGGTGACCCTCTGCAACACTTCTCTCACCCTCGCCTGGGCCTCAAGCCTCCCCGAGCCGCGTCTGAAAACGGACTTGCTGGCGAAAAAAATTGAGAAGATGGCGGTGGCCAGGAGGAGCATCAAGCCCGTGCTGACGAGGACTTCGGCCAGGGTCAGCCCCCCGGGTCGGTGTCCCTTCATCTTAAGGCTTCCTCCCGCCAGGACCGGATAGGGAGACGTCCGGTGCCGGGGTAGAACGGTGGCGGCGATTCGACGATATAAGGGTCAAAATACTGGATATAACCAAGCCCGGAAACCTGGTTCCCAAGGC
>CAYRFU010000391.1:0-1953 GCA_964423525.1 uncultured Burkholderiales bacterium | reverse complement strand
GTCCCAGTTGCCCGTTGCTGCTAACCTGGCCACTGCCCAAGCTCCATAGACGGAGAACGTCCCGGTCCCCAGGGACGAGTCGTTGTAGGAGTCGACGGCCAGCCCCCCATTGGGGTCCCCTTTCCTTCCCGCCACAAAAGAGAGATAGAGATAGAGAGGGTCGGCGTAGCTACGCGGGATGGTGTCGCTAATCCGAACTGTTCGCGCTACCAATCCCAACACGTCGGCATTACCAGTGGGTCTGGTGCCAACGGGGGTATCGCCTCGTAGAACGTCGCCGGTGATCACAATCTCTTGATCGGCTGCCAGGTCGACGGCAATGGTGCGGGGCCCAATATTGGTGCCTTGAAGGCTGAGCACAGAACCCGTTGAGTAGTAGAGTCCGTTAGGAAGACCAGGGTAGATACCCCCCCCGGGGCCGGTGACCGCCGTATTGCCTTGAGGGCAGGCGGTACAACCCGGATTGATGGCTTCGGTGATGGTGGTGATGACGCCACCTTGGTCGATGGTGATTCTTGGATTGCCGCCGCCATCATCCTCCAGCAGCATCGAGTCGACCGCTCCCACGATATAGACTCCTGACCTGATTTGGCCAGCACCGTTGAGACCGAGATAAACACCCGTGGAAGTGGGGAAGCCGACCGTGTCCCCCCAGGCCGCTGAAGCAAGACCTACCGCGCTGTCCGGCATCTCCACCCTAGAAGCCCCGGTATTTATCCCTGCCCGACCTCCTAGATAGAGCCGCTCATAACGGCCGGCAATCGGGTCTCCGGCACCATCAAAGGGAGTTTCAGAGCCGACGTAGTCCACTCCGTCCGGGCTGGTGGGAAGACGAGTGGCGCTGGTGACATAGCCATTATAGGCAGGGTCCCCGGTCGTCCCCCAGAGAGAAGCCACAGGTCTGACCCGGAGGGCATCATTGACGTGGACGTGTCCCTCGATGAACGGGACGGCTCTAACCAAGTGGTGGTAGCCCGGAGGGAAAGAATCGATCAGACGAGTGTAACGGGTGAAGGTTTCCTGACCCACCGTAGCCACAACCCGCCAGCGAGGATTACCGCCCGGGTCTTGGGCAACCGACTCGAGTGTATAGTAGCGTAGTCGCTGATCACCGTAGGGGGGCGTTTGGCCGTCCGCAGTAATGGTCGAAGTCCAGCTCCAGCCCGATAAGCTGCCCGTCAGGGTTAGAGTCCCCGAAGGAGTTGGCTCGGCCCCGATTTTGAGCTGATGTTCGATAAAAGCCATCGCATCATAGACGCCAGCTTCTGCCACGTAGTGGGCCTGAGTGGACTGTTTGTGACGAAGAATACTATTGGCTTCTAAGGGAATCAAGCGAGCAAAGGCTAGAGCCAACACGGCCACCAGGGCCATAAAGATGAGCGCGAGAAAGAGGATGCTGGCTCTACTGCGATTTGTGAAAGGCCTCAAACTGAAGGCTCCGCTCTCTACCGTTCTCGGTCCAAAAAACAGTGCAGGTAATCTTCATTACATCGTAATTGTAGTCGCCCGACGCTCCCATTCGCTCCAGGCGAATATTCCGCTCGAAGGCGGTGTCGGCGGGAAAATCGGAGGCGAAGGGAGGCGCGTTCAAGGGTCGCCGGACAGCATCGCTACTGTCATTGACGCCAGAGGTCGCGGGCGGAGGTGGGGGGTTACCCTGGAAATCAAGATTGCGGCTTCGGGTCAACTCGATCAGCTTAGTGCAGTGATTGATGGCCTGGCTCATCACTTCGCCTGAGCGGCTAGCCCTGACACCATAGCCCAACGAGCCGAGTAAACCGAGCAGCGCGATAGAGGTGACAAAAACAGCCACCAACACCTCGATAGTCGAGAAAGCTCTCGCACCCATAACCCAATGATATCAGAAATTACCCTAACAGCCAAGTCAAGCAAGAAGCAATGGGTGCTTCTTTTGTTCGTCGGTAAAATCATCCGGCCAGGAGCCAGACCCTC
>CAYRFU010000390.1:0-6098 GCA_964423525.1 uncultured Burkholderiales bacterium | reverse complement strand
AGCTCAACCAAAGGAAAGAAAGCAGTGACGGTCGTCGCTGATTGTCAACACGCCTAGTCTGCCAGGAGGCATTGGAAGGCGCGAGGCAGCGGAGCCGGGCGGCGCGGTTAAGGACTCTTTAAGGGTGGCGACCTAAGGTCAGCCAAGTCCACCTCCGCTCTCATTTGGAGGAAAGATAATGGTTTTGACTCAACTCAGCGGGGCATCGACTTTTCAAAGGGCGGCCTCGACTCCCCCGGCCGAGAACCCGACCAACTCCGACGGTCAAGAAGACAGCTATACTCTGACCTGGAACGACGAGAAGACTGCCAAGGTCCTGCAGGGCGCCGTAGGAGTGGTCCCGGGGGCTTTTGTCGGGGCTTTACCGGGTTTCGGTCAGCTTTATGGGGCATTTGCCCTCGCTGGAGTGGCCGGGGTTGTCGCCTATAAGGCCGGTGACGCCCTCGGGCGAGGCTTGACCCGAGCTGTCTTTCGCAGCGAATCGTTTCGCAACGACTACCAGAAGGTGATAGGCCAGGTCCTGGGGGCGACGGCCGCGGCGGTGGCGGCTTTGGCCGTTGGGTCTGTTGTTGTGCCCCTGGCATTTGGCAGTGCGGGGCCGAAGTTTCTCTATGGGCCATCGATGCTCATCGGGGCCGCCGGAGGAGCGGGTATCGGGGTTCTGCTTCCACGTGATGCTTTCACCGGCTAGGGGTCTAGTTTTCCACGGGTAGGTGTTGGTCGCCGATGATGAGCCACTCTTCGGTCTGCTCGAGGCCAGGTCGAGCCCGATTCCGGTCGGCCAGGTATTCTTCGAACGTCCGCCCCTGGAAGGCGGTCAGCGTGCCGTCCGAACTCCCGCTATAGACTACCCCGTCGGGGCCGACCGCCGGTTCGGTGATGATGGTCGCTCCCCGTTGGGGAGTGTGCACCTCACCCCGCCAGCGGATGACCCCCTAGCTTGAGAAGGCCCACAGGTGGCGATTCATATCCCGCGCCACCACCGTTCCGTCTGGACCGATCAGAGGCGTCGTAATCAAAGCCGATTGGCTGGGAGTGCTCCACAACTTCTCTCCTTCCGGAGAGAAGCAATCCATCGCTCCGGTGGCGTTAGTGACATAAATACGACCCTCACGATCCACAGCCGGACTAGTCGAACGGCTGGGTGAAGCCTCGCTTCTCCAGAGCTCTTTTCCGGTAGCCGCGTCGAGTTTTCTGAGGGTCTTCCAGCCCGCTGCCAGGAGGTTCCCGTCGGGGGCCACGGCAGGGGGGGCACTGAATCGCCCCTGACTATCCTCTTCCCAGAGGACCTCGCCGGTTTGAGCGTCGTGGGCTGTCAGGAGCCCGGCTGCCTGGGCGGCGAACAGTCTCCCTTCGGAGTAAACGGGTGGGTTCTCGAGGCCATACTTCAGCTCTCGGCGCCACTTTTGCTCACCTTCGGCTGAGAGAGCCAGAAGAACTCGGCCGTGGCTGCCGACATAGACCGTGCCGTCGGGACCGACCATCGGCTCTCCCATCCCGCCCCAACCGTGCTCGATTCGCCAGCGCTCCTGGCCTTCCCGGCTCAAAGCCACCAGGTGATTGCCGTGAGTAGAGACGTAGACGGACTCGCCGTCTGGGGAAACGGCCGGCCGATGCTTGACGAATCCGGCTCGGGCCTCCCACAACGGGTCCCCTTCAGGCGAAAAGGAGCGCACGCTCTCAGGGGAACACCCGATCACCACCTGGTCTTCCAGCACCAGCGGCTCGTAGGTCCACCCTTCCGTCTGGACTTGCCACAGTTTTCGGGCGTTCAGATAGCCCCGCTCGATGAAGTCGACATGCATCGGGTTTAGTCTAGTGGTCCCTTGTAAACCGGCTAGAGCCGGGTTGTTAACCTTCCAACGGCCGGGTGAAATGTTTCGTTAGATAGACTGTTTTCGAGGAGAGATTCAAGGGTGGCTATCTCGGCATTCGGCAATACGATTTTCAAATAGTCAGTTTTCGAACTTCGGGCCAGCCCACGAGGCTTTGCACGCCAGGAGCACACCCGACTCCCCAGGAAAGCGAGTCTTACCCGGGGATACGGTGGAGCTGCTGCCCACGCTGGTTGAGGATTCGGGTGCCAACAATCCCTACACCGTCTCAAGAAGGCTTGGAGGCGATCACCGAGCTGAGTGGGGGCAGTTGGAATGAGGAGATCAAGCCCCTCCAAGAAAGCCTGGCCCAGCCTGGCGTGGGTCAGGCCCGCCAGGTGATCGAGAAGGTGGCGGCGCTGCGCAAGAAGCTTCCCGCCCTGGCCGCTGACCTGGGAGCCGAGAAAGCCGAAGCGGTGGCCGCGGTCTCGCCACTGGCTACCAGAGCCGACGAGGCCAGAAAACGATCGTTCTGGAAGCTGGAAGAGCCGGCCAGTCGTTCTCCAACCAGGGAGCCGCTTCTGTCCACGTCCTGCGTACTACCGAGTCTCTCTCCAACATTGTCGACACTGGAGGTTCACCGATTTTTGTCGATGACGGCCGGTCCAACCCTGCTTACGACCCGAGCCCTAGGCCCGATACCCTCGATACCAACCGCTCACTCGTTGCCAGCCTCCATCAACGAGCTCGGGGCCTGATGAGGAATGTAGCTGGGATCGAGATCCGTTCCACGATGTCTTCCGTGACAGAGCAGAACCTGGACACTCCTTCTTGTGCCCGAGCGACTCTCTACTCGCACCTCGCCCACATCACTGACAAGTTGGCACGAGGCACGGAGGATGCTCGCCTTATCGAACAGGCGCCTGTTAAAGCTCCCACCGTCCTGAGAGGTGGAATCGAAGTTCGTCAGTCCGACGGCAGCGTGAGCACCGACAACACTATTCACTTCTTGATCGAAACAGCACCGGGTCACAAAGTGATCGCTCGTCGCCTGGTCGTCAGTCAGGGCATCATCGGGACCGATGGAGAATACGCCCGTATCACTCCCCAGTTCCACAAACTGAACGAGAGCCATCCCGGTCGCTTCTTGATGCTCGGCAACGATAATGACCTCGAGACCGAAGCGGAAGGCCTGGCCGCCACCCTTACATCTCTGCGCAGCGGTCAGCAACCGAGCCAGCAGCTGGTGGTCAGGGGTCGGCTTCTTCACAGTCCCGATATCCATCGAGCCCTCGCTTTCTACAACCAACGCCCCGACAGCCACATCATGGTCAAGGGGAGTCGGCCTACAAAGATGCCCTCGAGATTCTCACCAACTACCCGAGTTTGAAAGTCACTCTACTGGCGGCGGAGCGAACCACCGTGAACCAGATCCAGATTCCCGGAACCTTCATGAACGACGGTCGGGTTCGAACAGCCATCTACGACCCGGCCGGTGCCGGAAAAGAGTCGCTGCGATTCACGAAAGAGAAGTTTGGCACCCCGGTCACCCCTGAAACCGTCCATGCTTTGGCCAAATTTCAGAAAGAGGGTCGCCTTCAGCTCCTCGAGATGGGCAAGAAAGTCAACGAGGACACCGTGGCCTTCGCTCCCACCGAGGACGGCCGCACCCCAGGTCACCATCAGCGACCAAGAAGTGCTCGAAAACCTGAGAGCTCAGCAGCTGGAGTTCATCGACCTGGGCCTCTACAACGGGCAACTCCCCCCACCTATCACTCCTGACCCCGTCTTCCAGGCCCTCGCTGAGCAGGGAGTGGTGGAACTGAATCAGGATTGGTCCGACGGAATCCCAGGCGAACGGAAAATCGACGCTACTAACGGAGTCACCAGCAGCAAGTGTGACCGCCTGGCCTTCGTCAGCGCCGGCACCATCGGCACTGCCGCTGACACCGCCATCCCCGGCCTCAGAGCCCGAGCCACGGCCACGGCTCGATTTTTTACGGGGCAACAAGATCCCCTCAAAGTGGCAGACCCTTATCGATTCGGTCGCCTCCTTTCGGCCGAACAGGTCCTGACCGACCAATCGGCCCCTTTCCACGCCGGTTCGGAGGTGACGATGGCCATCTGCCGCAACGCCAACGTCACCGGACTTGACCTCCCCTGACGAGATCCACCGTCCTGGCGGTCTCAGCCGGAGTCTCGGATTCGGAACCTCGTCCATAGCGACCCTCGGAATCGGTTCTCAGAATCCTTTCCCACCTTTACTGTTTGGGGGCGTCGGGAACCACAATGCTTCTCACCAGACAAATCTGAACCTGTTCCTGCAGGACGAACAGCGTCGAGCCTACGCAGAAAGAATTAGTCGAGCGAGTCAGCGCGTGCAGGAGGAACTGAATGCCTTGCTTCGTTCATAAGGCTGGTCGCTAGACTTGCTGGCTCCAGGTTGAGGGCCCTTTTCCGCCATCGCCAGACAAAGCCATCACTACTCCCAGTCAGGTGCAAAATCGGGATTGATCAGGCGGCCTTCTCGGGTTCGGAGACGATTAATATGGTCGATCTCTTCGGGTGACAGGTCCACTTCGAGGGCCTGAAAATTCTGGCTAGCATGCTCAACCGAAGAGGCTTTCGGAATCGCACTGACGTTAGGATGAGAGAGGAGCCAGGCTAAAGCGATAGCAGTCGGTGAGCTGTTATGAACCCCGGCCAGTTCTCGGAATAGGTCGTGCTGAAGAACCTTCCCGCGAGCCAGGGGTGAATAGGCCGTCAACACCATGGTATGCTTCTCAGTCAGAGCCAGCAACCTCTCCTGGTCGAGGAAAGGGTGATATTCCACCTGGTTTGTGACAAGACTGTCGTCGCTCAAGTCGATGGCCCGCTGGAGCTGGGTCGGCGTAAAGTTGCTCACCCCTATGGCCCGGGTCTGACCCGCTGCCCGCACCTCCCTGAAAGCTCCGAGGGTTCTTTCTAGCGGCACTTCGTCGTTGGGCCAGTGGAGCAGGAGTAGGTCCACATAGTCGGTCTGCAGTTTTCTCAAGCTCTCCTCGACGGACTTCTTGAGCGGCCCGGGCTCGAACCGGTCGAACCAAACTTTGGTGGTCAGAAAGATTTTGTCTCGAGCAACGCCGGAGTTCTTGACTCCCTTCCCGACCCCAGCCTCGTTGCCGTAGATCTGGGCTGTGTCGATGTGACGATACCCGATACCCAGAGCCTCCTCGACCATCTTCTCGGCCTGTTCTGTTTCGAGCTGAAAGGTGCCGAACCCGAGGGCCGGAATCGCGGTTTCTTTGGCTTTAACCATCGCTTGCTGGGACACATTCTTCATGACCCGACGGTCTTTCTCAGGACAGGGGTGGTCTACCCTCTTTCGGATACCGGTTAAGCTTTGGGGATCGGTGACTCAGGAACGGGGTAGGTGATGCTACCCACCTTGGACTGCCCGTCCTTATTGGTCACCGCGACGTTGCCGATGTGAAAGCCATCAAAACCCGATTCGTAGCCGGTTTCTCGATGGGCCGTCACGGTGAAAGTCTCCGACCACTGGGCGTGAGGCACCAGCTTCAGATTCCCTCCGACCACCTTGGCGTTGAGGTCTTCAGCCAACGGACCGTGGTTGAACCTGTAGGCCCAGTTACTGCGGCGGTCGGCCCCGTCTCGCCCCTCGTTCAACCGGAACCGATCCTGGCCAGCTAGTTCGGGTTTTTGGTCGAGCCATTGCGGCCCCCGCTGGCCGACTTTCGGCTGGTCTGTACAAATTTCCGCGTTTGGAGGGGCGGTGTCTCCTTTAGCGGGGTTCCCCACCGAGGGTGAGCGTCTCACCCGGCTGGGGCCTTCTGGGGGAGTAGACGGAGCCCTGGGCGATATAGCGTTTGGGTCCCGGCCCATAAACGTCTAACGGTACGTCGCGAGTGGCGACGTAACGGTCGCCTTCCTTCTCGACGCAATCGAGCCCCAATTCGTGGGCACTAGCTAGATGACGGCAGGCGGAATCTCTTCTTTGAAGTGCTTGAGCATTAATGTTGGTATTCATAAGGGCCATTCTAGTGGTGACTCTAAAAAATACCTAAAAAGCAACACTCTTGAAGTTGTGTTCCCTTTCACGAATCCACAGCGCTGAAGGTCCGTCAGGTTTAACTTGCCAGAGCCTCTCTCGCCACGCCGGAACCTCAGGCCAAGCCGGCCGAGCCCTCTAAGTCGGTCAAGCCTGGGCGCGCCGCTGTGGAACCGCGCGTGAGTGGTCACAGGGCGGCGCCCCCCGCTCAGGCCAGCCAGTTTCCGCCCAGTCGC
>CAYRFU010000389.1:0-6130 GCA_964423525.1 uncultured Burkholderiales bacterium | reverse complement strand
AGGGTCTGGCTCCTGGCCGGATGATTTTACCGACGAACAAAAGAAGCACCCGCGATGAGGCAGGGGCCTTGCACATGTCAGAAAAGTCGCTATAATAAGGAGTCAAATCTTAAATCCGTGGAGTGTCATATGTTTTGGATGGACCTGACCCGTTTCGCCCATAAAAAGGGAATGGGCTCGACCAAGAACGGACGCGACAGCAACGCCAAGAGACTTGGAGTCAAGCGCTATGGCGGGCAGGTTGTCCGAGCCGGGAATATTCTAGTGCGTCAGCGAGGCAACAAGTTCTACGCTGGCGAGAACGTCCGCTCGGGTGGCGACTTCACCCTCTTCGCCATTGCCGACGGCGTGGTGAAGTTCGAGACCAAGAACAACAAAAAACTGGTCTCGGTCGTCGCCAACGAAGGATAGACGGGCTTTCAAAGCCACCCTGACAGCACCGTAGCCGCGGTGCTGTTTTGTCATCTTTATGAGCACGAATTTCGTCGACCAGGTGAACATTTACGTGCGGGGGGGCGACGGCGGAAACGGCGCTCGCTCCTTCCGACGGGAGAAGTTTGCCCCCAGAGGAGGCCCTGACGGGGGCGATGGGGGCAAAGGGGGCGATGTTTACCTCGAGGCCGATGAGAATCTGCATACCTTGCTTGATTTTAGCCGGAAAGTCCACTTCCAGGGTGAGGATGCCGGCCACGGACGAGGAGCCCGGCGCAACGGTAAGAACGGCGAAGACCTGGTCTTGAAGGTGCCGGTCGGAACCCTGATTTACGAGCGCGAGAGCAAGAAGTTGTTGGGAGATATGACCGAACACGGTCAACTCTGCCTGGTGGCCCGCGGGGGGCGTGGAGGGCGCGGCAATTCCAACTTCGCCACTCCCGAGAAGCGAGCTCCCACCTTTTACGAGCTGAAGGAACCAGGCGAGGAGCGGTGGCTCAGCCTCGACCTTCAGATGATCGCCCAGGTGGGTATCATCGGATTTCCCAACGCAGGCAAGTCCACGCTCTTGAAGACGATTTCCGAGGCGGACCCCAAAGTGGGAGCCTACCCTTTCACCACCCTTAACCCCGTTCTAGGGGTCGTTCCCTATGAGGAGCATCGCCGAGCCGTTTTTGCGGACTTGCCGGGCTTGATCGAGGGGGCCTCGGAGGGCGTGGGACTGGGGCATAAGTTTCTCCGTCATATCGAAAGAACCCGGGTGCTCCTTCACCTTCTCGACCTCCAGTCGGTCGAGGTCGAAGAGCCGCTGACCCCTTATCACGCCATTCGTCAAGAGTTGGAAAACTATAATCCGGCGCTGGTGAAAAAGCCTGAGGTGATCGCGGTCAATAAAATCGAGCTGGAAGAGCACCAGGAGGCTCTTGAAGCTCTCCGGAGAGCGCTCCACGATCGTCAGTTGCCTCTGTGTGAGATCTCTTGCCACGAGCAACTAGGCCTTGAGAACCTCATCAAATGCGTCTTTCTTGAACTCGACCGAAGTCCAACCCCGGCCCGGCGGCCTGCGGTTCCCCTGCCGGAGCGTAAAGATTATTCCTTCCGCATTGAGCGCGAGGGAGACGTGTGGTCGATCGTGGGTCCCCAGGTCGAGAAGTTGATCTCGATGACCGACCTGGAAGAGCCGGAAGCGGTGCGGAAGTTCCAGAAGAAGATGTTCGGCTGGGGGGTTCAAGACGGCCTGATCCAAGCTGGCGCTGAAGCGGGCGACACCGTTCGCATCGGGGAAGTTTACTTCGACTTTACTCCTGATGTCGATTGGGTCGACCTGGACGAGGTGGAGGAGGAGGTCGAAGTGCGACCTTCCCAAGTGGAGCGCCTGAAAGAGAAAAAACGTCTCCAATCAATTCGGGAGCAGGCTGAGCGCCCGGGTCGCGGACGTGGCCGAAAGCGCAGCAAACGATCCCGTCGTTTCAAATGAAGCCGTGGTTGATACTCTACGGCTTGCTCTTACCGTGGCTTTCCCTGGGCCTGGAAGTGGCTGGTCAGCGGCTCAGTTATAGCGATTTTCTGGTGCCCATTTTGCTTTTGGGAGCGGTGCGTCACGTCTTTCGAGCCGGGCTTCCCCGTGGTTGGTTTGAAGGTGGGGTCGGTCTCTATCTTACCGCCTACATCGTGTCGGCTCTTTTGAGCGACCAGGTGGTGCCGGCTCTTTTGAGCTCAGCCAAGCTTCTTCTTCTGGTGGCCATCGCCTGGAGCTTTCGGATTCTTGGCCAACAGAACGAGTTGCGCCAGGCGGCTCTTTGGGGGCTGGGTTTGGGAGCTCTCGGGGCACTGGCTGCAGGGGCCCTGGGAATAGGGCTCTTCTATCTCGGTTCAGATTGGAATCCGTTTCAGTTCCACTACGGGAGTATTCCGGTAGGGCCTTATCCTAGAATTCGAGGCCCGTTTCTGAACGCTAACATGTATTGTGACTTCCTGGTGCTCACTGGCGCCGCCACCTGGGACCTTTGGCAAGCTTACCGTTGGCCGGTGCTGGTGGTAGCAACGGGCATCGCTTTTTTCACCTTTTCGCCAGCTTTGGGCGGGGGGGCTCTGGTGGTGGCCTACTTAACTCGTAGTCGGGGCCTGGCCCTGGTCTCGTTAGCGATGTTGGTGATCACTATCGTGACTCCCTGGGAAGGGATGGCCTGGTCGGGCCGCACGGTGGTGTGGAGCGAGGCCGCTCGCCTCTGGCAGGCTCGCCCGCTGACCGGTTGGGGACCCGGGCAAGCCGATCTCGTGGTTCGACAAACGATGGTCGATGGGCGCACCCACACGCTAACAGACCCGCATAATCTCTACTTGAGTTGGGGGGCTCAGACCGGGCTGGTTGGTCTCGTGGCGGGTTTGTTTCTTCTCGGGAGCGCGGCTCGGGGTCACCAGAATCGGTCTTTAGCGATCGGCCTGGCCGCTTGCTGGTTGTATCATGGCGTCTCTTGTTCGGTGGAAGACTTCCGTCATCTGTGGCTCGGCCTGGGGCTTCTGGCTGCTAGCGTCGGGCCGGCTTGCGCTTGCGGCGCTGACGGTTAGCTCGCTCTTCGGCGTCGATCTGTTTCTTGCTGGCGGCCCAGGAGCAGATGGGGCACTGGCTTAGATCGTGGTAGAGGGCGGGGCAGTATTCTCGTCCGAAATAAATAATCTGGAGATGAACTTTGCTCCAGGTCTCCTTCGGGAACACCTTTTTGAGGTCGGCCTCGGTTTTGGTGACGCTCTTCCCGTCGGAAAGACGCCACCGCTCGGCCAGTCGGTGAATATGGGTGTCGACCGGAAAGGCCGGTTGGCCAAAAGCCTGGCACATGACCACCGAGGCCGTTTTGTGGCCCACCCCAGGGAGCTTTTCGAGGTCCTCGAGAGTGTTGGGGATGCGACCGCCGAAATCGTCGAGGAGCATCTGGGAGAGGGCCGCGATATTCTTGGCCTTCTGAGGGGCCAGACCGCACTGGCGGATATATTCGCGAATCTTCTCAGCCCCCAGACTCGCCATCGCTTCGGGGGTGCTGGCTGCCTGGAAGAGGGCTGGGGTGACTTCGTTGACCTTCTTGTCGGTGGTCTGAGCTGATAACAGGACCGCGATTAAAAGGGTGAACGAATCTTGATGGTCGAGAGGAATGGGAACAGTGGGATAAAGGTCCTCGAGAATCTCGAGGACCCTGGTGGCCCGCTCCGCTCGGGTCATTTGTTGCGAGCGACTCCGGCCAGTTCCTTGGGAAGGGTGAACTGAACATCTTCTTCGATGACGTCGAGGTCGGCGAACTCGACTTCGAAGTGCTTCTCCAGCCAGCGCACCACATCTTGAACCAGAACTTCCGGGGCCGAAGCGCCGGCCGTGATGCCGACTCGTTCGATCCCTTCGAGCAGGGAAACATCCAGGGCATCGCTGTCGTTGATGAGATAGGAGCGACAGCCGCGGCTGATGGCCACTTCCACCAACCGGTTGGAGTTGGAAGAGGTGGTCGACCCGATGACCAGGATCAGCTCGCACTTCTCGGCCATCTCTTTGATAGCCGCCTGGCGATTGGTGGTGGCGTAGCAGATATCGTCCTTGGGCGGGCTTTCGATATGGGGAAACCGATTGCGCAAAGCATCGATGACGGCCTGGGTGTCGTCGATGGAGAGGGTGGTCTGAGTCAGGTAGACGACCTTGTCAGGACGAGGGAGATCCAGTGTCTCAACATCGGCTGGGGACTCCACCAGGACCATGGCCTCGGGGGCTTCACCCATGGTGCCCTCGACCTCGACATGATTGCGATGACCGATCAGGACGATGGAATAGCCCTTTTTAGCGTAGCGGATAGCCTCGAGGTGGACCTTGGTGACCAGAGGGCAGGTGGCGTCGATCACCTTGAGGTTTCGTTCGGCGGCTTGGGAACGAACGGCGGGCGACACCCCATGAGCGCTAAAAATGGTCACCGAGCCTTCGGGGATTTCGGTGACATCGTCGAGAAAAACGGCCCCCTTATCCCTGAGCTGATTGACCACGTGATCGTTGTGGACGATCTCGTGGCGAACGTAAACCGGAGGCCCGTAGACATCCAGAGCGATTTCCACAACGTCGATAGCCCGGTCGACACCGGCGCAGAAACCGCGAGGTTTGGCGAGATAGACTTTCAAAGCTGCCTCCTTGTCGCACGGCGCGTTCGACGCCTGCTCTGGTGCCCCTTCTGCTTCAAGCAGCGAGTTTCCACCTTCTGGCGAAAGGGAAGAAACAGATCATGCCTAAATTTCTCGTCATTTTGACCTTGTTGGTCATGGCCGCCGCCAGCGCCCAAACGACCCCCACCTTTTTGATCAACGGGAAACACACTGTCGCCCAGGTGGGCGAGAAGGGGCGAATTCATGTGGATTATGACGTGTCTCGGCTGGGGGCGGCGGGGTTTAAGCTCTACCTCTTTCACCACCGCGACGAGTTGACGGGGGAACCTAAAAAGAGTTGGCATTTCCCAGTGCCCCAAGGCCGCGAGCGGATCACCTTCAACGATCTCCCCATTGCGGTCTACAGGCTTTGGGGTGAGGCTGTCGACGCCGAGGGCAAGGCGGTGGCGAACCCCTCCAAAGTGGTTCACGTCGAGTATGGAGGCTGGTTAGCCTGGGAGGAGTTTGACCAGTCTCCCAACGCTGACACGATCAAGCCCGCTCCCGTCTTCTCCGAGATGCCGGTCAAGACTCGCCTCGACGGCCAGGGGGTTCAGGTTCTGGTGAGCCCGGCCGCGGTGGTGCTCAACCCCTCCGAGCAGATCGAATTCAAAGCTCTCTTCCAGGGCCTACCTCCCACCGATAAAGTTCGTTGGGAGATGGACGGTAAGGGGGACCTGGTGGTGACCGAGAACAATACCGCTGTCTACACCGCTCCAGACCAGCTGGGAAGTGCCCTCTATCGGGTCAAAGCCTTCAGTGAGCGCCATCCCGAGATTTTTGGGGGGGCTTCCATCTTGGTGACCAATCAGTCCAAGGCCGACTTTCAGCGCTCGAGATAGGCCAACAACTCAAGATGGCGGGTGTTAGGAAAGAAGTCAAAGGCCTGGCAGCGGACCAACCGGTAGGCCTGACTCAGTTCTTCCATCTCGGCTGCCAAGCGGCGCGGATTGCAAGAGATGTAGAGCAACCGGGACGGCCCTTCTTGGACCACTCGCTTCACCATTTTGGGATGGCAGCCTGAGCGGGGTGGGTCGAGCACGAGAAGGTCGTAGCCGGTTAAAGGCCACTCCCGGGCCGGCCCCCAGATGAACTCGGCGGTGAGACCGTTGCGGACGGCATTAGCCCTGGCGTCGTGGACAGCCGATTCGACCGTTTCGACACCGGTGAGCTGACCCGATTTCGAGGTGAGAAACAAGCCGATCGTGCCGATGCCGCAGTAGAGGTCGAGGATTTTTTCTTCGGGTCGAGGCGAGAGCCACTCTCGGGCCGTCTCTAACAGCTTGAGGTAGGCAGGTGGGTTGACCTGGAAAAAGGAGGCCCAGGAAAGACGGAAGGAGAGACTCCCCAGCCGCTCTTCGATGGTCGACTGGCCGGCAAGAAGCCGCTCCGAATCGGGTACGACGGCCCCCGCCGTCGAGGTTTGGCGCACCAGGATGACCCCCGTGGCTCCCAACTCCATCAACTCGGCCGCTAGCTCTTCAAAAGGCCCTTCTTCTGACCTCGGAGTGGCCACCAGGCAGGCCAG
>CAYRFU010000388.1:0-6141 GCA_964423525.1 uncultured Burkholderiales bacterium | reverse complement strand
GAGGGTCTGGCTCCTGGCCGGATGATTTTACCGACGAACAAAAGAAGCACCCACCGTTATCTGGAGAGCTTGAAAATACTGGGAGGGCGTTTCGACTCGTCCCGTCCCAGGTGTGGCTTCAAGATCGTCAATTTTTGGAACCTATCATCCGGCGCTTCCCCAAGCGCAACTTTTCCAGCCAGGCTAAAAGCTCTTCGGCTGCCGAGTCCACGTAAGATACGGGAAGGCCTCCCAATTCGCGTATCAGGTTGGCCGTGGAAGGATCGTCGTGGCGAACCACGACCAACGGGCAGGTGAGTTCCCCCAAAAGCCTCACGTTTTCATTCAGTCGAGGAAGAGTCGACAACACAGCCCTAGCCTGGTTGGCACAAACTTGCCGCAATGCTCGCGGGTCCGCTCCGTCGGCTCGTACCGCGATGATCTTCTCTTCTTCGAGTTCCGCCACCACGGCGGGATCGGTGTCGATGATGATAGTGGTATGTCCTTGCCGACTCAGTTCCTTTAAGAGTTTTCGTCCCGATTTTCCAGCACCCACCAAAACGATGTGATTTTGGAGTTCCATCGGACAGTCTCGATCCAATTTTTTCCGATAGAGCCGAAGGATTCGCCAAGTCATGGCATCGGTAGAAAGGAACGGAGTAACCGTCATGGTGAGCAGCGTTATCAAGGCCACCAGAGCGAAAACGTCTGGCGCCAAGACTCCTTCATTCATTCCCGCGAGCGCTGCGAGGAGCGAAAACTCGCTCGTTTGCGATAAAAGAAGACCGCTCTCAAGAGAGGCTCGACCGCTGTAGCCGCAACGAACTCCCACCCAACCTACAACCAACGGGGTGAGGACGATAACCAAAAGCGCGAAGAGCAGAGCGTGAGGCACGATCTGCCTGGGTATCGAAGCAAAATTTGCTCCCAAGGCCGTGAAGAAGGCGGCGGAGAAGAAGTCTTCCAGCGACTTGAGTTGGCTGCGTATCAAAGCTTCCGCCGGAAAGGTAGAGAGAGCGAGTCCTCCCAAAAAAGCGCCGGCGATGACCGGCAGGTTTAACAGACCGGCCAACCCCATGAAAGAGAATAGCACAGCCAGCACGCAAAGCAGCCGAACCTCATCGTTTGTAGCCCACCGGGTAATAAGTGGTGCGCTGACACGATACATGAGGATAGCCGTTAGCGATATCAAGACCCCGATCTTGAGAAGCGCCAAGCCTACCGCGAGAGGACCGTCCTTGAGATGAGGAAGAATGGAAATCAGAAAGATAACGATCAGATCCTGGAGGAGCAAAACGCCGGTGGTCAAGCGACCGAAGGGTGCGAATATCTGCTTTCTCTGGGTGAGTAGGCTAACTGAAACAAGAGTGGAACTCGCTGCTAATGCCACCGAGAGATAGAGAGCCGTTGTCCGTTCGTATCCGAGACTCACGCTGAGGATGTAGCCTAAAGATCCCAGAGCAAGAAACTGCGCCACCGCAACTTTGCCGGTCACCGCCGCGTTGTTACCCATTATGCGAGGATTAAGACGAAGGCCGGCCGCGAAAACAAGAAAGGTAGCTCCCAAAACTATGGAATCAGACAAGATATCCTCTTGAAATGGGTGAGATAAAAGTTTTCCCAAGCCGGTCAGAGCCGCACCGGACAACATCATAAAAGGGATGGTAGGCAATCGAAGGATCTGTGAGACCGCGCTACCGGCCGCTGCTGCGAGAAGCAGAAGAATGAATGTTATCATTCGTCCAGCACCCCGGAATGGTGAAGTTCCTCTTTTATGGCTAGCGTGCTCAAGAGTCTGGAGCGGATCATGTAATCTACCTGAAGCTTCTCTAAAGAAGAGATCACCGAACTATCGAAGGCGTGGACCGCGCACAACACTCCGGCTTCTTTACAACGATAAGCGATGAGTTCATTGATAGATTCGATATGAAGGGTCGTGACCACGGCTAAGGCGTTTCTGAAATCAGCCTCTTCCAGGCTTTCCAAATCCTCTGCGTCCCCCAATACGGTACCGACCGAGAGTTCTCTAAGTTTGCGAGCATCTCGTTCCAAGACGACTACGGTAAATTCGTGCTCCCGTAAACGGTTAATGATGCCGAGACTTAAAGGGTTGATGCCCACCACGACCACGTGGTTTTTTAGGGCTTCGCGGGGAGGTTGGGTTTTTGCCTTCCAACCATCTAACCATTCCCGTTTAGTGAGATAATCTAGCAGTCGGCCCCGACCTAAAAACAGAAAAGAGGACAGGCTCATGGTTATTAAAGCGACTAGACTGAGCAAGGCCAAAACAGAAGAATCCACGAGACCGGAACTCAGTCCCAAAGCTGCGAAAATAAGAGAAAATTCGCTGATCTGCGAAAGGGAGACTCCAGTGAGTACAGCGGCCCTTTTGCTCTGCCCTAGAAGCGGTAAAAGCACCGCGAAAATACAGAATTTAACGATCATGATAAGAGCGACAAGCACAAAGGGCAGCGCTCCGAATTCCCTGGCCTCGTCCAGCCTCATCTGCACCCCGAGCGTGATGAAAAAAATAGCCACGAAAAAGTTTGTCAAAGGATGAATACGACGCCGAAAATGGTGAGCGTAGGGCAATTGAGCGAGCGCCATTCCGGCCAAGAAGGCTCCGATTTCAAGAGACAGGTGGAGAAACTCTGAGACTGCAACCAAGCAAAAACACCAGGCCAAGCTCCACAGAAAGGCAGTCTCAGGACTGCTGCTGGTCCACTCAAAGAGCTTCGGCAGGACAAACTTCGCAGCCGCCAGAGCAAGAGCGAGGACGAGCATCATTCCCATCAGAGCCGTTCCCAAGCCTTTTGCGACTTCCATCAGATCCAAGGTCTCTTTGCCTGAAAATGCTGATACGACGGTGAGGAGCAAAATAACCATCAGATCTTGAACCAGTAGGATACCGATGGATAAGCGCCCATAGGCCTCCTTGGTGTCCCCGGCTTGTTCTAGCTGCTTGACCACAACCACCGTGCTGCTAAACATAACAGCGATACCGATGAAGAGCGAGGTCGTGTTGGGAAGCCCGAAAAGTTTGCACGCCCCGGCAGCGGCCAGAGTAGTGAGAAGCATCTGTGACAAAGCGGCCAAGAGGACGGTGAAGCCTAGATCCTTGATCTTCTCAAAGCTCAGTTCCAAGCCGACCAGAAAAAGCAGCAGCAAAATACCCACTTCCGAGATCAACTCGATGTTGTGAGAAACCGATATCAAGCCGCTCGCGGGGCCCAGTAAAAGTCCGGAGAAGATGTAAAGCACGATGGTGGGAATGCGTAATCTCTCCCCGACTAAGAGTAAGAGCGAGGCGCACAGTACCATCGTACCGATGGAGAAGAGTATGTCTTGGCCCGGATCCAAAATCCGTTTATTCGTCGATTGCTAGTTGGGCTTCAGCACGATTGCCTAAGACGAGGAGACTATCCCCCTCGTGGAGGACTTCGTCTGCCTTAGGAGACACGATCGTTTCGGATCCTCTTCGTATGGCCAGAACGTTCAGGTGAAACTTGTCGCGAAGGCTGAGTTCCATCAAGGTTTTACCCTCGAATCTGCGAGGAGCCGGCATTTCAAACATAGATTCCCGAACGGTGAGATTCATGATCGCAGTGAACTTTGGGGTGAGGATCTCTTGGGAGAGACGCTCGGCCATATCTCGTTCCGGGTAAACAACTCGATCCACACCGAGCTTCTCCAAAGCCCGACCGTGCAGAGAGGTGCTCGCTTTGGCCACCAGTTTTTTCACGCCCAACTCCTTGAGTAGCAAAGTCGTCATGATGCTGGCTTGAATGTCTCCCCCTATGGCGCAGACCACCACATCGAAATGTTCAAGGCCTACCTCCCGCAGAACGGTCTCTTCGGTGGAATCGGCTATCATCACGTGGGTGATATCGTTCGCCACCTGCTCGGTGGCCTCTTCACTGGCATCGATCGCCATAACCTCGGCTCCGTGCTGCGCCAAGACCAATGCCAGACTCTGGCCGAATCGGCCTAAACCGATGACTAAAACTTGTTCCTGCTTTTTCTTCATAGACCTAGCCCCGTTTCTTATCCGATGATGACATCCTCCACCGGGCGACGAATACTGGCCCGACGTTTGGGCTTCAAGAGACTCAAAGCCAAGGTTAGCGGCCCCACTCTACCTACCAGCATGGCTATACACAACAAGCCCTTGGACAGATCCGTCATTTCGGGAGTGATTCCCGTCGAAAAACCCACAATAGCGAGACCGGAAATAGTTTCGAAAAGAATATCGGAAAAATCCCTGGGTTCCAAGAAATTGAGGATGAAGGCAAACGAGAGGACGCTAACGGAGGCGATCATCGTGAGTGCCACGGCCTGAGTGACCTGTTTTCCGTGGATTCGTCGCTCGAACACCTCCACTTCTTCTTTGCCTCTAACCTGAGACCAGGCGGCTAGGAGAAGCAAGGCGAGTGTGGTTGTTTTCAGTCCGCCCGCCGTGGAACCGGAGGATCCTCCTATAAACATCAGAGCCATCATCAATTGGAGCGTTTCCGGCTTAAGTGAGGAGAAGTCCACGGTGCTGAGTCCCGCTGTGCGACCGGCGGAATGAAACATGGGGATCAAGATTCGCTCCGCCCAAGGACGATGGGCCAAGATGCCTTGGTGGTTATATTCGAATAGAAAAAAGAGCAAGGCTCCGCCCACGAACAGAACCAAGGTAAGTACGAGCACGAGACGACTGTGAACCGAGGTTCGACTCTTGAGGCCACGCATCACCTGGTAGACGTCCGTCACGACCGCGTAGCCCAAGCTCCCCAAAGTCACCAACAACATGACGGTGATATTGACCACCGGGTCGGCTACGTCTTGAGCCAGGCTATCCGGCCAGAGGGAGAAGCCGGCGTTGCAAAAAGCCGACGCGGAATGATAAAAGGCGTAAAAAAAGCCTTCTAGCCCCGGAACTCGCTCGTGCCAGCAAACCCACAAAGCTAACGCCCCAAGTAGTTCGACTAACATCACAAAACCCAGGATTCTCACTGACAAGCGGCCCGCCCCCGACATGGAGATCCCCGGAAGTTGGTCTTTCATCAACAACCTGTGACTAAGGCCTATCTGCCCTCCCAGAAGGACGATCATCGTGGTGGACCAGAGCAACATACCCAGACCACCGACCTGAAAGAGCAAAAAGATCACCAGCGTGCCGAATAGAGAAAACTGGGACCCGGTATCCACCACGGTAAGGCCGGTGACGCACAGGGCAGAGGTAGCTGTGAAGACAGCCTCGATAGGTTTTAACTTCACCCCTGGAGCCTGGCTGATGGGCAGCCAAAGCAGAACGGAGCCAGCCATCAGCGAACCGAGTAATCCGAGAATCGCAGTCTGAGACGGAGTGAGCAGATTTGTGGCCCGGCGCAGCATGGCACCTCCGTTCCACGGGGAAATAGCCTTTCCTCGTGAGAGCACCCTGCTTGATCCATCCTATGGAACTGGGATGCCGAGGCCATCCTCGCGGACCTTCGCAGCTCCATTCTTCGAGCCTTCGTTCGATGGTCCAAGCTGTCGCCTGAAGTTGCCGAGAAGTTGGGAGCTTGGGAGAACGACCGCTCGGGGTTTTCATGCTTTTTGACTGAACAAACACCTCCCGATGACAAGGATGGCCTGGCTCGTCTTGCGCGGTACACTTTCCGCTCTCCGGTTAGCTACCGCCAGCTCTCTTATGATGAGAAGACGGGCAAGGTGCGCTGCCGCTCCAAACGGGGCACACTCAAGGAATGGCACGCCACCGAGTTTCTTGCCATTCTGGCGCAACATGTACCGCGACCTCGCCAACACCTTGTTACTTACGCTGTAAGCGATGTACGCCCCTATTCCGAGCGGATCTAACCTCGGCTAGACTACCTCCATAGACACTTGGAGGTGCAGATGAATCAGAAGCTACGCTCCCGTCGTGAGTGGGAGTCGATCCTAGAAGAGTTCGCAACGAGCGGGCTTAACCGTAAAGAGTTTTGCCTACGAAAGGGGCTGTCCTATTCCGCCTTCAGCGCCTTCATATCGAGAAGGAAGGGAAAAGGAACCAAAAAACGCAGCCGCAGAGCGAAGACGAATCGTAAGCAAGAAGTGGGCGGCTTTGTTGGGATCGAGGTTCCTGCCCTCTGTGTCAAGATGGGATGAGACAGATCTTGCCCCGAGAATTAATGAGTC
>CAYRFU010000387.1:0-6153 GCA_964423525.1 uncultured Burkholderiales bacterium | reverse complement strand
GCAAGCCAGTCTGCCTGGTGAACGACGGGCCGTCTCCACCCGCCGAGTGGCTGCTCAAGCCCCGCCGAAGCCATCGGTCCCACCTCGGGGGCCGGCTACCGGCAATCGGCCCGTGACCTCCCACATTCCGATCTTCAATCCTGTGCTCGACGGGCTTTTTGGGCAACAGTCGGGCAAGGCGAGCATGGAGCAGGTCGAACCGATCGACATGAATCGGCCCGCCCCCAAAACGGTCCGGCCTGATGAATCAGGCTATCTTGCTTCCCTTCGCTCTAGTCAAAATACGGCCCAGCCTCAGCAGCCTGAAGATCCGGGCCGCCATCGACTTCGCCATAGTCTGAGCGAGCAGAGCCGGGAACAAACTCGCCCCGAGCACTTCTCTCAGCGTAGTCAGCAGGTGTTGAAAGCGGCCACCCGTTTTCCTCTGACCGGCTCCATGCGCCTCAGTTCGAAGCCGGCCGGCGGGGGCGAGAAGAGTGGTCAAGCAGGGGGGTCTGAATCTGGGCAGACAGGTCAAGCCACCAATCAAGGTGGCACTCATAAAGTGGTGGCCGGTCTAGGCGGTCGCGAGCGAGGTGGGCGTGGTGGAGGCGGCCAGGGCCAGAGTCAGGGTCAGGCTCAGGCTCAAAACACTACTAACGCGGCCAATCGGGCGCGGGTTGGTGGGTTGCGCCTGACCTCAAGCCACGACGCTTTCCGGTTGAGTATGACCAAGCTGACTTCGATGGCCCCTCCCCCCCAAGTGGCCCAGTCCAACGCCATAAAGAACATCGGCTACTCCATCCCGGCTCTTTTGAAGAAGCTCTATCGGGATCAAGAACTCAACGAGTTAGATGAGGACACGGCGGTTAACAGTCTCGGTCTCATCCTGAAGATGGGCGGAGAGTTCACCTACGCTCATTCAGCCAGGGTTCTCGACCTGGCCATGGAGTTGGCCGACGAAGTCGGGATCACCGACCGCCAAACCCGCAAGCAGATCAAGTTCGGCTCGATGCTCAAAGATATAGGAGAGATGGGCTTTCTTCTCGACCAGGAGTCGGATGACAAACTCGACGAGATGGCTGAGTTCATGTCCGGTCAAGATATGTTGAGAGCCGGATTGCTCCACGACATCGGAAAGATTCAGATTCCCAAAGAGATTCTCTACAAGCCAGGCCGTCTGACTGAAGAAGAATACGAGATCGTGAAGATGCACCCCGTTTATGGCGAGCAGATCGTGTATCCTATCACCTCTCTTCGTCACCTCTGTCCGGCCATTCGTGGTCATCACGAACGCTGGGATGGGAAAGGCTACCCGGACGGGCTGAGAGGCGAGGGTATCCCGCTAGCCGCTCGCGTTATTGCCGTGGCTGACGTTTTCGACGCGCTGGCTGCCGAGCGCCCCTACAAAGCCGGTATGGAGGTGGCCAAAGTTCGCAACATTCTTAATGAAGGTCGGGGCAGCCACTTCGACCCCGATTTGGTGGATGCGTTCTTGCGCATCATCGAGAGACGTTACCCAGAGCTAGCTCGTAAGCGGTAGGAGGTCGCTGCTTTACCCCAGAAGAACCTGCGGCCATGAAAGGTCCCGAGATTCGTCAGTCGTTCTTCGACTTCTTCCGTCAAAAACAGCACCAGATCGTCCCCAGCGCCCCAGTGGTGCCGGCTGACGACCCAACTTTGCTTTTTACCAACGCCGGCATGAATCAATTCAAGCCGTACTTCCTGGGGCAAGCCACGCCCCAGTCGCGAAGGATCGCCGATACTCAAAAGTGTATTCGAGTTTCGGGCAAACATAACGATCTGGAAGAGACCGGCCACGACACCTATCACCATACCTTTTTCGAAATGCTCGGTAACTGGTCGTTCGGTGACTACTACAAAAAGGAAGCTATCGAGTGGGCTTGGGAGCTTTTGACAGAAGTTTGGGGTTTGCCTAAGGACCGTCTCTACGCTACCGTTTTTGGAGGCGACGAGAAAGGTGAGGCCGACCTCGAGGCCGAGCAACTGTGGAACGAGGTCACCGATATCGAGCCCAGTCACGTCCTCCGTTTTGGCTCCGAGGACAACTTCTGGATGATGGGTGAAACTGGTCCTTGCGGGCCCTGCTCAGAGATCCATATCGACCTCACTCCCGATAAGAGCGGCGGTCATCTGGTCAATCAGGGCTCACCTTTAGTGATCGAGTTATGGAACCTGGTCTTTATCCAGTTCAACGCCGAGCCTGATGGGAGCTATCGAGAACTGCCTGCCAAACACGTCGACACAGGCATGGGGTTCGAAAGAGCTTGTTCCGTTTTGGAGTGCACTCGGGGCTGCACCGACTTTACCGCTCCCGTCTCGAACTACGACACGGAAGTCTTCCGTCCGCTGTTGGAGGCTCTCCAGAGAATGAGTGGAGAGTCCTACACCCCTGGGCAGTCTTCAGACGAAGCTTCAATCGCGATGCGCGTTTGTGCCGACCATATCAGAATGGTGTCCTTCGCCATTGCTGATGGGGCCCTGCCGTCCAACGAGGGAAGGGGCTATGTGGTTCGTCGGCTGCTTCGTCGAGCCGCTCGCTATGGTCGCAAATTGGGCCTAAAAGACCCCTTTCAGCACCAACTTGTGGCCGTGTTGGCCGAGCATATGGGTGAAGCTTTCCCTGAAATCTTGCGCGAGCTTGCCAAGGTTGAGAAAATTATCAAATCTGAGGAAGAGTCTTTCAATCAGACCATCGACAGAGGTCTGGCTCTTTTCGAAGACGAGCTAACCCAGCTCCAAGAGGGCGCCGTCTTTAGTGGGGAAGCGGCTTTTAAGCTTTACGACACCTACGGGTTTCCGGTCGACTTGACGGAAGCTATGGCTCGCGAGAAAGGGCACTTGGTCGATCTGGAGACTTTCCATCGCTGCCTGGACGAGCAGCGCGAGAGAGCCCGGGCGGCTCAGACCAAAGTGGTCGTCTCGGCTGCCACTGAAGAGCTCGATCTGCCCCCCACTCAGTTTGAGGGTTTCGTCGAAATGGAGCGAGCGGGCCAGGTCCTGGCTGTTCTGGGCGAACCCTCCCATCCCGAGGTTGTCCTCGACAGAACACCTTTCTACGCCGAGATGGGTGGACAGCTTGGAGACCAGGGAAGATTGGTCAAAAACGGGACCCAGTGGAGAGTCACCGACACCCAAAAGCGGGAAGGTGTGATTGTCCATCGTTGCGATTCGGCTACGGAGCTTCCCCAAGTGGGAGAGGCTCTTCAGGCTGTGGTGGATCGAGAAAGACGACTGGCCCTGCAGCGGAATCATACAGCCACTCATCTCCTCCATTGGGCTTTACGAGAGGTTTTAGGAGCCGATGTGCGCCAGCAGGGCTCCCTGGTGGCTCCGGAGCGACTTCGTTTCGACTTCACCCATTTCGAAGCGGTCAAGCCTTCCGAGCTGACGGCTATAGAGAACCTGATTAATCAGAGAATCCTGGAGAACGAGGGGATTTCCTGGTTTGAGATTCCCTACAGTCAGAAGCCCGACTTCATTCTCTCTTTTTTCGGAGACAAGTATGGCGATACGGTCCGAGTGGTCAAGATCGGCGGTCAGGGTTGGGGTCCCTTAGAAGATCCTGTTTTTGACGGCTACTCGATGGAACTGTGCGGGGGCACCCACAGTCTCCGTACCGGTGAGATCGGGCCTTTTCGATTCACCTCGGAGGGAGCCATCGCAGCCGGTATCCGCCGGGTTGAGGCGATCTGTGGCTACTCAGCCCTGGAGGCTATCCACCAGGATCGGCAGAGTTTGGATGGACTGGCCCAAGAGCTCGGAGTGCCTGTTAAAGACCTGCCCAAGAAGCTTGAGGCGATGTTGGAGCATCAACGAAAACTAGAAAAAAAGTTGGAGAAGGCGCGCCAAAGCTCGGCAGGGCAAAGAGTTCAGGAACTCCTTGAAGGTCAGAGTCAGGTGGGTGACGTGGCCGTGGTGGCTTGCGACCTTGGTCCTCACGGGGCCGATTATCTCCGTCTGGTAGCCGACGCTCTTCGCCCCTCCTTTAAGGGGATCGCCGTGCTAGCAGGAACCGGCGAAGGTAAGGTCTCGCTGCTAGCCCTGGTGGATAAGGGGTTGGTCAAGCAGGGCTACCACGCTGGCAACTTGATCCGCGAGATCGCCAAGAAAGTCGGCGGAGGAGGTGGTGGGCGCCCCGATCTGGCCCAGGCTGGGGGCAAGGACCCGGCCAAGCTTCCTCAGGCTTTGGCTCAGGTCAAGGAGCTGGTCAAAGCTCAAAGTCGCTGATCCGACGACCTGTTTATCTTTCCGTAACACCGTTCCTACTCTCTCCAGGTGAGGATGACTCCACCATTTCATCCTGGAGGAAGCCTAATGTCCACAATCGGTAGGAGCCACTTTACCCCCGACCAACTCCGCGTGATTCGCGAGGCCATCCACGGCCCTGGCGACATCTTCAAGTCTGAACCCCCGACCCAGGAGGCTGGTCAAGACGTGATCATCCTGGCTCCCAACGAGGACATTTTTCAATCCTCGGGCGGCGACCTCAACGAGGTGTTGGCGAAAAAGGGCGTCTCGGTCAAAGATGACCTGGACGAACTTGGGGTCACGGCCCGCCTCGATGACGAGACGATAGCCACTCTTCAAGAAGACGGTTTCCTCGTTTATGACAATAGCCCACGGGCCCTCTGGCCGGGACTTCCCAGGCAATCGGCCCAGGCCACTCAAAACACTGGCGATTTCTCGATGCCGGAAGTCAAGCCCGTCGAGTGGCTGGGAGCCGACAAGCTTCACGCAGCCGGTGTCACTGGTGCCGGTCAGACGGTGGCTGTGCTCGATAGTGGTTTTGATCATCCCAGCTTTGACCTGGCCGCTTGGAAAGACGTGGTCGACGACTCTCCCGTTCCCACTGACCGGGTCGGGCACGGAACCCACGTAGCTCACGACGTTCTTCAGACCGCGCCGGCTGCCAACATCGTGGCCGTCAAAGTGATGGGTGACGATGGTTCTGGTCGGCCCTCCGATATTATTCGAGGAATTCAGTGGGTCATCGAACAGAAAAGAGCGGGCAACCTGGATGTCGATATTATTAATATGTCGCTAGGGGGTCCCCCTGATGGCTTCCCTGATATGCTCGACCCCGTCAACCGAGCTGTTGCTGCCGCTGACCGTGAGGGCATCACCGTCATCGCCGCTGCCGGCAACTCTGGTCCGCAGGGCAGAACCATCGGTTCGCCGGCTGACGCCCCCATGGCGTTGGCTGTGGGAGCCGCTTTGAATCCTACTACCGTTAGTGATTTCTCTTCCCGAGGTCCCACTGACGACGGTCTGGTCAAGCCGAACGTGATGGCTCCCGGCGAATTCATCTCCGCCTGGAGTGTTCCCGGTTCTGAAATGGAACAGACCGCTCAAGCCGTCGAGGCCCTTCGGGAGATGTCAGGCGAAGAACTTCGGATGCTCCTGGCGATGAATCCTGAGATGGCGATGGCTCTTGGTCTTCCGGAAGACTTGTCAGACTTCAGTGATGAAGAAGTTGAGGACTTGATCAAGCCGAATCTTCCCGGCGTCTACATTCCTGAGGAGGGACTGGTTGCCGCCCCGGGGACTTCCTTTGCGGCCCCGCTCGTGGCTGGAGTCGCTGCCGGTCTAGAGCAGGTGCGTGACTTAACACCCGAGGAGACCCGCGAGCTTCTGGCCGCCACCGCCGACTCGATGGGTGAGTTCGCTCCCATTGAGCAAGGCGCAGGTTTTGTTGACGCAGAGCGCGCCTTGGAACAGATTCAGGCCTGATTTTCCAGGCTTGCAAAAGAGCGCGGGCAGCCCGCGCTCTTTTTTTATGGTCAAGAACGCTCATCTGTCATGAGTAATTCTGAGGAGCGGTAGTATCTTTATACTAGTCATCTCTAGTATATGTATACCTACAGTTTAGATAAGAACTTCGGTATTCTTGTGCCAGAGGGTCACCCTCTAGACCCTTGGCGGATGACCCCCCCCGATGCCGAGGGTCTCTTTCATTTCTGGGACTCGCAGTAGTCGAGCAGGGACCCGCTTTGCGAGGATAACGCTCTCGACGCCACCAAGAAAGCGCCTAACGAGAACCTCCGTGAGAGAATCCGGTGCGAGTGGCCTGAGGGTTCGAGGCCCAATAGGGCCTTTTGACATTCGACTGGCCGAGGAAGAAGGGTTATAACACGGAGGCCACTGAGCTCA